>CANHRI010000001.1 GCA_947463515.1 Flavobacteriaceae bacterium
CCGTATCCACAGGCAACGTAAACGAACCTCCACCATTAGAAAGGGTTACTGTATTGCCGTTTTGCGTTAAGGTTTGCAACTCATTGGTTGCATTCGAATCGCCATCGACGGGCAGAGTAACCGAGTTCCCATTGGAAATCGAAAGTACTTGTCCGTTCAACGCCAAAGTTTGGGCATCGGTGTCTATATAAGATGGAATGGGTAAAGTCACTGGCGCACTGGGAACCCCGTTGATGATAGTAACCAATTGGTTGCCTTCATTGATGACGGTAGAAACCGAATTAATTATTGGCGTTGAGGTAGTTATCCCATTGACATTACTCTGTAACGTATTTTGATTGGATTGCAATTGATTGGATATTGAAAAGGATGGAATCCGTTCTAATACCACATCACCTGCTGCATTAACGGTTAAGAATTTATCGCTGAATGTGGTATTCGTAGGCACAAAAGCACTGGTAAGATTGGTAAAACGCAATCCAGAAGCACCGGTTGTTCCTTGAGCAATTTCCAAACGATTCCCAGGTGTAGCAGTTCCAAACCCAACACGACCCTCTACTAAAAGTCCGTTGGCAGGTGCTGTAAATCCAGCTGTAGGGGTTGGCCAACTACGCGAGGTGTAATTACGACCAATGACAACACCCCCATTGACATCCAAACGGTTGTTTGGGATTACATTGTTTCCTAATCCTAATCCGATATTTCCAGCAGAGGAAACAAAGATGCGTTGATTACCTGCCCCATCAGCAAAGATCATGCTTCGATCAAGATTGTTTCCAGCGATAATAGATGTTGTAGGATCAGTAGATACTGAAACACGACCAAGAATCACGTTATTATCGCCTGTGAGCAAATTTACCGCAGTTTCATTTCCTATAAAAATATTACCATTACCAGAAGTCATGTGTCGTGGAGTCATACTTCCTAACGCGACATTTCCACTACCATAGGTACTAAATAAACTACCAAAGCCAACGGCTGTATTATTTGAACCAGGATTGACTTCATTTCCCATACTTCGGTGGCCTATGGCCACATTTCGATTGCCTGTGAAATTGTTTTCAAGTGCACGCGTACCAATAGCCACGTTTAGTTCACCGGTATCATTATTCGCTAGGGCTCCATTACCAAAAGCACAGTTGAAGCTCCCTTTCGAGAGGGTTAAAACGTTGTTTCCAAATCCAGCGTTACTTTGACCGCCGTTGTTTGTAAGTGTAAAAAATCCAAAACCGGCATTGTAGCTTCCAACATTGTTGGTTCCAGTTTGTTGTCCTTGAAACGTATTGTTCAGAGGAGGTGTTTGTGCGAAGAACATAAAAGGGGTGCCGAGGGCAAGGCACGCCCACCATGAGGTAATTCTTTTCGTTTCCATAGGCATTAGTTTGAAGTGGGGTAGGTTAATGTTTGGGGTTCTTTTTTTACATGATAATTTAAATTAAGTTTGACCTATGTTTCTGTGTGTTTTGTTGCACTAAATTATCGAATGTTTTTAAAAATAACGACTAAAAACTAATATAATCGTTTATAAGCATTTTTTTGTGTTTTATATAATATTTTTCTTACAAATAAATATAAGGCGCAAAAAAAACTCCCCAAAAGGAGAGTCTTCAATTTTATTATCGTTGATCTACTGGAACAAAGGGACGTAAAGCATACCCTGTGTATACTTGACGTGGTCTTCCGATAGGTTCTTTATTGATACGCATTTCTTTCCATTGGGCTATCCATCCTGGTAAACGTCCAATGGCGAACATTACCGTAAACATTTCTGTAGGTATCCCTAAAGCACGGTAAATAATACCGGAATAGAAATCGACATTAGGATATAAATTGCGTGATTTGAAATAATCATCTTCTAAAGCTACTTTTTCCAATTGTTTAGCGATATCCAATAGCGGGTCATCAACACCTAACTTTGACAACACTTCATCTGCCGCTTTTTTGATAATCTTAGCACGAGGATCAAAATTTTTGTAAACGCGATGTCCAAAGCCCATTAATCGGAACGGATCATCTTTATCCTTGGCTTTAAGCACATATTTGGCCACATCTCCACCATCTTTGTTAATTTGTTCTAACATTTCCAAAACAGCTTGATTGGCTCCTCCGTGTAAAGGACCCCATAAAGCAGAAACTCCAGCAGAAATAGAAGCAAACAATCCCGCATGCGATGAACCAACAATACGTACCGTTGAGGTCGAACAGTTTTGTTCGTGATCAGCATGCAAAATGAATAACTTATCCAAAGCTTCCACAATTACCTTATCCGATTGATAGGGACCGGTTGGTAATTCAAACATTAATCGCATGAAATTTTCTACATAGCCTTTCGTATTGTCATAATAATTCAACGGAAACCCCATGGATTTACGATAGGTCCAAGTAGCAATCACGATAAACTTCGCCATGGTTTTACAAACAGCGATGTACATTTCTTTGTCATCATGGGGATCAACCGACTTGGGGTTGAAAGCTGTTAATGCACTGGTCAAGGAAGCCAAAACACCCATAGGGTGCGCGGTTTTTGGAAACCCATCGATGATGTTTTTCATTTCCTCATTGACCAAGGTGTATTTACGAATGTCGTCTTCAAATTGATTGAGTTGAGAACGGGTAGGAAGTTCACCGAAAATCAACAAATAGGAAACCTCTAAAAAACTTGCCTTTTCGGCCAACTCTTCAATGGCATAACCTCGGTAACGAAGAATTCCTTCTTCCCCATCGAGAAAAGTGATTTTACTCTCACAAGAACCTGAATTTTTGTACCCTGGATCCAACGTAATAGCCCCCGTTAAAGCACGTAACTTTTCGATGTCAATGGCGGCTTCATTTTCGCTTCCGACAATCATGGGAAACTCATACTTTTTGCCATCAATTTCTAATATCGCTGTTTTTGACATAATATAAATAGGAAATTAAATCTGATAAATAATAATTTAACAAAATTAGGGAATTAACCACGAACTAAAAAGGAAAATATCCAACGTTTTCGTTAAATAAATAATAAATTTTGCAAGATTGGTATAGCTGAATTATAGACTACAAATTAGCGATTGTACATACAGAAAGAGATGAAAAAAAGTACTAAATAAATTAGTTCTTAATCAGTTTTTTTACGGCACTTCCGTTTTCAGTATCAACTTTTATCCAATATACACCTGAAGCTTTTTGTTGAAAATCTAGCGTTTCTTGTAGTCCTTGTGCGTATCGAATTTGTAACAAACGTCCTTGGCTGTCGTACACTTCAATTTTTTTAATCTTCGCCGATGCATTAATGCTCAACAAATCAACAACAGGATTTGGAGCTATTGTTATCCCCACATAATCAGCGGTTTCAGGCAGACTTAAATCTTGATAGACCGTTTGGGTAATGCCCGTATTTAAAGGAAGATTATAGTCAAAGAAAATGTCAGCACGGTTATTTACAGTATCTCCATTCCCTAAAGAATTTTTAGATCGAATCCTCATCAACACATTGCCATGACCTCCTGTATCAATTTGTAAATTAGGGAAAAAGATATCAATCAACGCATCTTTTTGACGAACCACTGTAGGTGCAGAGGTATCGAGAATTTGCCAAGAATCTATATCAAATTCGGACCCATTTATCTCTAAACGAACTACAACTTGAGCTGCTTGAGAAGCTCCTGTATTCTCAAAGTTAATCATGTAATGTAAATACGATCCAATAGCTGCAGTGGGCAACTGTGGCCCTTGTAAACACAATAAAGAGTTGGGTTCAAAAGAGTCAATTACAGGCTGTTCAATGACAAATGTATCATCTACAGGTTGTTGATCAGTATCGCTGGGACTGACGGTCGTTTGAAAAGATAAGATATCGCCTACCAATACAGGAGTCGCATCGGTTTCCCCATTTACGGCCAATTGTACATAAACCGTTTGAGTCGCCCAAGGCTGTAACCCCGTGTAATTCCACGTTACAAGCCCTCCCCCAGTCTGACTAGGAGCAACTGTTGCATTGAGATAAGTACAGCGTGAAGCATCATAATTCAACGAAAAAGTTCCATTGGACACTTGATTGCCTTTATTGCGAAGGACTACAACCAATGTATTGGTAATCCCTGGCTGAAACAAATACAACGGAGCCACAGCCACTTCTATATCATGATACACTCCGTTGGGCGCCAAACAAACATCAACAACTTGCTCTTGACCATTGACTTGAGAAAAAGTTATCGTTTGTTGTGATGGAGTAACTGTAGTGTTGGCTGTATTTTCAACCCAAGGAGAAAGTGTGTAATTAACTCCAGTATTAGGAAATAATGTATATGAACCATCGTTAGCACTAAACGTAGCGTAATTAGCTCCCCCTTCAACTTTGAGTTTTAAATAACGAACAGGAAAATCATTTGAATCACATCCATTTTGAGCCGTATCCCATCGAGCCGTTCCGCGTATCGTATTGTAATTACCTCCCGGCGGGATAGTGCAATAATCATTTACAGGTACTGTCGAAGCTCCAAGTGCTGTTTGAAAATCATCAAAAGCTCCAGAATCAGTACATATATATTGCAACTCCGACAAACCATTTAAAGAAAGCTGTTGATAGGTAGCTTGTCCATTTTTGGCAAAAATAAACTGTAAAGAGGGATTGTTATTGCATTCTAAAAATGTAAGTGCTTTTAAATAATTAAGGTTGAGCGAAGATAAATTTGGACAGCTGGAAATGGTGACCGAATTTAAACTCGGTGACAGAGGAAACACAAAGTTAGAAAAGCTATTTTGACTGAGATCGACACTCAACAAGTTCGTATTTGATGATAGATCTAAATTTTGCAACCCCATATTTCGAACAATAAGGGTTTTCAAATTAACCAAAGCAATAAGATTTGGCGTAAATGAATTATCTGATAATTTTAAAAACAACAGGGCTGGCGTCGACGACAAATTAAGTGCCGAAAGACTACAACTTTGCAATGATAAAAATGAAAGTTCGGGAGTGAATTCCAAATTAACAGACCCCAGCGGATTAAAATCGGTGCGGAGGGATTCCAACAATGCAACGGGCTGTAAATCCAAGGCCCCCAAATTGTTTTGCGAACAATCTAAATCATTTAAAAAGCCTAGCCCATTGAGCGTAAGGGAATTCAGCGCATTATTGTTTATTTTTAAAATTTCAAGCGCTGGCATGACAGCATCAAACTGGGTTAGTTGATTGAACGCGACATTCAATTCGCGACAAGCAGTAAAAGCATTCAATCCCGTGGCATCCGCAAATGCATTGGGACTTGGTAAACTTGTGTTGTTCAGTTTTAAACGCAATACAACTTGGGCTTCACTTACTTGAATTTCACCATCATCATTAGCATCGACGTCTCCATCGTAAATACCATCATCATTAAAATCAGCACAGGAAGTACTTACCAATTTATTCTTCAACACAGCGTCGGGAATCACAACCGTTTGTGCTCCTAGGGTAAGTGTACCCATGCTTAACCAGAAGAATAAAATTTTCTTCATATCCTGCGTAGTTATAATGTTTTGGTTATCAATTCTTGTAATCGTTCTTTGTTTCGTTGTGAAATGGGCAAATGGGTTTGATCGGCCATAATTACATACCCCCCATTTTTCTTGACATAACTCTTCAAAAAGGTTAAATTAATTAAATGCGATTGATGTATTCGAACAAATCCGTGGTCCCGCAATAATTCTTCAAACTCTTTTAATGTGCGTGAAACCAAGACTGGCTTGTTGTTTCGTATGTAAAAAGTAGTATAGTTATCTTCACTTTCGCAGCGAATAATGTCGGCGATTTCAAACAAATGGATGCCATCGGAATTCGTGAGGGCGATACGTTTAAAATTATTCGTTTGCCGTTTGATATTTTCCAACAAAAGTTCGACATGCGAAATTCCCGTAGACTCGTTTTGGGATTTCTTCAATTTTTCGACTACCGATTTCAACTCATCCGGATCGACCGGTTTGAGCAGATAATCAAGTGCACTCAACCGAAAAGCTTTCACAGCATATTGCTCGTGGGCGGTGATAAATACCACTTGACTTCGCAATACCGTATTGTTTTTTGTAAAATGTTCAAGCACATCAAATCCGGTTCCGTCGTTAAGCTGGATATCTAAAAACAACACTTGGGGTTGCCACTTTTCAATCGCTGCTACTCCTGAAGCAACATCGTCGGCTTCGGCCACAATCTCTACCTCGGGAGCAACCATAGACAATAAACCGCGCATGCCACTGCGAAGGTTTGGATCGTCGTCGATTAAAAGGGCGGTTATTTTCATACTATTGTGCTATAAATTGAATGGGAATACTCAAGATTACTTCTGTACCCGTTATTGTCCCTTGTGAGGATAATTCTTTTATTTCAACTCCTGCAGTCTTCCCTGTCGTGGAGGCTATTTTTTCCAAGCGCATTCGGATAATTTCGATAGCCATCGATTTATGCACCGATACCGACTGGTCTTTTATTTTTTGTGATGCTGTAATGCCAATCCCGTTATCGGTAATCGTACATCGCAACTGTTCAGCGGCCAAATCAAAGCGAATGGAAATCAACCCTGCATTTTTCTTTGGCACAATCCCGTGAATCAGGGCATTTTCCACAAAAGGCTGGATGAGCAAAGGTGGTATTCCCATGTTATCTTCAATATCAACCGACTTTTCAATGGTAAAATCAAATATCGAATTGAAACGCAATTGCTCCAATTCCAAATAATTTTGAAGTGCATCAATTTCTTTATCTACCGAAATTAAGGATTCTTTTGAAAACTCGAGCGTCAAACGCATTAATTTTGAAAATTTGGCCAAATATTTTACCGCAGATTCTTTTCCGTTATTGACGATAAAACTAGAAATCGACCCCAAACAGTTGAAGACAAAATGGGGATTCATTTGTAAATGCAATGCTTTTTGTTCGTATTCCGCCAGTTCTTTTTGTAACGTCAGTGTTTTCTTAATTTGCAAACGATTGTACCACAAAAAACCCAATCCAAATAACAAGACGGCAATTAAAACTGAATACACCAATTGCAGGCGATTTCGCTTGGCGGTTTCTTGTAATAGCAAGTCTTTCTTTAACAAAGCTTCTTTTTGCAACAAATTGCGTTTGTCAAATTCAAAATTAAGCTCCGCCTCAACGCCTTTTCGAATTGAAGCCGCATTTTGAATACTATCTTTGAGTGAAGTATACAATTTATAATGACGAAAAGCACCCGTAAGATCACCTTCTTTTTCGGATAATTCACTAAGCAATTTCTCGACCAACATTTGTTGCTCCAACACTTCATTTTGACGCGCCAATGCTAAGGTTTTTTGGGCATAAAAACGGGCTTTATCGGTTTGATTTTCCTTTTGCCAAAACTGAGCTAAATAAAAGTAGGTATCGCCCAACCCAAAAGATTCTCCAAAAGTGGTAAACGTTTGCTCCGCTGATTGCCATGCTTGAATAGCAGCTGCTTTTTGAGCTTTCTTTTGGTATAACAATCCTAGATTATTGAACAATTCCCCCAAACCGCGGGCGTCTTGATTTTTCTCTAAAATAAGTCGGGCTTTTTGGTAATACGAAGTGGCACAATTATACTGTTTCTGACCTACCAATGCATTGCCAATATTGGTATACGTAACCCCCAAAACAGGATCATTGGGATCTTTCAGCAACTTTTCGGTTTTTGTAAAATAGGTCAGTGCTTTGCCATAAGCTTGTTGCGATTGATAAAGTACACCGATATTATTGTACAAACGCGCGCATCGTTCGGGTTCGTTTAACTGTTCATAAATGGTTACCGCTTTTAAATAAAACTCAAGCGCTTTGGTGTAATTACTTTGCTCTGAGAAGATAATTCCCAGACTCCCGAGCGCTTTTGCCATACCAATTTTAACGGAGGGTAACGTTTGATTCTCGGTTTCAAAAATAGATTTTGCCTGTTGAAAATAGCGCAGTGCTCTTTTGTAGTTGGACTGCAACACATCGGCATTCCCCAAACTAATTAAGGCATAGCCTTCTTGAACATGATCGGCCAATTGTACCGCTAGTTTTTGAGCCTGCAACGCATAGGTTCGCATGGACTCTGGAGCTGCGGGTTTATAAGCATCGGATAAGGCATTCAAAAGACGTAACCGCTCGACAGGTTTGTTTTCTTTGTGCAATACTTGTTGCAAACTATCGGCCATCTGGGGTTGTGCACCAGCCCAGAAAAAAAGAAATAAAAAACCGACAATAAATCCGTTACGCATGCATTTTTAAGTAAGAAATCAAAGATAATCAAATCTTCACATGCACTTCACATCAATGAGCAATTGCGGGGACAAGTCGAGAATTTGAATAAAAAAAGCCCCATCAAATATTGTGATGGGGCTTGTTTATGAAATCAAAACTAACTTATCGTTGTTTAAAGGCTTTTTCACCAGGGAAATAAGCAGTTTCTGCCAATTCCTCCTCGATGCGTAACAATTGATTGTATTTGGCCATACGATCGGAGCGGGAAGCTGAACCCGTTTTGATTTGTCCGCAATTGAGTGCTACGGCTAAATCGGCAATCGTAGTATCTTCGGTTTCTCCAGAACGATGCGACATTACAGACGTATACCCTGCATTATGGGCCATGGTTACTGCTGCAATGGTTTCAGATAATGTTCCAATTTGGTTTACCTTCACCAAAATTGAGTTGGCAATCCCTTTTTCGATACCTGTAGCTAAACGCTCCACATTGGTTACAAATAAATCATCGCCTACCAATTGAACTTTGTCGCCAATTTTATCGGTCAACATTTTCCATCCGTCCCAATCGTCTTCATACATCCCGTCTTCAATAGATACGATAGGATATTTAGAAGCCAAGGAAGCTAAATAATCGGCTTGTTCTTCAGAAGTACGCACTTTTCCGTGCGCGCCTTCAAATTTGGTATAATCGTATTTACCGTTTACATAAAACTCAGAAGCGGCACAGTCTAATGCGATTTTGATGTCTTCACCAAAAGTATACCCTGCATTTTCAACTGCAACTTTTATCGAGTCTAAAGCATCTTCAGTACCTCCAGCTAGGTTGGGCGCGAATCCACCTTCATCACCCACAGCAGTAGAAAGATGACGGTCGTGTAACACTTTTTTCAGATGATGGAAAATTTCCGTTCCCATTTGCATCGCGTGCGTAAACGACTTCGCTTTAACCGGCATAACCATAAACTCTTGGAAAGCGATAGGCGCATCAGAGTGTGATCCTCCGTTAATGATATTCATCATCGGCACAGGTAAAGTATGCGCAGAAACGCCTCCCACATAACGATACAAAGGCAAACCCAATTCGTTGGCAGCCGCTTTGGCCACCGCTAAAGAAACCCCTAAAATAGCATTGGCCCCTAAATTGGATTTGTTGGCCGTTCCATCCAAGGCGATCATGGTTTTATCGATACTATTTTGCTCAAATACAGAAGTCCCAACGAGTTCAGGGGCAATTTTGGTATTGACATTTTCAACAGCTTTCAAAACGCCTTTTCCAAGGTAATTTTTACCGCCGTCACGTAACTCAACCGCTTCATGTTCCCCGGTTGAAGCGCCACTAGGAACGGCAGCGCGGCCTAAAACACCATTTTCGGTTACGACATCCACTTCAATTGTAGGATTTCCACGAGAGTCTAAAATTTGACGCGCATGTACTTTAATGATAATACTCATGCTAATAGGAATTTAATAGTTATGCAATATTCTTTTTACAAAATTAAAGAATCAAGGGAAACCAAAGTTTGAATTACTCAAAAACTTATAAACTCAATCGATTGCGAGTCGGAAAAAAAAGCAAGGGAAGCAAGGTAGATTCTAAATAATTTATTTTAAAGTATTTTCTTACATTTTGTATATTTAACATTGATTTATCGTGTTTTTTTGTATTTTTATCGAGTATAAAATTGCACAGCTAATTGTCAGTTTGTATTTTTATACCGTTTTTTATCTAAAACAAGTGAAAACATGAAAACCCTACGCCTCCAATCGATGTTACTCCTATGTTTTTGTTCCTCGCTGATGATGGGGCAACATTATCGCAATGCCAAAGCCTATATTAATGATTTTGGAAAAAATGAATTGTTTGTCAAGGAATCCTTGATGGAATATTCAAAATCCATTATTGATTTTACGCCGGACTCAAGGATTAGTGCTACGATGGAACGGATTTACAACAAATTGGAAGATATCAATGAGAATCTTTTGCGGAATGACATTGGTATCGATGGCGATGTGGCTTTACGGGATGCTTTCATCCAAATGAATACTAAAACCATTGAATTACTCAAAAACAAGTCCCTCAAATTAAATGACTATGCACAACAAAGTGGTTTAGATTATGCCGATATTTTCAAAAATTTTGCATACAAAGAACATCAAATTGCGACTTATTACAAAGATATTTTAGCATATGAAACGGCCAAGAAGGCATTTGGATTAAAGCATCGTATTCATATCCGCAGTTTTAACAAAAGGAATGTTTTTGAGTATAATGCGTATCAAAATCTTATCTTTTACAAAATCAACGTATTAGACGACAAATTAATGGCGTTATTAAAATTTCGTTCACTTGACCAAGTACAAGAAAGCATAACCTTTATGAGTGGCGTATTACAGGAGTCGTTGTTGAAAACGGAATTATATAAAAATGATTATGAGGATCAAAGCTTAATAGAAGCGAATGTTGAGTTTATCCATTTTATTAAAAGTCAAAACGAAACGATACTCCCCCTTTTTCAGCAATATGTGACTGTTTATGAAGATTTTCAAAAAATTAAAACGAATTTTCTTGAAAACAACTCTTCTATTAAAGTTGAAGATTATAACGCGGAAGTACGCCGTTTTAACGAAATAAAAAACACTTTTTTTGACACGCTCTATACGATACAAGTCAAAAAAAGTGAGTTAGTGAACCGCTGGTACGTTACAAACAGTCAATTCTTAAAAAACAATATTGAATTTGAAGATCTTTACGAAAAATTCACCAATAATGATTAAGCGGTAACAGATTTTGATTGCTGAATCGCTTCTATAAATTGATCAAACAAATAGGAGGCATCGTGTGGCCCTGGACTTGCTTCGGGATGGTATTGCACTGAAAAACAGGGTTTCGACTTCATACGCATCCCTGCAACGGTTTGATCGTTGAGATGATAATGGGTTATTTCCAAATCAGGATGGTTTTCTAAGGCTTCGCGATCGACTGCAAAGCCGTGATTTTGTGAGGTAATCTCCCCTTTCCCCGTAAGCATATTCATCACGGGATGATTAATCCCCCGATGTCCATTAAACATTTTATAGGTGGGTACACCATTGGCCAAAGCAAGAATTTGGTGACCTAAACATATCCCAAACACCGGTTTTTCAGCAGTAATCATCTGTCGAGCGGTTTCTTGTACTTGCACTAAGGGATCAGGATCACCAGGTCCGTTGGACAAAAAGAAACCGTCGGGCTGTATGGCCGCTAAAGTTTCAAAGGGGGTATCATAAGGAAACACATGGATACAACAATCCCTTTGCGCTAAATTTCGAAGGATATTGCGTTTAATCCCCAAATCTAAAGCGGCTATATGATAGGTTGCATCAGCATCTCCAAAAGTATACGGTTGTGTTGCAGAAACTTTGGACGCTAACTCTAATCCTTTCATATCAGGCACTAAAGCCAATTGGCGTTTGAGTTCGTCGACGGGAGTTCCATCGGTACAAATTACAGCATTTTGAGCGCCATGGTCACGAATATAACTTACCAAAGCTCGGGTATCAACATCGGAAATAGCGACGACATTTTGTTTTTCAAAATAGGTAAACAAATCACTTTCCGAATCGGGACGCGAGTGGGTGAAACTAAAATTTTTACACACCAAGCCCGAGATCATAATTTGATCAGATTCGACTTCCGAAGCATTTACCCCATAATTTCCGATATGCGCATTGGTGGTCACCATAATTTGACCGAAATACGAAGGGTCGGTAAAAACCTCTTGATATCCTGTCATTCCGGTATTGAAGCAAACTTCACCAAAAGTAGTTCCCGAAATTCCAATGGATTTTCCGTAAAAAAGTGTTCCGTCTGCGAGTAGCAAAAGGGCTTGAGGGCGAGTGGTATATTTCATAGTGTTGTGTTGTTGTGGGCAAAATTAGGATTTCACTTTGGGATGGAAAAATTCTTTTATCAAACTTTTTAAACAAAAAAAAAGGACAAACCCGAAGGTTCATCCTTTATTATTATTAATTCAAAAATTGAATTATTCTGCATTTTCAGCGGTTTCTTCAGTACTTGCTTGAGGTGCTTCAGGAGCAGTTTCGGCAGCAGGAGCAGCAGTTTCAGCTTTTTTAGCTTTACCACCACGACGGCTTTTTGCTTTTTTCTCCTCTTTTTTACCTCCGTTGTACAATTCGTTGAAGTCTACCAATTCGATCATCGCCATATCAGCGTTATCTCCCAAACGGTTACCCAATTTGATAATACGAGTATATCCTCCTGGACGATCACCAACTTTTGCAGCTACATCTCGGAACAATTCTGTAACGGCATATTTATTTCTCAAATAAGAGAAAACGATACGACGATTGTGGGTAGAATCTTCTTTTGATTTAGTGATCAATGGTTCAACGAATACTTTTAGTGCTTTCGCTTTCGCAACCGTCGTGTTGATACGTTTGTGCTCAATTAAAGAACAAGCCATATTCGCCAACATAGACTTTCTGTGTCCGCTTTGTCTACTTAAGTGATTTACTTTTTTTCCGTGTCTCATTTTAAAATCTTTTTACGCAATAAAGCACTAGTCTTTATCCAATTTATATTTTGATAAATCCATTCCGAACGTTAGGTTTTTGTTGGCTACCAACTCATCCAATTCGGTCAACGATTTTTTACCGAAGTTGCGGAATTTCATCAAATCATGTTTGTTAAACGAAACCAAATCGCCAAGGGTTTCCACTTCAGCTGCTTTCAAACAGTTAAGGGCGCGAACAGACAAGTCCATATCGACCAATTTTGTTTTTAACAACTGACGCATGTGAAGTGATTCTTCATCATACGTATCGGTTTGTGCAATTTCGTCAGCTTCCAACGTAATACGCTCGTCAGAGAAAAGCATAAAATGGTGGATCAAAACTTTAGCTGCTTCTGTTAAAGCATCTTTCGGATTGATTGAACCGTCGGTTTTGATTTCGAAAACTAACTTTTCGTAGTCGGTTTTTTGTTCCACACGGAAGTTTTCGATGGCATATTTCACATTGACTACTGGGGTAAAGATAGAGTCAATATAGATCGTACCGAATGGAGCATTTTGTTTTTTATTTTCTTCGGCGGGAACATATCCACGACCTTTTTCGATAGTTAATTCAATATTGAAATTAACTTTAGAATCAAGGTTGCAGATTACCAATTCTGGATTTAAAACCTGGAAACCGGAGATGAATTTTTGAAAATCACCCGCAGTAATTTGGTCTTTTCCAGTCAAGGAAACAGTTACCGACTCATTATCGATATCTTCGATTTGACGTTTGAAACGTACTTGCTTCAAATTCAAAACGATTTCGGTTACATCTTCCACAACACCAGAGATCGTTGAAAACTCATGCTCAACACCCTCGATTCTTACAGAAGTAATTGCGTAACCTTCTAAAGCGGATAGCAACACGCGACGCAGTGCGTTACCCACAGTCAATCCATATCCTGGTTCTAAAGGTCTGAATTCAAACTTACCTTCAAAATCGGTAGAATCGATCATGATTACTTTGTCTGGTTTTTGAAAATTAAATAATGCCATAATTTCGACAGGTGTCAGTTATTATTTGTTGTACAACTCTACGATCAATTGTTCTTTGATATTCTCAGGAATTTGAATTCTGGCAGGGACAGAAACAAAAGTTCCCTCTTTAGTATCGTTGTTCCAAGTAATCCACTCGTAAACAGCTGAGGAGTTAGCTAATGAACGTTCGATTGATTCTAATGATTTTGATTTCTCACGTACCGCAATTTTATCGCCAGGTTTTAAGTGGTACGAAGGGATGTTTACCACTTCACCATTAACGGTAATGTGACGGTGAGAAACGATTTGACGTGCTGCACGACGCGAAGAAGCGATACCCATACGGTACACAACGTTATCTAAACGCGCTTCGCACAATTGTAAAAGGATTTCACCCGTTACCCCAGAAGCCGCAGATGCTTTTTCGTATAGGTTACGGAATTGTTTTTCCAAAATACCGTACGTGTACTTCGCTTTTTGCTTTTCCATCAACTGTACTGCATATTCTGATTTTTTACCTCTCTTTTTAGCCAAACCATGTTGTCCTGGAGGGTAATTTCTTTTTTCGAAGGCTTTATCGTCTCCGAAGATCGCTTCACCAAATTTACGAGCGATTTTAGTTTTTGGACCAGTATATCTTGCCATTTTACTTTTTATTTGGGATAGAGATTATGAATTCAGGTCAAATCCTCCGATAATCTGAGTTCTATCCGAGTTATACTTTAAAATTATACGCGACGTCTTTTCGGTGGACGACAACCGTTGTGAGGCATTGGTGTAACATCAATGATCTCGGTAACTTCAATTCCTCCATTGTGGATAGAACGAATAGCAGATTCTCTACCGTTACCTGGCCCTTTAACATATACCTTCACTTTCTTTAAACCCGCTTCCAAGGCTACTTTTGAGCAATCTTCTGCAGCCATTTGCGCAGCGTAAGGCGTGTTCTTTTTAGAACCACGGAATCCCATTTTACCGGCAGAAGACCAAGAAATTACTTCTCCTTTTTTGTTGGTTAACGAAATGATGATATTGTTGAAAGTAGCGTTAATATGAGCTTCACCAGATGATTCAACAATTACTTTGCGTTTTTTTGTATTTGCTTTAGCCATACTACTTATTATTTAGTTGCTTTCTTCTTGTTAGCAACAGTTTTGCGCTTACCTTTTCTAGTTCGAGAATTGTTTTTAGTACGTTGACCGCGTAAAGGAAGTCCTGATCTGTGACGGATTCCACGGTAACATCCAATATCCATTAAACGTTTGATGTTTAAGGAAGTTTCTGAACGTAATTCTCCTTCAATTTTGAAGTAGGAAACCGCTTCACGGATTGCTCCGATTTCGGTATCATTCCAATCTTGAACTTTTTTGTCTTCGCTAACATTAGCTTTTGCTAAAATTTCGCTAGCTCTGCTTTTACCAATTCCGAAGATATAGGTTAAAGCAATTACCCCTCTTTTATTTTTAGGTATATCTACCCCTGCTATTCTTGCCATAATTATCCTTGTCTTTGTTTAAATCTAGGATTCTTTTTATTAATAACGTACAATCTTCCTTTACGACGCACAATGATACATTCTGCGCTTCTTTTTTTAACTGATGCTCTTACTTTCATTTTTTAATAACTTTAGTATCTGTAAGTGATTCTTGCTTTGGATAAATCGTAAGGACTCATTTCCAATTTCACTTTGTCGCCAGGCAACAATTTGATGTAATGCATGCGCATTTTACCGGAAATATGAGCAATTACAACATGCCCGTTTTCTAACTCTACTCGGAACATCGCATTGGATAATGCTTCAATGATGGATCCGTCTTGTTCTATTGCTGATTGTTTTGCCATAAAAATTAAGCTACTGCTTTTCTATTTTTACCACTTTTCATCAAACTGTCATAGTGTTGATTCAAAAGATACGTATTGATCTGTTGAATTGTATCGATGGCAACACCTACCATAATAATCAACGAAGTTCCACCGTAAAACATGGCCCAAGACTGTTGCACATCCATACTCACTACAATCGCAGGGAATATAGCAATCAACGCTAGGAATAACGAACCAGGGAACGTGATCAAAGACATAATACGGTCTAAGTAATCGGAAGTTTCAACACCGGGTTTCACGCCAGGAATAAAACCACCACTACGTTTCAAGTCGTCAGCCATTTTGTTGGTTGGGACTGTAATTGCGGTGTAGAAATAAGTGAAAATGATGATTAGCAAAGCAAAAACAACATTATACCATAATCCAAAGATATTACTGAAAGTACCGGCAATGGATTGGGAAACATCGGATTTTGACAAACCAGCCACAACACCGGGAATAAACATAATTGCTTGTGCAAAAATGATTGGCATTACACCAGAGGCATTCAATTTCAATGGAATCCATTGACGATTTCCTCCGTTGGCATCTTGTTCAAAATCACCTGTAGTTGTTCGGCGTGCATATTGCACCGGAATTTTACGAACCGCCATAACCAACAAGACACAAGCGATAATCACCAATAACCAAATAATAATTTCGAAAACCAACAACATCGGCCCTCCATTATTATTTGTAACACGAGATGAAAATTCTTGAATTAGTGCTTGTGGTAAACGCGCTAAAATTCCGACCATGATTAACAATGAGATTCCGTTTCCTATTCCTTTATCGGTAATTTTTTCTCCCAACCACATGGCAAAAATTGTACCTGTCGTTAAGATTAACACCGATGAGAATAAGAATGCAAATGAATCAAATCCAAGTAAAAAGGCACTGGAAGGAATGGTTTGGTAAAGGTTGTAAATATACCCTGGCCCTTGCAATAAGGTAATCCCTATGGTTAACCAACGGGTAATTTGATTTAACTTTTTACGACCGCTTTCGCCATCCTTCTGTAACTTTTGAAGATACGGAATTGCAATCCCCATTAATTGAACAACAATTGATGCAGAGATGTAAGGCATAATACCTAAAGCAAAAACCGATGCTTTAGAGAAGGCACCTCCGGTAAACATGTCCAAAATAGATCCCAAGCCTTGATCGGTTTGACCCGCCAAGTTGGCTAACTGATTGGCATCAATACCTGGAAGTGTGACGTGAGCCCCGAATCGATATACCAAAAGCAAGCCTAAGGTGAAAACGATACGGTTTTTCAACTCTTCAATTTTCCAAACACTCTTAATGGATTCAATAAACTTCTTCATAAAGTTAACGTATTATAAAGTTACAGCCTCACCACCAGCAGCTTCGATTGCTGCTTTTGCCGTAGCTGTAAATTTGTGAGCAGTTACTTTCAATTTAGCCTTTAACTCGCCGCGACCTAGAATTTTTACCAATTCGTTTTTAGTAGCCAAACGGTTTTCAACCAACACTGTAAAATCTACAGTATCGGTAACCAAACCATTATCAACTAAAGCCTGAAGCGTGTCTAAGTTTACACCTTGATACTCTACTCGGTTGATATTTTTAAAACCAAACTTTGGTACACGACGTTGAAGTGGCATCTGACCTCCTTCAAAACCAATCTTTTTGGAGTAACCAGAACGAGACTTAGCTCCTTTGTGACCGCGCGTTGAAGTACCTCCTTTTCCGGAACCTTCTCCACGACCTACTCTTTTGTTTTGGTTGTGCGTAGAACCCGCTGCTGGTTGTAAGTTACTTAAATTCATAACGTATCTTGTTATTTAACTTCCTCAACGGAAACTAAGTGTTTAACTTTATTTATCATTCCAAGGATAGCTGGGTTTGATTCATGTTCCACAACTTGTCCTATTCTACGAAGACCTAAAGCAACCAAACCTCTTTTTTGAGATTGAGGACAGTTGATTTGACTTCTAACTTGTTTTACTACTAACTTTGCCATACTTTAAGCGAATTATCCTTTAAAAACTTTATCCAAAGACACTCCTCTTTGTTTGGCAACAGTAGCGGCACTACGCATTTGAAGCAATGCATCAAAAGTAGCTTTTACCACATTGTGAGGGTTTGAGGATCCTTGCGATTTTGACAATACATCGTGAACACCTACCGATTCCAAAACGGCACGTACAGCACCACCGGCAATAACCCCGGTACCGTGTGAAGCAGGCATTAAATAAACGCGAGCTCCTCCGTATTTTCCTTTTTGTTCGTGAGGTACAGAGTGACCACTAAGAGGGATACGCACTAAGTTTTTCTTAGCATCTTCTACAGCTTTAGCAATAGCCTCAGAAACGTCTTTGGATTTTCCAAGACCGTGACCTACTACACCATGCTCATCACCGACAACAACGATAGCCGAGAAACCAAATGCTCTACCTCCTTTGGTTACTTTAGTAACACGATTTACACTCACCAAACGGTCTTTCAACTCAAGTCCGCTGGGTTTAACTAGTTCGATATTTTTGTACTTGTACATAACGATTAGAATTTAAGTCCAGCGGCTCTAGCGCCATCTGCTAATGATTTAACACGTCCATGGTATAAATAACCACCACGATCGAATGCGATAGTTTCAACACCTGCTTTTAACGCTTTTTCACCCAAAAGTTTTCCAACTTGTTCGGCAATTTCCACGTTTGTACCTTTGAAATCTACTCCTTTTTCGCGCGATGAAGCAGCTAATAAAGTAACACCATTCACATCGTCTATGAGCTGGGCATAGATTTCTTTATTACTTCTGAATACCGAAAGTCTGGGTTGGGTAGCAGTACCCTTGACAATCTTACGGATTCTGAACTGAATTCTTTGTCTTCTTTCCGATTTTGATAATGACATAACCTTTATTTTTAAGCTGATTTACCTGCTTTTCTTCTTAATACTTCACCTACAAACTTGATACCTTTTCCTTTGTATGGCTCAGGCTTACGGAAACCGCGAATTTTCGCAGTCACTTGACCTAAAAGCTGTTTATCGTAAGAGGTAAGTTTTACAATAGGGTTTTTCCCTTTTTCAGAAATAGTCTCCACAGTGACTTCTGGAGCAATTTCTAAAACGATATTGTGCGAATATCCTAAGGCAAGGTCTAATTTTTGACCTGCGTTAGAAGCACGGTATCCAACCCCTACTAGTTCTAATTCATTCGTAAAACCAGTTGAAACCCCAGTAATCATGTTATTGATTAAAGAGCGATATAAACCGTGTTTTGCGCGTTGATCTTTATAATCAGATGATCGTTCAATTGTGATTTGATCACCTTCAA
This sequence comes from Flavobacteriaceae bacterium, assembly GCA_947463515.1. Lineage (GTDB taxonomy): Bacteria > Bacteroidota > Bacteroidia > Flavobacteriales > Flavobacteriaceae > Flavobacterium. The sequence goes on from CANHRI010000001.1 coordinate 18,899, forward strand.
CTTTTACAGTTACGTCTGAGAACTCCTGTGTAAGTTGACCTAATTTTCCTTTTACTGTAATCACACCTTCGCCTAGAGTTACCTCTACTCCCGCTGGGATCGTAATTGGGCTTTTACCTATTCTTGACATCGTTTCCCTTTTTATTAGTATACGTAACAAATAACTTCACCACCCACATTCAACTGGCGCGCTTGCTTACCGGTCATCAATCCTTTGGAAGTTGACACAATAGCAATACCCAAACCATTCAAGATTCGGGGTAATTTTGTAGCACCTGCATATTTACGTAAACCTGGTTTACTAATTCTTTGGATATCTCTAATCACCGACTCTTTAGTATCCTTATCGTACTTAAGAGCAATTTTGATGGTACCCTGAACGGTATTATCTTCAAACTTGTAGCTTAAGATATACCCTTGATCAAATAAAATTTTGGTGATTTCTTTCTTCATATTAGAAGCAGGAATCTCAACCACTTTGTGATTGGCTTTTGCTGCATTTCTAATTCTCGTAAGAAAATCGGCAATTGGATCTGTATACATATGTATGAAATTGCGGTTATGGTTTTCGCTGAACACTATGCTCAGCGAACCTTTAACCAATTAAACTTTTAATTGCTTACCAGCTCGCTTTTTTCACCCCTGGAATCAAGCCTTGGTTGGCCATTTCACGGAAAGTAACACGTGAAATACCGAATTGACGCATATACCCACGAGGACGACCCGTTAATTTGCAACGGTTATGTAAACGAACAGGAGAAGCGTTTTTTGGTAATTTTTGTAACCCTTCGTAATCTCCAGCTTCTAATAACGCTTTGCGTTTTTCAGCATATTTCGCTACCGTTTTTTGGCGTTTCACCTCACGGGCTTTCATTGATTCTTTAGCCATAACTTAATTCTTTTTAAAAGGTAAACCTAATTCAGCTAGTAATGATTTTGCTTCTTTGTCGGTTTTGGCAGTCGTTACAAAAGTAATGTCCATACCGGCAATTTTGTTCACTTTATCGATGTCGATTTCTGGGAAAATGATTTGCTCCGTAACCCCTAAGTTGTAGTTTCCACGTCCATCAAAACCATTGGCTTTAATTCCGCTGAAATCACGTACACGAGGTAATGCTGAAGTAATCAAACGATCCAAGAATTCATACATACGTTCACCACGTAAAGTCACTTTTGCACCAATTGGCATTCCTTTACGTAATTTAAAGGAAGCCACGTCTTTTTTAGAAATGGTAGCTAAAGCCTTTTGACCCGTGATTTTGGTTAATTCATCAACCGCGTAATCCACTAATTTTTTATCAGATACCGCAGCACCTACACCTCGGCTAATTACAATTTTCTCAAGTTTAGGTACTTGCATTACATTTTTGTAACCGAATTCATCTTTAAGAGCGGTGATAACACGACTCTTATATTCTTGTTTTAGTCTTGGAATATATGCCATAACTACAATACTTGATTAGATTTTTTTGAAAATCTTACTTTCTTATCTCCTTCAGCCTTGAATCCAACTTTGGTCGCTTCTTTTGACTTAGGATCAACTAAAGCTAAGTTAGATATATGGATAGGAGCTTCTTTCTTTACAATACCCCCTTGAGGGTTTTGAGCGCTAGGCTTAGTGTGTTTAGAAACCATATTGACTCCTTCCACAATCGCTTTGTTATCCTCACGGATCACACGAACTACCTTACCTTCTGCACCTTTGTGGTCACCAGCAATGACTTTAACAACGTCGCCTGATTTAATTTTAATCTTTGTCATCTCTTGATCGAATTAAAGCACTTCAGGTGCCAATGATACAATTTTCATGAATTGCTTCTCACGAAGCTCTCGAGCAACCGGACCAAAAACACGTGTACCACGCATCTCACCTGCCGCATTCAACAATACACAAGCGTTATCATCAAAACGGATGTAAGAACCATCAGCACGACGTACTTCTTTTTTGGTACGTACAACAACTGCAGTGGAAACCGCACCTTTTTTAACGTTTCCGTTAGGTGTGGCATCTTTGATAGAAACTACAATTTTATCTCCAACAGAGGCATAACGACGTTTCGTTCCTCCTAATACGCGGATCGTAAGTACTTCTTTAGCACCTGTATTGTCCGCAACTTTTAATCTACTTTCCTGTTGTACCATGATTACTTCGCTCTTTCAATGATTTCAACTAATCTCCAACATTTGTTTTTACTCAACGGACGTGTCTCCATGATACGAACGGTATCCCCAATGTTACAGTCATTTTTCTCGTCGTGTGCAACGTATTTCTTAGTCTTTAACACGAACTTACCATATAATGGGTGTTTTACTTTTTTAGTTTCAGCAACAACAATAGACTTCGCCATTTTGTTACTAGTAACCACACCAATTCTTTCTTTTCTTAAATTTCTTTTTTCCATCATTCAGCGGATATTACAATTATTGTAACTCTCTTTTGCTTAATTCAGTCACCAATCGAGCTACCGTTCTACGCATACTGCGAATTTGAAGCGGATTTTGGATTGGAGAAACGGCGTGAGCCATTTGTAAATCAGCGTAAGACTTTTTCATTTCACTAAGCTTTGCTTGCAACTCAGCTGTAGACAGATTGATAATTTCTGATTGTTTCATAATGTGTTCTAATTATGCTTCGAAATCTCTAGCAACGACAAACTTAGTTTTAACGGGAAGTTTCTGAGCGGCCAAACGCAAAGCTTCTTTGGCTACTGATAGCGGCACTCCACCTACTTCAAACATGATTCTGCCTGGTTTAACAACGGCAGCCCAATATTCAACGGCACCTTTACCTTTACCCATACGTACTTCAAGGGGTTTCTTTGTAATTGGTTTATCCGGGAAGATCTTAATCCATAACTGTCCTTCACGCTTCATGTAACGGGTAGCAGCGATACGGGCAGCCTCGATTTGACGGGATGTTAAAAACGCTGAATCCAACGATTTAATTCCAAACATTCCGTTGGAAAGTACATGTCCACGTTGTGACACGCCTTTCATTTTACCTTTCTGTACCTTACGGTATTTTGTTCTTTTAGGCTGTAACATTTTTCTTTAATTTAAAAAATTACTTTCTCTTACGGGCACCTCCCGATTTACCGGATTTCCCATTACGGGGTGCATCCCCTTTACCACCAGCAGCTTGTTTTTTATCCATGCCTACTAATGGGGATAAATCGCGTTTTCCGTAAACTTCACCTTTCATGATCCATACTTTGATACCCATTCTACCGTAAGTAGTATGTGCTTCAGCCAAAGCGTAATCAATATCGGCTCTGAAAGTGGATAGAGGAATACGACCTTCTTTGAAATTTTCAGAACGTGCCATTTCAGCTCCATTCAAACGACCAGAAATCATTACTTTAATTCCTTCCGCATTCATACGCATGGCAGCCGCGATAGCCATTTTAATAGCTCTTCGGTATGAAATACGACTTTCGATTTGGCGTGCGATACTAGAAGCTACTAGGAACGCATCCAATTCAGGTCTTTTAATTTCAAAGATGTTGATTTGAACCTCTTTGTCAGTAATTTTCTTTAACTCCTCTTTCAACTTGTCTACCTCTTGACCGCCTTTACCAATGATGATACCAGGACGAGCCGTAGTGATAGTAACGGTTACAAGTTTTAAAGTGCGTTCGATAATTACTTTAGATACACTAGCTTTTGATAAACGCGCATGGATATACTTTCTGATTTTATAATCTTCAGCGATTTTGTCGCCGTAATCATTTCCACCATACCAGTTTGAATCCCATCCTCTGATGATACCAAGGCGATTTCCAATTGGATTTGTCTTTTGTCCCATACTGTTTATTAATTACTTTGTGTGTTATCTACTTGTCCTAACACGATAGTCACGTGGTTGGAACGTTTTCTGATTCTGTGTGCGCGACCTTGTGGAGCAGGACGTAATCTTTTCAACATTACACCACCGTCAACTTTGATCTCTTTTACAAATAAGCCTGCTTCTGCCACATTGCCTTCACTGTTTTTCTGCTCCCAATTGTTGATTGCAGATAACAATAATTTTTCCAATTTGCGTGAAGCTTCTTTTGAGCTGAATCTTAGAATACTAAGTGCTCTTTCCACTTTCTGACCTCTTACCAAGTCTGCTACTAAGCGCATTTTTCTAGGTGAAGTAGGGCAGTTATTTAACTTAGCAAAAGCCAAAGACTTGTTCGCCTCTTTTCTTGCGTCTGCTGTATTTCTTTTACGAACTCCCATTTCTTCTTATTTTTTACCTTTATTTTTAGCTCCAGCATGACCTCTAAAGGATCTTGTTGGTGAAAATTCTCCTAATTTATGACCTACCATGTTCTCGGTAACATACACGGGAACGAATTGGCGACCATTGTGAACTGCGATAGTTTGTCCAACGAAGTCAGGCGTAATCATTGAGGCTCTTGACCAAGTCTTAACCACATTTTTATTGCCGTTTTCAGCGTTTTCTAAAACTTTCTTTTCTAATTTATAGTGAACGTAAGGTCCTTTCTTTAATGAACGTGCCATGTCTATCTAATTATTTCTTTCTGCGTTCAACAATATACTTGTTACTTGGATTAGCTAAAGAACGTGTTCTGTATCCTTTAGCCGGTAGACCTTTTCTAGAACGTGGGTGACCTCCAGAAGAACGTCCTTCACCACCTCCCATGGGGTGATCAACTGGGTTCATCGCTACTGGTCTTGTTCTTGGTCTTCTACCTAACCATCTACTTCTACCTGCTTTACCAGATACAATTAACTGGTGGTCAGAGTTAGAAACAGCTCCAATCGTAGCCATACAAGTCAACAAAATCAAACGTGTTTCTCCTGAAGGCATTTTGATCGTAGCATATTTACCATCACGTGCCATTAATTGGGCAAAAGTACCCGCTGAACGCGCTATAATAGCTCCCTGACCTGGACGTAATTCAATACATGAAATTACGGTACCAAGAGGAATTTTACTTAATGGTAAAGTGTTTCCGATTTCAGGCGCAGCATTTTCACCTGATACAACTGTCTGACCTACTTGTAAACCATTTTGAGCAATGATATAGGTTTTTTCTCCATCCGCATACGCTAATAATGCGATAAAGGCAGTTCGGTTTGGATCATACTCAATCGACTTAACGGTTGCTGGGATACCAAACTTAGTTCTTTTGAAATCGATAATACGATAACGTTGCTTGTGACCACCGCCTGTATAACGCATGGTCATTTTTCCTTGACTATTTCTACCTCCTGAGCTTTTTTTCGGTGCGATCAATGAACGCTCCGGCTTATCAGTTGTAATGGCGTCAAAACCATTGACAACTCTAAAACGCTGGCCAGGGGTAATAGGTTTTAATTTTCTAACTGACATTGTTTACTTAGTTATTAGAATAAAAATCAATTGTTTCACCTTCCTGTACTTGTACAATGGCTTTTTTGTACGAATTTGTTTTTCCTTGAATCAAGCCACTTTTTGTATATTTAGTAGCGCGATCAGGACGAACATTCATCGTGTTTACTTCAACAACGGTAACGCCATAAGCAGCCTCTACAGCTTTCTTGATCTGTACTTTATTGGCTTTTTTATCTACAACGAAACCAAAACGATTAAAAAGCTCCCCGTCTTTGGTCACTTTTTCGGTAATGATAGGTTTAATGATGATACTCATGACTCTGTTATTTACTTAAATTTTCTACAATTCCCGCTACAGAACTCTCTGTAAGCACTAAATTATTAGCATACAAAATGCCGTAAGTGCTTAATTCTGAAGATGTTACAACCTTAGATGCTTGTAAATTGCGTGACGACAAATATACATTATTATTTGTATCACCCAACACGAACAATGATTTTTTGCTCTCTAACCCTAAAGCATTCAATACACTAAGGAATTTTTTGGTGCTTGGAGTTTCAAAAGCGAAATCTTCCACAACAATCAAATTAGACTCTTTCGCTTTCATTGACAAAGCTGATTTACGCGCTAAACGCTTCAAGCCTTTGTTCAATTTGAAGGAATAACTGCGTGGACGAGGCCCAAAAATAGTACCTCCACCTACAAATACAGGAGACTTAACACTACCTGCACGCGCTGTACCTGTTCCTTTTTGTTTTTTAATCTTGCGTGTACTTCCAGCCACTTCATTGCGCTCTTTCGCTTTGTGTGTTCCTTGTCTTTGGTTAGCAAGGTATTGCTTAACATCAAGATATACCGCATGGTTGTTTGGCTCGATGCCAAATACAGCATCAGAAAGCTCTACTTTTCTGCCTGTATCTTTTCCGTTACTATCTAAAACTTTTACTTCCATTACTTCTGAATGATTACATACGAGTTTTTATGTCCAGGAACCGCACCTTTAACCACCAATAGGTTTTTGTCAGCTACGACTTTTAAAACTCTAAGATTTTGTACTTTAACATTTTGACCTCCCATTCTTCCGGCCATACGCATTCCTTTGAATACACGAGAAGGATACGATGAAGCACCCACAGATCCCGGTGCACGCAAACGGTTGTGCTGACCGTGTGTAGATTGTCCAACCCCACCAAATCCGTGACGTTTAACAACCCCTTGGAAACCTTTTCCTTTCGACACACCTTGTACATCGACAAATTCGCCTTCGCTGAAAACGTCAACAGTGATGTTATCACCTAATTTATACTCCGTTTCAAAACCTTGGAATTCAACGACTTTTTTCTTAGCAGATGTCCCCGCTTTTTTAAAGTGACCAACGGCCGCTTTAGTGGCGTGTTTTTCTGTTTTGTCATCGAAACCAAGTTGCAACGCTTCATACCCGTCAACCTCTTTGGTTCTGACTTGGGTAACGACACATGGACCTGCTTCAATTACGGTACAAGGAATGTTTTTTCCGTTCTCGTCAAAGATGCTGGTCATGCCGATTTTTCTTCCAATTAACCCAGACATAAAAATTATTAATTAATTAAACATTGTTTAGCAATGGCAAATAGCCATTTTTTTGAGCGTGCAAATATATAGATTAGAATTCATCAATCAAAATAATCTAAGTAATTATTTTTCAGGAAGTAATCAACCAATTTTAAACGATAAATTATACTGAATAAAAATTGGTAAAAATATGTTGTGAGCCCCCGAAAACAATAGGAATAAACGAAACTTCCCTATGTTTTAATTTGCTAAAAAAGAGAAAAAACTCCTAAAAATAGTTATCAACAAAATTTCATTCGGAAATTATATCCTCAAAAAAAGAGCCTTCGTGTACATTTTTTTACACCCCAAAACACAAAAAAATGACCGGCAAAAACCGGTCATTTTATAGGATATAAAAAGTGAATTATCACACTTTGATCTCTACTTCAACACCACTGGGGAGCTCTAATTTCATTAAAGCATCAATAGTCTTAGAAGAAGAACTATAAATGTCTAATAAACGTTTGTATGAGCTTACTTCGAACTGCTCACGTGCTTTTTTGTTTACGTGAGGAGAACGTAATACGGTGAAGATTTTCTTGTGTGTAGGAAGTGGAATTGGACCCGTTACTACAGCACCTGTGCTTTTCACTGTTTTTACGATTTTTTCAGCAGATTTATCCACCAACATATGATCGTAAGATTTCAATTTTATTCTAATTTTTTGACTCATCTTTTCAAGAATTAAGCGTTACCTTTTGCTTTTTTGATTACCTCATCAGAGATGTTAGAAGGCGTTTGTTCGTAGTGTGAGAACTCCATAGTGGAAGTTGCTCTACCTGAAGACAATGTACGCAACGTTGTCACGTAACCAAACATTTCAGAAAGTGGCACATGCGCTTTGATGACTTTTGAACCAGCACGGTCACCCATGTCGTTTACTTGTCCTCGTCTGCGGTTAAGGTCACCTACGATATCCCCCATGTTTTCTTCTGGTGTAATCACTTCAATTTTCATGATAGGCTCAAGGATTACAGCACCCGCTGCTTTTGCAACTTCTTTGTATCCTAATTTAGCCGCCATTTCAAAAGATAGTGCATCCGAGTCAACAGGGTGGTACGAACCATCCAACAAGGTTACTTTCAAGCTATCCACAGTATACCCAGCTAAAGGTCCTTGCTTCATCGCTTCTTTAAATCCTTTCTCTACAGCAGGAATGTACTCTTTTGGTACGTTACCTCCTTTTACTTCATTCACAAACTGAAGACCCACAAATCCTTCTTCGGCAGGCTCCAAACGGAAAACGATGTCCCCGAATTTTCCACGTCCACCCGATTGTTTCTTGTAGACTTCACGGTGTTGCGCTGTTTTAGTGTATGCTTCTTTGTACTCTACTTGTGGTTCACCTTGGTTTACTTCTACCTTGAACTCACGTTTCATACGGTCAACCAAAATGTCTAAGTGCAACTCTCCCATACCTGAGATGATTGTTTGCCCTGAAGCTTCATCAGTACGCACGGTAAATGTTGGATCTTCTTCTGCTAATTTAGCCAAAGCCATACCCATTTTATCAACGTCAGCCTTAGTTTTAGGCTCAATCGCAATACCGATTACAGGATCAGGAAACTTCATCGATTCAAGGATGATAGGGTGTTTCTCGTCACACATAGTATCACCCGTTTTGATATCTTTAAAACCAACCGCTGCTCCAATGTCTCCCGCTTCGATAAATTCGATTGGGTTTTGCTTGTTAGCGTGCATTTGGTAGATACGAGAAATACGCTCTTTATTACCTGAACGTGTGTTCAAAATGTAAGAACCTGCATCCAAACGACCTGAATACGCTCTAAAGAATGCCAAACGACCTACATAAGGATCGGTAGCAATTTTGAACGCTAAAGCCGCGAATGGCTCAGTTACATCAGGACGACGTGTAATTTTGGTTTGCTCTTCTTCTGGAAGATCAGCATCATCTGGGTGAATTCCTTGGATACCCTCTTTATCTACAGGTGAAGGCAAATATTTACAAACGGCATCCAACATAAATTGAACTCCTTTGTTTTTGAAAGAGGAACCACACATCATAGGAATGATGGCCATGTCAATGGTAGCTGCACGTAAGGCATTGTTGATTTCGTCTTCAGTAATAGAGTTTTCGTCCTCCATGTACTTATCCAAAAGATTTTCATCGTATTCCGCTACAGCTTCAATCAAGGTAGAGCGGTATTGTCTTACTTCATCTACCATTTCAGCTGGAATATCAACGATGTCAAAAGTAGCTCCTTGTGTTTCCTCATGCCAGATAATAGCTTGATTTTTTACCAAATCCACTACCCCTTTGAAGTCCATTTCATCCCCAATAGGCAATGTGATGGCTACAGCATTGGATTTTAACATGTCGCGTACTTGCTGACAAACAGCCAAGAAGTTAGACCCTTGACGGTCCATTTTGTTTACGAATCCCATACGAGGAACACGGTATTGGTCAGCCAATCTCCAGTTGGTTTCGGATTGAGGCTCTACCCCATCCACCGCAGAGAATAAGAAAACCAATCCATCCAATACACGTAACGAACGGTTTACTTCCACCGTAAAGTCAACGTGTCCAGGAGTATCGATAATGTTAAAGTGATATCCTTTTGTTTCAGGTAAATTTTTACCTTGTTCGGTTGGGAAATTCCAAGTACAAGTGGTTGCCGCCGAAGTAATGGTAATACCACGCTCTTGTTCTTGCGCCATCCAGTCCATGGTAGCAGCTCCATCGTGAACCTCACCAATCTTGTGAGATTTTCCAGTGTAGAACAAAATACGCTCAGTCGTTGTCGTTTTTCCAGCGTCAATGTGCGCTGCAATTCCGATATTTCGGGTATATTTTAAATCTCTTGCCATCGCTTAAAAATTAAAATCTAAAGTGAGAGAATGCTTTGTTAGCTTCTGCCATTTTGTGTGTATCCATTCTCTTTTTCACAGCCGCACCTTCTTCTTTTGCTGCAGCTAAAATTTCAGAGGCTAATTTACCCGCCATGGATTTCTCGTTTCTTTTACGCGCATAAAGGATTAACCATTTCATCGCCATAGAGATCTTGCGATCGGGACGAATTTGCATCGGGATTTGGAACGTAGCTCCACCCACACGACGTGAACGAACTTCTACGTGAGGCATCACGTTAGTCAATGCATCTTTCCAAATTTCTAAAGCAGATTTTTCTGCATCTTGCTTTTTAGTTTCTACGATTTCCAACGCAGAATAAAACACATTAAAAGCAATTGATTTTTTACCATCCCACATTAAGTTGTTCACAAAACGGGTGACCAATTGATCGTTAAATTTTGGATCCGGTAAAAGCGGTCTTTTTTTGGCCTGTCTTTTTCTCATTTCTTCTGATTAAAAGTTTTTAATTACTTTTTGTCTTTTGGGCGTTTTGCTCCGTACTTTGATCTTCTTTGAAGACGTCCGTTAACTCCGGCCGTATCCAAAGCACCACGCACGATGTGGTATCGTACCCCTGGCAAATCTTTCACCCTTCCACCTCTCACTAATACTATCGAGTGCTCTTGTAGATTGTGTCCTTCTCCTGGGATGTAAGCATTCACCTCATTACCATTGGTCAAACGTACACGCGCAACTTTACGCATGGCTGAGTTTGGTTTTTTTGGCGTAGTGGTGTAAACACGCGTACAAACCCCTCTTCGTTGAGGACAAGAATCCAAAGCAGCCGATTTACTCTTCTTAGCGATTTTGGCTCTTCCAGTTCTTACTAATTGTTGAATTGTTGGCATAATTTAAATAATAAATTTACTTATGTTTACTTTTACCCGCATTTTACGGGGTTGCAAATGTATAAATTATATTTAATAAAAAAAATCATGTTTATTTATTTTTTTTCACGCTAACCATTTGTATTATAAAGCCTTGTGTTTTACACAAATTCAAGCCTTTTTTATCTTCGTTATTTTGAAAAAAACATACCTAAACATCGTTTTTTGCGTTATTTTTACCACAAATCCTCGTGATGCGAATACTGATGTTATTTTGTTTGGGTTGTAGCTTTTTCCTCTGCCAGGGACAAAAACAGTATTTGGAGATTAGCACAGCCGAAAAAAAAGTTCAAACTCTACTCGAGCAATGGAAGTATCAAAAGCAACACGATTCGCCGCAAAAACTTCAAGACGAACTGGCACGCGTGCTGCTACAATTGCAAAAAGCAGGATATATCGAAGCGCATTACGAATCGCTCACCGCCGTCAATGACACCCTTGTCAAAGCTCCCTTGAAAGCGGGTCGTTTCATCCAATGGATCGAACTTCAAGCTAGCTCCGGAGTTTCCTCATTGCCAGATTCCCTTCGCCCCAAGACACCTGTAACCCTCCCTTTTTCAGAATGGGACCAGTGGGTGGGCGCATGGGTAAAAAAATGGGAACGTAACGGCTATGCTTTGGCCACCGCTCAACTCACCAACATTCACATGGTGCAAGATACCTTAAAAGCAACCCTAACCGTGCAGTTGGGCCAACCAAGAAAGGTCAATGCGATTGTGGTTAACGGCTATGAAAAGTTTCCCACCAGTCACAAAAAAGAACTCGAGCGCTTGTTTCGCAACCAAACATTCAACCAAGAAAATCTTGAAAAACTCCACAAAACTATCGGACAGTTTCGTTTTGTGCGCACCACCAAATACCCCGAGATTTTATTCACCACCGATTCCACAAAAGTTTTTGTTTACTTAGAAAAAGTACGTGCCAACACTTTCGATGGTTACCTTGGATTTGCCAATTCCGACGGTCAGCAATTGGTATTCAACGGGTACCTCGATGTGAGCTTGACCAATGTATTGAACAACGGCGAACGGATAAATCTATATTGGAAAAGTAATGGTGAAGAACAACGAACGTTTAATGTTCTATTTGACCAGCCTTATATTTTCAAAACACCCCTAGCCCTCAAGGCACAACTCAATATTTTTCGGCAAGACAGTACTTTTCAAAATACACAAACCAATATCGACATAGGGTACTGCCTCAATTATGCTTCTCGGATGTACCTCGGCTATCAAGCTATGGAATCGAGCGATATCAATAATGCCAATACCGCCTTACTCCGTGATTTTAAAAATCGATTTCTCACAGCGCAATGGCTCTGGACCGTTCGGAACAATGAAGAAGACGCGCTATTGTTTCCTGACAAAACCCAACTATCACTAAAACTTGGCTGGGGATCCCGAACCGCATTGGAACAAAAAAATAGTCAATTTCAAGGGCAATTAAACCTCCACCATCAAATCTATTTGAACAAACGCAACAGCATTGCCTTGAGGAACCAAACGTTTGTATTGCAAAGTTCTTCATATTTAACGAACGAACTTTTTCGCTTTGGAGGGATTAATTCGGTACGAGGATTCAATGAAAATACGCTACAAGCCAATTTTGTTTCAGCTCTTCTTAGCGAATACCGCTACACGTTGAGCAATACCTTGTACCTGCACAGTGTGTTCGATTACGGGTATTTTCAAGACCAAACCACCAATATCAATGGGAATTTGTTGGGAATCGGATTTGGATTTGGACTCCTGAATAAAAATGGATTACTCAATTTTGTCTACGCCAACGGCACCACCAACGACCAAGCCATCAAATTGAATAACTCGATTGTGCAAATCAGTTTGAAAACAATTTTCTAACCGTATATAACCGTCTTTAAAAGCAGTCCCAAAACCAACGGCAGAATTCCTATCTTTGCCGCATGGAAAAAGAAAACCAAATTTTTGGCATACGTGCCGTCATTGAGGCCATTCATGCTGGAAAAGAAATTGATAAAATTTTTGTGCACAAAGAAGCCCAAGGCGATTTAATGCGGGAATTGATGAAAACGCTCAAAGCAAACAACCTCCCGTTTACGTATGTGCCTGTCGAAAAACTCAACCGCCTGACACACCTCAACCACCAAGGCGTTGTGGCCACTATTGCACCTATCAAATTCCAATCGCTAGAATCCATGGTGGAAAACGTTTTGGAAACGGGTAAAAAACCGTTGTTTCTGATTCTAGACCAACTCAGCGATGCCCGCAACTTTGGCGCCATTATCCGCACCGCCGAATGCACAGGCGTTGACGGCATAATTATTTCAAAAACCGGAGCCGCACCCGTTAATGGCGATACCGTGAAAACCTCCGCAGGTGCCGTTTTTAATGTACCGATTTGCAAAGTAGACCATATCAAAGACGCCGTGTTTTACCTGCAAGGTAGTGGCATTAAAACCGTAGCCGCCACTGAAAAAACCGAGGATACGCTTTATGCGGTCGACTTTACCGAACCCGTAGCCATCATCATGGGGAGCGAAGACCGCGGCATTAACCCATCGGTATTGAAAATTGTCGATGAAAAAGCCAAACTTCCCCTATTTGGAACCATAGGTTCTTTGAATGTATCGGTAGCCTGTGGCGCCTTTTTATACGAGGCGGTTCGGCAACGATCGTAAAGATTGGGAGAAAGACGGTACAATTTCTATAGGAATTATGTCCCGCTTTCCGCTGTACCTGCCTGCCGGCAAAGGCAGGCCCCTCCACTTCATTCCAGGGATGCTGCTTCAACCTGCCGGCAGGCAGGCTGGTCGGGGCTAAAAATGACCATATGTCGTTCTAAAACAAAAACGCCGAAGGACTATTCTTCGGCGTTTTTGTAGATATAATTGATTTGAAGGGGAACGCCTTTTGTCCCCATTTCTTCTTCATACTCCACAAGGATTTCTTCTAGTTTTGGCGGATTCACAAATTGACCATTTTCATCAAAACGCCGCATGAAAGGGTCGGTTTCAGGATCAAAATCAGGATGCTCCCATTCGTATCGGTATTCAGAAATATAGTCGGGCGTTTTAAATACAAAAGCCATGACCATGCCAGTTAAGAATCCACCCAAATGTCCCTCCCATGAAATCCGCGGATCGACCTCAGGAAACACATACCACACCATCCCGCCATAAACCACCACGACCGCAAAAGACAAGGCCATCAATCGGTAATACCCCGTGCGCAAGCCTTTAAAAAAAATAAAAGAAACCAACACATAAATGAGTCCGCTGGCCCCCAAATGCACATTCGGCCGTCCAATTGCCCATGTAAATAAACCCGAAAAAAGAATTCCGAAGACCAATACTTTCAACGAAAGATCGCGGTAAAAATAAATTAACGCCATCGTCAATACAAACAAGGGCAAACTGTTGTTTGTGAGGTGCTGCCAGTCGGCATGAAGAAAAGGACTGCAAACAATACCCACTAATCCTTCTATGGTTCGGGGAAGAATACCCAAAAACCTCGGACTCATATTGGCCCAATCCAACCCCAAAAACACAGTCCAAAGGGTCCCCACAAAAAGGATGGGCAACAGCCAAACGACGGGGGTAAATTTAAAAATATGGGCGTCTCTCATAACTTACTCTTTACAAATATATGACCAAAGTTGGTTTTCTGCTAAAATGGCAGGACAAGGAGTTTGGACAAAGGTTTTCTTCTTGATTCCTTTTTTTTACCTTTAACGCTCAAATTGATCCGTATGGAAGCACCCTTAGCCGAACGCGTTCGCCCGCATAAACTTGAAGACTACATCAGTCAGTTGCACTTGGTAGGTCCACAAGGTTCCCTAACCCAACAAATTGCTCGTGGCGTGATTCCGTCCATGATTTTTTGGGGTTCGCCTGGAACAGGGAAAACGACTTTGGCGCAAATTATTGCCCGACAAAGTGACCGCCCGTTCTATGAGTTGAGTGCCATTAATTCAGGGGTGAAAGATGTACGGGACGTAATCGACAAAGCCAAACAAAGCGGTGGTATTTTTACCACAAAAAATCCGATTCTTTTCATCGATGAGATTCACCGCTTTAGCAAGTCACAACAAGATTCGTTGTTGGGTGCTGTAGAAAAAGGATGGGTTACGCTTATTGGTGCTACAACCGAAAATCCAAGTTTTGAAGTTATACCCGCTTTACTTTCCCGCTGTCAGGTGTATGTGCTTAATCCTTTTACCAAAGAGGACTTGTTGGCGTTGCTCGAGCGTGCCATGAAGATTGACGCACATTTAACCCAAAGAAACATCGAGATTCAGGAACATGAGGCCTTGTTGCGCTTATCGAGTGGTGATGGACGGAAGCTTCTCAACATTTTTGAGCTCATCGTGAATGCAACTCCAGGCGATAAAGTCTTGATTACCAATGCCAAAGTTTTGGAGTTGGTGCAACAAAACACGGTACTCTACGATAAAACAGGGGAACAACATTACGACATTATTTCGGCCTTCATCAAATCCATTCGGGGTAGTGATCCGAATGGTGCCGTATATTGGTTGGCCCGCATGCTCGAAGGCGGTGAAGATGTAAAATTTATTGCCCGCCGAATGCTCATTTTGGCCAGTGAAGATATTGGTAACGCCAATCCCACGGCATTAATCATGGCCAATAACACCTTTCAAGCAGTGACCGCCATTGGGTATCCTGAGAGTCGGATTGTTCTGAGTCAATGTGCTATCTACTTGGCTACTTCTGCCAAAAGTAATGCGAGTTATATGGCTATTGGTGCAGCGCAAGCTTTGGTGAAACAAACCGGCGATTTACCTATTCCGTTGCATTTGCGCAATGCCCCCACCAAGTTGATGAAAGAGTTGGTCTATGGCGAAGAGTATGCCTATGCGCACAACTATGCCAATAATTTTATCGAACAAGAATACCTGCCCGATGCCATTCAAGAAACAAAGTTTTACGAACCTGGGAATAACGCTCGGGAAAACGAACTGCGTAAATTTTTACAAAACCGTTGGAACGACAAATACGGGTATTAATTACAATCCCGCGATATACTGCGGAACAATGCGAAGTTGATTCTCTTCATAATATTCCCAAAACCATTGTTGATTGCGGTACAGAAAAATCCCTTTGGGCGCATCGTTTTGGGTGACCATAAAACAATCCCGGGAGCTTGTTTTGTAAAGCACTAATATTGGAGCTAAACCCTTCTGTACATACAAACCTATTGAATTCTCTGAAAGAGTTCGCGCCTCCAAATACTGGTCTAAGGTAACTTTTCGTTCGGGTAGCGGCGCCTTTCCTTCAAGAATCAATTGGGTTTCAGCTGTGGTGGCAGTGGGTTTACTTTCGGTTGTATTTGTAGTAAAAAGAGTGCGATTTTTTAAAGCTGTAAATTGATCCATAGCAGCTCGTACTGCCTCGATGTAAGCATAACGAAATTCTTTTTCTCGACTTATCCCTTCGGGGGAAACGGCTATTTCGTTGCCTTCGTAATCCAAGATGACTACTTGCATTCGGGTGATAAAAAAATTACTCTTTTTTTTGATAATCACTCCATATTCATTGGGCGCTATTTTTTTGGAGAGTGCTTTTTCGGTTACATCGGTCATGATAACCGCTTGGTATTGATATTTTTCAAAATACAAGCGCAAAAGCGTACTAATCCCGTATTGGTCGGGGGAACTCATGAAATCAAACTTTTCAGGGATTCGAATCACCTGACTCTGCATGGGAACTATCGATAAAAGTCCAATGAGAAAAAGGAAGAATACGGATTTATGCATAAGAAAAAATCGGTTTTAATTCGTGTAAATCGGTTACTTGAGGTATGGTCTCTGGGACCACTACTTTGAATTCATTAAAAAAAATAGCCTGCATTCCCACATCGAGCGCCCCTTGCACATCGGCCTCTAAACAATCGCCTATCATAACGGCTTGTTGAGGAGTGCATTGCGCAGCGGCTAAGGCTACTTGAAAGATCTTTGGATGGGGCTTTTTGACCCCTGCGGTTTCCGAATTGGTAATAGTTTGAAAAAACTTTTCAATCCCCGAATTTTTTATTTTTTTATCCTGTACCGATTGAAATCCGTTAGTGATGATATGAAGATTATAATGTGGTTTCAAAAACTCCAAAAGATCTAATGCCCCGTCATACAAATGATTGTTCAAAGGCAAGTTTTGAATATACGCCTCCGACATTTCATGTATAAATACATCAGAAATGGTATAATCCAAACGGTCAAAGGTTTCTTTCAACCGTCCGTATCGTAATTCCGCTTGGGTAACTAAATCCTTGCGATATTGTTCCCAATACCAACGATTTAACGGCACATAATGCGTCAAGAAATCAGAGAGCGGAACATCAACGTCAAACTGATGTAAAACAAACTCAAAAGCCAATGCGGAATTCCGTTCAAAATCCCACAACGTATGATCTAAATCAAAAAAAATATCAGTAATTCCTTTCACCTTCATAAAATTCCTTCATCGGCAAAGCTTAAATATCCGGTTTCTGTAATAATTACATGATCTAAAACCAAAATATCCAACTGTTGGCCAGCAATTTTTAAGCGTTGGGTGATGGCCCGATCGGCTTCGCTGGCTTGCAATTTCCCCGATGGATGATTGTGGCTCAAAATTAACGAAGTTGCTTGGTTTTCCAATGCCGATTTAAAAATTAAACGAATATCAACAACCGTTCCAGTGATGCCTCCTTTGGACAATACCGCTTTGTGAATAATTTTATTGGAATTGTTTAAATACAGCACCCAAAACTCTTCGTGGGCCAACTCACCGATGAGGGGCTGCATGATATCGAAAACCGTCTTACTCGACGAGATTTTGACTTTATCCTTGACTTCCTCCATCCGACGACGCCTCCCGAGTTCGAGCGCAGCAGCCACCGTCAAGGCCTTGGCTTCACCGATTCCACGAAACTCCATAAGTTTCGTTATCGTTTGTTTACCTAGTGTATTCAAATTGTTTTGGGAATGGGCTAAAATACGTTGTGCTAATTGAACCGCACTTTCGTTTCGGGAACCTGACCCTAATAAAATGGCAAGTAATTCGGCATCGGACAAGGCCGTTTTGCCTTTGAGTAAAAATTTTTCTCGCGGCCGATCATCTTCAGCCCATTGGGAAATTGGAGTATACATAAACTATTGGCTTTAAAATCAATGACGAAATTCGGGTATTTTTTTGGAAAGACAAAATAAAAGAGAAATACAATTCGTTTTCACCGAAAGTATCTTATGAATTATATATTTCTATTCGTCCTTTTATTTTTTTCCTGCCAACATTCACCCAAAAAAATCAACGCAACGCAACGTTCTTCTTCGAACGACTTTATTGAAGTAAAACCGATTGCTTCTCCTAAAAATTTTGGCGAAAAGGTATCCAATGCCGCGTTGCAAGTCATCGACACTTCGGTAGTCTACACTCCCGATTATGTGGCGCTTCGCTACCCGGGAGGCGATGTTCCTCCCAAAACTGGTGTTTGTACCGATGTGGTGATTCGCGCTTTTCGAAAATGTTACATTGATTTGCAGAAGGAAGTGCATGAGGATATGAAAGCGCATTTTAACTTGTATCCCAATATAAAAAAATGGGGGTTGAAAACTACGGATAAAAACATAGACCACCGACGTGTCCCCAACTTGGAAGTGTTTTTCAGTCGCAAAGGTAAAAAATTAGCACTCAGTAACCACCACTCCGATTTCTTGCCGGGCGATATCGTAACGTGGTTGGTGAATGGAAAACTTCCCCATATAGGCATTGTCACCCACATCAAAAAAGAGGGTGTTCCTATGATCGTGCACAACATTGGCGGGGGACAAATCATAGAAGACTGCTTATTTAATTACCCCATGGTAGGACATTTTCGGTATTATAGCAAATAAAAAACTCCGACATATCATCGGAGCTTTTCATTATTTAATTAATCCTTTAACCTCATCAAAATGGAGTCCACCATAATTACCTGAACTCATTAGCAACAAGGCCGTGTGATCTAAATCGTAGGCAAACAAAAACGATTTAAATTCATCGGGATTGGTGTAAATAATCAGATCATTTCGCTTGAAGGATTGCGCAATTTGTTCGTAGGTTACTTCTTCCAATTGTTTAATTTTTACCGCATCGGGTGAATAAAACACCACGGCAACGTCGGCGGCATCTAAAGCGCCTTCATATTCTTTTAAAAACGCAGCATTTAAGCTACTGTAGGTATGCAATTCCAGACAAGCCACCAACTTGCGGTCGGGATACTGGTTTTTAACCGCTTTGGTGGTAGCTGCAACTTTACTGGGTGAATGCGCAAAATCTTTGTAGGCAACTTTTGTAGCACTTTCGGCAATTTTTTCCAATCGTTTGGAAGCACCTTTGAAAGTGGCAATGGCTTCATAAAAATCGGCTTCATCCACGCCCATGCACTGGCAAACCCATTTGGCTCCAGCCAGATTATTTAGATTATGCGCACCAAAGACTTCAATGGGCATGGGTCCCTCGGGGGTATCTAACAACGTTTTTCCATTTTTTACTTCATAACTTGCCGTTTGATACGAAATCTTACGAATGGTATTTTGGGTACCTTCGGCCACTTGCTTCACGTTGGCATCTTCTTCATTGTAAATCAAAATTCCTCCTTGAGTGATTTGATCTACAAAAATCTCAAATTGATGTACGTAATTTTCGAAAGTAGGAAATACGTTGATATGATCCCAGGCAATGCCCGAAAGTAGGGCGATATTGGGTTGGTACAAATGAAATTTTGGACGTCGATCGATGGGAGAAGACAAATATTCATCGCCTTCCAAAACGATAAAATCATTGGTTTCGGTGAGATGAACCATCGTATCAAAACCTTCTAATTGGGCACCTACCATGTAATCCACTTGAATATTATGGAAATGCATCACATGCAAAATCATCGACGTAATGGTCGTTTTACCATGCGAACCTCCGATGACAACGCGGGTTTTATTTTTGGATTGTTCGTACAGAAATTCGGGATAGGAATAGATTTTTAACCCCAACACTTGAGCCCGCAACAATTCGGGATTATCGGCTTTGGCGTGCATTCCTAAAATCACAGCATCAATATCGGACGTTATTCTCTCGGGAAACCACCCCATCGCTTCGGGCAGTAAGCCTTTTTTTTGTAAACGTGATAAAGAGGGTTCAAAAATGGCATCATCGCTTCCCGTGACTTGAGCCCCTTTTTGATGAAGGGCTAAAGCTAAATTGTGCATGGCAGCACCGCCTATCGCTATAAAATGTGTTCGCATATGTTTTGTACCGTTACTCCTCGAATTCTTCTTTTAATTTTCGGAGTTTTTCGGAGTTTTTTAATTTGTGTTGGTATAAATGATAGAGTTTTTGATACGTTGTTTTGGAATGCCCAATTTCGTGTGCTTTCAAATAATGCGCTTCGGCTTTGGTGTACCGTTTAAAATACTCGTCAATGTATCCTTTGGCCATAAAACCGTCTACTATGGAAATGCCCATCAATTCGTTGGCATATTTAATGGCTTTATTTTCACTGCCACCAAGAATACCCGGTAATTCCAGGTACAACATCACCAAAGCCCAACGGGTATCGATATGTTTGGCATCCAGTTGAGCGGCTTTGAGGAAAGCGGCTTCTACATCATCAATCAAGCCGAGTGCTTTGAATTTACTGACGGATTTGGCTTTCATTCCCATGGCGCCTCCATATTTATACCAATAGTTGGCATTATTGGGATAACGGCTTTTTAACGTTCTATATCGATCAATTGCAGCATCCCAATCTTCTTGTTTACCTGCGATATCGCCCAGATATTCAATAGTCTTTGGTGTATTGGGTTGCTCGCGCAAACTTTTCTCAAAACAAACTTTGGCTTGTTCCCATTTTTGGGCTTTAAACCATTGCTCCCCTTTTTCAAAATCCGATTGCGCCATTGTTCCTATTGAAAACAATAAAAATACGATTTGCATGCAACGTTTCATAAGCTCCTTCTTCGTTCTCAAAAATAAAAAAACTCCGGCGATTGACCGGAGTTTTCATGTGATTTTATGGGAAATTATTTGACTAAAGTCATTTCATCCACGATATGTTTCGCTCCAGCAAAATTTTCGATGACCCATAACACGTAACGAATATCTACGTTGATGGTTCGTTGTAATTTTTTATCAAAAATAACATCCCCTGCCATCGCTTCAATGTTACCGTCGAAGGCCAATCCGATTAATTCACCTTTTCCATTCAATACTGGAGAACCCGAGTTACCACCAGTAATGTCATTATCTGTCAAGAAATTCACGTGTAATGAACCATCTTTATCAGCATAACGTCCAAACTCCTTATTGGCGTTCATTTCAAGTATACGTGCCGGTAAATCAAACTCGGCATCGCCTTTCTTGTATTTTTTCACCTGACCAGCCAAAGTAGTGTAGTTGTTAATGGTAGCATCATTACGTTTGTCGGCGGGTAAAGAACGAACTTTTCCATAGGTCAAACGCAAGGTTGAATTTGCATCAGGATATTTGATAGTCGCAATTTTGGATTCGCGCAATCCTTCAACCAACAAACGGAAAGCCGCTCCAAAGTCGTTTTGTGCTTTGGCAATTTCATCTGATTTGGAATTGAAGTGCGTGATTAAATCAGCAGACAACACATACAACGGGTCGTTGGTCAATTGTCCTTCAGAAGGAAACTGTAAAAACGCTTTTACGCGGTCTAACGAACCGAAAATTGACATGTCAAAAGCGGCATTGACATAGCTCGAAAAATTATTTTGATTGGCCTCTCCGATCTTTTTCACCATTGGCGCCATGGGATAACCTACCGCTTTGGTGGCATATAACGCCAATTGAGCTGCTAAAATATCACGCTCGGCAGGAATATGCATTTCTTTATACATTTCTTCCGCCATTTCGGTTAGCATGGGCAACATTTGGCTGCGCTTGGCTGCATCGGCTTTCGCATAGGTTTCCAACTGACGTCCAAGACTACGCGAAATGGTTCCCATTCCAGAAGTACGTAACAATTGTTGTAAGTAATTGTCATGACGCGACTTTTCATTGGTCAACGCATAATATTTGTTGATGGTTTCAACAACGGTACCGTATTTTGCTTTGTTTTCGGCTTTGTTGGCCCATTTATTGAATTTAGCTTCTTGAGCCGCTTTTGCTTTAGCGGTTTCAAACTTAGTCAAAGCATCTATCATTCCTTGACGATTTTTCCAATAGTTGGCAGTAGAAGCATATTTAGAAGCATAGATCAAATTTAAAGCAGCGCTTTGATCCATGTATTTTTTCATATTATCCATACCTGTTTTAGCACCTTCTACCCAAGCAGGATAGGCAAATTTCACATTTTGCTCAATGCCTCCTGCGGGCATCCAACGGTTGGTACGACCGGGATAACCTAAAATCATGGCAAAATCATCTTCTTTAACCCCTCCTAAATTTACAGGTAAATAATGTTTAGGTTTTAAAGGCACATTGTTTTCAGAATATTCAGCTGGATTTCCATTGGTATCCCCATAAATTCGGAACATCGAGAAGTCGGCTGTATGACGAGGCCATTCCCAGTTGTCGGTATCGCCTCCAAATTTGCCTAAGCTTTCTGGAGGAGTTCCTACCAAACGGACGTCTTTATAATCTTGGTACACAAAATAGTAAAACTCATTGCCTTGGAAGAACGAACGAACAGAAACTACATATTTACCTCCTTGGTTATTTTCTTTTTCAATTTTGGCGATTTCGGCGTTAATCGCTTTTTCGCGTTCTGCTTCGGTCATTTTATCATTGACTACCCCTAAAATTCGTTTGGTACAATCGTCCATACGAACAAAAAAGCGGACATATAAACTAGAAGGTTTTAATTCCCCTTTTTTGTTGGCTGCCCAATAGCCGTCTTTCAAATAATTTTTATCTGCCGAAGACAATTCTGCGATAGCATCATATCCACAGTGGTGGTTGGTTAATACCAAACCGTCTTTGGAAATTACCTCAGCGGTACAACCTCCGTTAAATTGCACGATAGCATCTTTTAAACTGTGGTTGTTAATGCTGTAAATTTCCTCAGCGGTAAGTTGTAGTCCCATTTTTTGCATATCGCGGTGATTTAACCGTTCGATAAACATCAAGAACCACATTCCCTCATCGGCTTTAAGCGAGAAAGGAGTTAAAAGCACTGCAGAGAGCAGTGTAAGTACTAATTTTTTCATGATGGTTTGTTTGTAATTTTAATATAAAAAAAGAATTGTAAATAAACGGATTTACTTACAATTCTTCAATGGTTTTATGAAAATTTTTATTCTACAATAACTTTCTTCGTTGCGATACCGTCTTGTGTACGCAACATCACAAAATACACTCCTTTTTGAGCAGAAGGTAAGGTGATCGTACGAACCAATTCGCTGTTATTTACTTGTTCTTCATCCACAATTACGCGACCTGTAGCATCATATACTTGTAAGGTATAATTGGCAATAGGATTGGAAAACTGAACGGCGAATGTTCCGTTGCTTGGGTTGGGAGCCAAGGTGAATTGATTTTTCAAAATTTCTTCATTTCCTAATGTTGTCATGTTGAACTGTGAAGAAATGGTATTGTACCATGCGGTCATACGTGTAGCTTGACCTGCGGAGAACATGTACATACAAGCATCTTGAACATAATCCATATAGTTCATTGTCAATTGTGGATTACCCGTACAAGGACTAGCTACATCCCCTGCGGGTAAGCAATCGTATTCAGGTGTGTTGGTAGATTCTGTATCACATACGCGGTCACCTGAGGTTAAACAGTTGGACCCATCACAGGACTGGAACGTATGCGCTAAGTTGAAGAAATGTCCCAACTCGTGGGTTAAGGTCCGCCCTCTGTTGTAAGGTGCTTGAGGCGCATAACCCGAACAAGTTGCTGGAGTAGTGGTCATTGTTGCACCAAATGCATTGTTATCAATTACTACGGTCATTCCTTGACCAGGCGATCCTCCTAGAGGTGAAAATCCTAAAATACCACCTGTTAAATTTCGTACAACTAAGTTCATATATCCTGACCAAGTAGAATCTTGATTACATCCATCGGTACAACCAATATTTCCAGAAGCTAAGAAATCTGTACCAAACGTTACTGCCAACGTTCCATTGGTCAATCCCGTTCCAGAAGGGTGGTTTTGGGTAGCAAGAATGAATTGCACATCCATACTTCCCACATTGGTATTGGGATAGAAAGAGCTAGCACTGTTCCACAATGAGATATCAGAATTGGTCGCATTGTAGTCAGCATTTAAAATATTTACCTGTGTCTGAGCCAATGCGCGCAAACATGATTTCAATGATTCTGAAGAATTATTCGCAACCGTTGGGTAGTGAACTGCCACAGGGATACGAATGGTTACGTTGGGCGCCGCTTGTGTAGCTAGGCTTGAACGTCCTTCTAATTGTTCCGTAACTAAACGACGTAATTCGGTCTCAAAACGGTCTTGCAACGCTTGGTGTTGCTGTTTCATTACCGGATTGGACATCAATTTTTCCATGTAGGCATCGACACCGCAGGTACGTTGTTGCGCAAATCCTAACTGTGCAATACACAAAGCGAAAAGTAATCGTAATTTCATAAAGTGTAATTTAAATTTTTAGTGGTATAGCCTTATTTATTTATAAAATTTAGCAAATGTAGCCTATTTTTCTTGAAATCAAAGCAATAACAGCAAATCTTACTGGTTATTTTTAGGAATTTAACATTTTCCAAAGCATATCCTTTAACTCTTGTAAGCCTTGCTGTGCTACTGAGGAGATAAAGAGATACGGAATCTGTTGAAAGTCACGATCTAATGAAACCTTCATTTCCGCTTGGAGTTCGGCATCGAGCATATCGCTTTTGGAAATCACCAACAAGCGTTCTTTGTCGAGAAGCTCGGGATTGTAGCGTCGTAATTCATCCAATAAAATATCGTATTCTTTTTTGATATCATCGGCATCGGCGGGGACTAAAAACAGGAGTGTTGAATTACGTTCGATATGGCGTAAAAAATAGTGCCCTAACCCTTTTCCTTCGGCTGCTCCCTCAATAATCCCTGGGATATCGGCCATGACAAACGATTGAAAATCGCGATAGGCCACGATACCGAGGTTGGGTTTTAAGGTGGTAAAAGGATAATCTGCTATTTTGGGTTTGGCCGAGGTTAGTACTGACAATAACGTTGATTTTCCGGCATTGGGAAAACCGACCAATCCTACATCGGCTAAGACCTTTAACTCGAGAATAACATCGTGCTCTTCGGGGGGCATCCCGGGTTGGGCATAGCGTGGCGTTTGGTTGGTGGCGCTGCGGAAGTGCCAGTTCCCTAACCCTCCTTTACCGCCTCGGGCCACGATTTTTTCTTCACCGTGTTCGGTGATTTCAAACAAGACTTCTTCGGTTTCTTGGTCTTTGACGACCGTTCCGAGTGGAACTTCAATGATTTTATCTTCGCCATCGTGCCCGGTGCTTCGGCTACTTCCGCCATCGCCGCCGTGGCCTGCTTTAACGTGTTTGGTAAATTTCAAATGAAAAAGCGTCCACAAGTTTTTGTTGCCGCGTAAGATCACGTGACCACCTCGGCCACCGTCACCGCCGTCGGGACCGCCTTTTTCGATAAATTTTTCGCGATGTAAATGCGTAGAGCCTTTGCCTCCTTTACCGGAGCTCACATAAATCTTTACATAGTCTACAAAATTTCCTTCTGTCATGGTTTTGGTATTGGGTCAGCCTGTAGTTTTGCACTCGGGCTAGATTGGGAACATGGTTAGGGGTTCCTGTTGAAAACGATTCGTATATTCTAGCCCCGGGAGCGCCGGCATCCCCCGATTTTCGGGGATATAGGCAATCACGGGAAGGGGGTTGATCTTGTTGCGGGGTGGTTGCTCCTAGTGATCGGCCACATAAGGGGCAACGCGTATCTTCTCGACCTTGGCGCCTGCGGTTTCCAAAATGGTAAACTGCATTTTATTCCAAATCAGGAGTTCCCCTTGCTTGGGAATATACCCCATTTCGGTTGTAATTAGACCGCTGACGGTAGTCACTTCGTAATCGCCAATCAGGTCGTCCATATCAAAATAGGTGAGAAAATCATGCAGCGAATATTGACCGTCGACAGTCCAGGTGCCATCGGCCTCAGCCACCAACTGGTATTCGTCTTCATCAAAATCGGACGCATCGCCCACCAAGGCTTCTAAAATATCGTTGAGCGTGATAATTCCTTGGAAAATCCCGTGTTCATCGACAATCAGGGCTTGATGATTTTTGGTGGTTTTAAAATTTTCAAGCGCTTTATAAGCCGATGTATGTTCGATCAAATACGTGGCTTCGCGTGTAATTTCGGTGAGTTTAAAATCCTTTTGCTCCAATCCCACAAACAAATCCTTGAGCAATACGATGCCTTTCACTTCATCGAGGTTGTCTTCGCAAACGGGGTAGACCGAATGCATTTCGTTGAGAATTTTCTCTTTGATCTCTGCAAAAGTATCTTCCATCGTGAGGTATTCCACATCGTTGCGGTGCGTCATTAAAGAATTGACTTTACGGTCGCCGATATGAAAAACGCGTTCCACGATATCTTGTTCAATTTCCTGAACCTCTCCCACTTCGGTTCCTTCTTTGATGATGGCTTTGATTTCTTCTTCGGTGACTTTCCCGTCGGCGGTGGGTTTGATTTGAAACAGTTTCAAAAGCGCCTCGGTGGAAGTAGTCAACAACCAAACGAAGGGCATAGTGATTTTGGACACGAGTTTCATGGGCACGGCTACCGCTTTGGCGATGCCTTCGGGGAAATTAAGACCAATACGCTTAGGCAGTAATTCGCCCAATACTAGGGAGAAAAAGGTAAGCAATACCACCACAACGATGGTGGCCAGCGAATCGGCGTAGGGGGCTAGTGCGGGGAATCCGGCAATAGCATCTTGTACATCTTGGGTTACTTTCTCGCCGGAGTAAATCCCTGTAAGAATGCCGATTAGAGTAATCCCTATTTGCACCGTGGACAAGAATTTATTAGGAGAATTGGCGAGATCAAGCGCGGCTTTGGCATTGGAGTTACCTTTTTTAGCTGCTGTTTCCAATCGGTTTTTACGCGCCGAAATCAAGGCAATTTCCGACATCGAAAAGACCCCGTTGAGTAGGATTAAAAAGAGAATAATCAGTATTTCCATAGGCTGTCACAAAAAAAGAGCCTTCGTCCCGAAGTCCGAAAATGCTCTTTTCTGGTGTACAAATATCTTAAAAATTATTGAATTACGGCTAACATTCAAGTGTTTCCTATTTAAAAAGTATCCAGTACAGCACTTAGACGCGCAGTAACTTCGGCGATACTTCCAATACCATCGACCGCATAAAACTTTCCTTGGGCTTGGTAATACGCCATTAGAGGCGCTGTTTTTTCGTTGTATTCTTGGTAGCGGTTGCGAATTTTTTCTTCGTCTTGATCGTCGGGACGGCCTGAGGTTTTACCGCGTTCCAACAAGCGTGCTACGAGAATTTCATCGTCGGCTTCCAAGGCTACGGTGGCGCGAATGGACTCGCCTTTGGACGCTAAAAAAGCATCAAGCGCTTCGGCTTGTGCGATAGTACGAGGAAAACCATCAAACAAGAACCCCGCGGAATCAGGATTTTTTTCCACTTCGCTTTGCAACATTTGAATGGTTACCGCATCGGGTACCAAATCGCCTTTATCCATGTAGGTTTTGGCCAATTGCCCCAATTCGGTTTCATTTTTGATATTATACCGAAAAATGTCCCCTGTTGATAGGTGTGTCAAATTGTATTTTTCTTTCAAAAATTCGGCTTGGGTTCCTTTTCCCGCGCCAGGTTTCCCAAAAAGAACGATGTTAATCATTATGGTATTGAAGTTTAGGTTTTAGACTTTGTATGTAAGACTTTAGTCGTTAAATTTTTTGATTTTTAGATTATTGCGCCAGTTGGTATACATCGGGTAGATTACGACCGAGACCGTTGTAATCCAATCCATAGCCAACAATGAATTTATTGGGAATACGGATACCGATGTAATCGATTTTTACCTCTTGCTGATACGCTTCGGGTTTGAAAAACAAGGTTGCAATTTTCAAATGCTTCACTTTTTGTTGTTTCAAAAGTTGTTTTAAAGCCACAATGGTAGTTCCCGTATCGATGATATCTTCTACGATTACCACGGTTCTTCCTTCAAGATTTTCATTCAACCCAATCAAATGTTTTACGTCATGGGTGCTTTCGGCACCTTCGTAGGAAGCTACTTTAAGGAAACTCACTTCGCACATCCCGCGGTAGGCTTTCATCAAATCACCCATCACCATAAAAGAACCGTTGAGCACTCCAATAAAAACAGGAACCTCATCAAAAAAATCATCTGCCATTTGCTTGGCCATATTTTGAATGGCAAAGTCAATTTCCTCCGAGGCAATGAAGGGTTCAAACGTTTTATCGTGTAAATGAATCATAGGGTGCTGGGCTTGGGAATAAGCTGCAAATTTAACAACTAAAACCTATTAAAAATCAACTCCTTCGTAAAATTTGCAAATTTGATATATTTACGTCATGAATTCCGATGACTACTCCCAAATCGCTTCCATCAAAGCATATCGAGCGACCCGAGATTTTTATAAAGTGCGCGCTTTTGAGTCGCCCGAATTTTTGGCACTTCTTGTGGCGGTGGGCTGCAACCCGAAGGACAAACATCATTACAAAGCGTTGTGGATTTTGGAGTTGGTGGCCGAAGAACGTATTGCATTGCTATTTCCGTATTTGGATGATTTTTGCAATGCACTATCCCAATTGACGTTGGATCCCGCAGTGCGACCGGCTTCGAAGATTTGTTTGTTTTTGGCCACCAAAAAAGGGGTCGCATTACAACCTTTTCACGAGGAAAGAATCATTGAAGGGTGTCTCGATTTCATCCTACGGGACGCAAAAGTGGCGACGATAGCTTATGCGCTTCGGGCGTTGTTTCGCTTAGGAGAAAAACATCCTTGGGTGCATGATGAACTTCGACTGCTGTTGTCGCGAGAGTTGGAAAATCCCTCGCCCGGAATGCGGTTTGTGGTTAAGGAAACGCTACAACGTTTGGCAAACGGATAGTGAAGTTGTCTTTTTTGACGGTCTTTGTAAACTTCAGAAATACTATATTTGCACAAACAACACTACTTTATGAATTACTTCTCTTCTGATTTCCGATTGGGAATTTTAGGTGGAGGTCAATTGGGCAAAATGCTCCTTTCGGACACACGTAAATTTGACATCCAAACCTTAGTTTTAGACCCAAGTGCAGAGGCACCTTCCCGATTTGGCTGTTCGGCTTTTTACCAAGGAAGTTTGTTGGAATACGATACGGTGTACAAATTTGGCAAAATGGTGAATGTGTTGACGATTGAAATTGAAAACGTCAATTTGGAAGCGTTGGAACAATTGGAATCGGAAGGACTTCCCGTGTTTCCCTCACCGAAAACGCTTCGTCTTATTCAAAACAAAGGAAAACAGAAAGATTTCTATGTACAACATCATATCCCTACCTCGGCGCATCAGCGATTTGTGGGATTAGACGCTTTACGTCAAGCGCTAGCCAAGGACACCCTCGACTTCCCTTTTGTTTGGAAAGCAGCCACCGGAGGGTATGACGGCAACGGGGTTAAAATTTGCCGCTCTGCTTTTGACTTACGGGAACTTCCCGATGTAGAATGTGTAGCCGAAGCTATGGTCGATTTTAAAAATGAATTGGCGGTCATTGTGGCCCGTTCGGTTTCGGGAGAAATTCGCACCTATCCTGTGGTGGAAATGGAATTTCATCCGGAAGCCAATCAAGTGGAATATGTGATTTGTCCCGCGCGAATTGAGGCTGACATCGCACAAAAAGCGCAAGAAGTCGCCCTAAAAGTTTCGGAAGCGTTTCAACATGTAGGTTTATTGGCGGTGGAAATGTTTCAAACCCAGGACGACCAAATCTTGGTCAACGAAGTCGCCCCTCGCCCGCACAACTCGGGACATTACAGCATTGAAGCGAGTTATACGTCGCAATTTGAAAATCATTTGCGTGCGATTTTGAATTTACCTTTGGGCAATACCGATAGTAAAGTCGCAGGCATCATGGTCAATTTAGTCGGTGCTGAAGGACATTCGGGCCCAGTCGTCTATGAAAACATCGAAAAAATCATGGCCATTGATGGGGTAACTCCGCATATTTATGGCAAACGCGAAACCCGACCGTTCCGAAAAATGGGACATGTGACGATTGTCAATGCCGATATGGCAGCGGCACGTCGCATTGCGGAAGAGGTGAAGAATAGTATTCGGGTAATCAGTGGGCAGTAGGCAGTGGGCAGTGTTCAACCCCGAAGGGTCGGGACAGTATTCAGTGGGCAGTAATCAGTGGGCAGTGGGACTTTCATCTAACCAGACAACAAATCCATCGCTTTTTCGTTTAAAATTTATGAAGAAAATTATTTGCCTATTTACTTTTCTGGTTGTTGAGATCATTTTTGCTCAAGAAAAAACCTTTATTCCTGAGGGACAAATTGCGTTGGATCGCACCACCTACTTTGAATTTGTACAAAAAAAACGTCCCAAAACCCAACTCTTTTTACCAGATGGCAAAGAGTTGCCTTTGAAAAAGTTAGATTCACTGAATAAAACGATTCACGACCAACCGTTTACCACCCTTTTTTATGCCGATACGCTTCAAAACAAAGCTACTTTAGTGCTGAAATATCTTTCAAAGGAAGAGGTCAAATTTCGAAATGACGAATTTCGGCAAAAGCAAAAAGACTTTGAAAAAAACCGTCGAAAATTGATCGGATCGACACTTACCGAACTGTCCTTAACCGACCTAGAGGGTAAAACCTATACGTTGGAAGATTTAAAAGGGAAAGCCATTTTTCTCAACTTTTGGTTCACCCAATGCAAACCCTGTATTGAAGAAATGCCCGATTTGAACAAACTGAAAGAAAAGTACAAAGACCAAAATATCGTTTTCTTTGCGGTAACGTATAATGAAAAGAAATTGATCACTGAATTTTTAAAACGAACAGAGTTGGAACTCACGATCATACCGAACGATCGCAAAACCATCGATCAATTTCACATCAACTTTTACCCCACCAACATTTTAATCGACCCGAATGGCAAAGTACTGTTCATCAACGAACTCCTAGGCGGTAACGGTTTGAAGGAAATCAAGAAATTATTGCAAAAAATGTTCCCGGAATAGACTTCCCTTGTTTTCGCCATTTGGCTAATAAATTGTACCTTCGTGTCCGATCATTCAACAAATACAATTTACAACAACATGAAAGTAGCCATCGTCATGGGAAGTAAAAGCGACTTGCCCGTTATGCAAGAAGCCATTGATATACTACAATCCTTCGGGATTTCGACCGAAGTTGATATTGTTTCGGCACATCGCACACCTGAAAAATTAGTGGATTTTAGTTCGAACGCCCACCTCCGCGGCATAAATGTTATCATAGCAGGAGCCGGTGGCGCAGCCCACTTACCCGGAATGGTTGCGTCTATGAGTCCGCTACCCGTGATTGGTGTTCCTGTTAAATCCAGTAACTCCATTGATGGTTGGGATTCGGTACTTTCTATTTTACAAATGCCGGGTGGCGTTCCTGTCGCGACGGTGGCTTTGAATGGCGCCAAAAATGCTGGGATTCTAGCCGCCCAAATCTTAGGCAGTCAACATCCGGAAATCCTGCAAAAAATTGTCGATTACAAAAACGAATTGAAGGAAGTGGTGTTGAAAGCCGCTGAGACATTAAAAGGCTAAGCCATCCCCTTTTTCTCAAAATTTCATCAATAATCATAACGCTATTGCTCCGTTAGGGTTTCCCGTTCGGACGCCTAAATTTTTAGTAAAAAATGTTTACCGAAAAATTCAACACGCCGTATACCGCAGCTCCTTTTCGTCAAATACAACTTGAGGATTATGTACCCGCTTTTGACCAAACGATTGCTCAAGCCCGCGCTGAAGTGGATGTAATTATCAATAATCCCGAAGCACCTACTTTTGAAAACACTATTGAAGCTTTGGAGTTTTCGGGGCAAGCTTTGGACCGTCTATCGTCGATTTTCTTTAATTTGAATTCGGCCGAAACCAACGACACCATGCAGCAGATTGCACAGGAAGTCTCTACGAAATTGACGGCTTTTGGCAATGACATCGCTTTAAACGAAACCTTATTCCAACGGGTAAAAGCAGTCTATGACCAACGTGAGACTTTATCCCTTTCACCGGAACAATTGATGTTGTTGGAAAAGAAATACAAAGGATTCAGTCGGAACGGTGCTTTGTTAAGTGAAGAGAAAAAGAACCGCTTGCGTGAAATCGACACCGATTTGGCCAAACTCAAATTAACTTTTGGCGAAAATGTTTTGGCCGAAACGAACAGCTATTTCAAGCACATTACCAATGCTGAAGATTTGGCAGGTATACCCGAAGGTGCCCAAGAAGCGGCGGCCGCTTTAGCACAATCCAAAGGACTTGAAGGTTGGGTATTTACTTTGGACTTCCCGAGTTATATGCCGTTGATCACCTATGCAGACAACCGTGAATTGCGAAAAGAGTTGGCCCTTGCCTTTGGAAAAAAAGCCTTTCAAGACAATGCCCATAACAATACCGAAATTCTAAAAAAAATTGTAGCACTTCGCCATGAACGCGCCCAACTGTTGGGCTACGAATCCCATGCGCATTTTGTTTTGGAAGAGCGCATGGCACAACATCCTGAAACAGTAAAAACGTTTTTAAATGATTTATTAGCCAAAGCTAAACCAGCTGTCCAACGCGAATTTGCGCAGTTATCGGCTTTCGCCAAAGAAAAAGACGGATTGGATCAGTTGGAAAAATGGGATGGTGCTTATTATTCGGAAAAATTAAAACAAGAATTATTTGATTTGGACGACGAACTCTTAAAGCCTTATTTCCCATTGGAGAAGGTTTTGCAAGGTGCTTTTACGGTGGCGGAGAAGTTGTTTGGACTCACTTTTCATGAAATCGATACGGTTGACAAATACCATCCTGATGTGCAAACCTATGAAGTACGTGGAGAGGCGAATGAATTTGTGGCATTATTTTATGCCGATTTCTTTCCTCGTGCGGGTAAACGTCCCGGGGCGTGGATGACTTCGTTCAAACCGCAATACATTCAAAACGGAGTCAACGACCGTCCACATGTATCGATTGTGTGCAACTTTACGCCGCCTACCCCCTCTAAACCGTCATTGTTGACGTTTAACGAAGTGACCACGTTGTTCCATGAATTTGGACATGCACTTCATGGCATGTTGGCGAATACCACCTACCCGAGTTTATCGGGCACCTCCGTGTATTGGGATTTTGTCGAATTACCGAGTCAGGTGATGGAAAACTGGTGTTACGAACCCGAGGCTTTGGCTTTGTTTGCTCATCATTATGAAACGGGTGAAGTGATTCCGCAGTCCTATGTGGATAAAATCAAAGAAAGTGCGAGTTTCTTGGAAGGCATGGCTACGGTGCGCCAATTGAGTTTTGGATTATTGGATATGGCGTATCATGCGCAAGTTCCTACTATTGACGATGTGAAAACCTTTGAAGTGGCGGCGACACGTGACACTGCTTTATACCCAGATGTTGCAGCCAATTGTGTGAGTCCGGCCTTTTCGCATATTTTCCAAGGCGGTTATTCGTCAGGGTATTACAGTTACAAATGGGCCGAAGTTTTGGATGCCGATGCGTTTGCCTACTTCCAAGAAAAAGGAATTTTCAATAAAGAAGTAGGAACCCAATTTAAAGAAAACATACTCTCTAAAGGCGGCACTGCCTTACCGATGGAATTGTATAAAAAATTCCGCGGGCAAGAGCCTAAACCGCAAGCACTCTTAAAACGCGCAGGGCTATTGTAGTTATGAACCTGTCTTCCGGCAGGCAGATTATGAGTTATGAATTTAGAGTCGTGAAAGCGGCTCTTTTTGTATAGTATACACCATCGACAACAAGCATTGTCACCCTCCAAATCCATACACCAATCCCGCCCATACCATCGGAAGCGCTTCTACCCAAAAGGCCGTAAACGTTTTCGATTGGTGGGGTTGGGTTTTGTAAATGGCCCCTACGGTAAGCACCGCTATACTGATGGCCGCCCATGGCTTGTGAAGGTCATGATTTAGAAAAACGAGTACAACAAACACTACCCCCAAAAAATACCCAAATCGCTTGGTCCAAGGTACGCCAAAACGTTGCGGTAACGTACGCAATTCCGCCGGATCATGAGCGCTATCGTAGATTTCAAACGGCAGCATTAAGGCGCTTACAATCACAAAGCGAGAAATGCTTTCCAAAACCATGAAATTCATGGGTTGCTCATCATAAATCGAAGGAACCAATACGGTAAAATAGGTTATGGTTCCACTAACCCAAAATAGTTTAAGCCATCCCCATTTTCGGAGCCATGGGTAAAGTACTACAAAACCAAAACCAACGACTAGGCTTTCTTGAATCTCGGTTGGTAACATGAAAAAAACCAAGAGAAAAAAGAGGCTCGCCATTAGAGTTATGACAAAAATAAACCGATGCAAGAAGAGCTTTGGAATTTGAAAACACCAAATTTTTATATACTTCAATCCATTATAAACTTCAAGAGTCCCAAGAACCATTAATCCAATATACTTTTGGTTCATTAGCAGATTCTGTTGCTTGTATGTTATTAGAGTTAAACAGCCCACGGCGAGCGCAACATGCAAAGAAGCGTTCAAGTATAAGGTGATAATTGTTCTCCATAAAACCATATTTCAAAAGTAAAGTATCTTGTTAATAACCCCTCTTTTAGTTGAAAAATTCTAAAAATATTAGCAACTGTGCGTTGTCAAAATAAAAGTTTAATAAGTACTTTTGTTAGCGATTTTTATAATCGAAAAAACAACACACAACATACAACAAACTGACGCTTTATCCCACTACGCAATGAGAACAGATTTATTTGCATCCCGGCA
Organism: Flavobacteriaceae bacterium; assembly: GCA_947463515.1. Lineage (GTDB taxonomy): Bacteria > Bacteroidota > Bacteroidia > Flavobacteriales > Flavobacteriaceae > Flavobacterium. The sequence continues at coordinate 53,531 of CANHRI010000001.1, forward strand.
CATTGGTCCCCGTGAATCCGACTTGAACCATATGTACCAAACCATCGGTGTAGCCGACATGGACCAACTGATTTACGAGACTTTACCTGATGAAATTCGATTAAAGCAACCGTTAGCGTTGGAACCTGCGCTTTCCGAGCATGAGTATTTGAACCACATTACGGCTTTAGGTAAAAAAAATAAGGTATTTCAATCGTACATCGGATTGGGATACCACCCTACTGTGATACCTGCGGTAATTCAACGTAATATTTTTGAAAATCCAGGATGGTATACGGCTTACACGCCCTACCAAGCGGAGATTGCGCAAGGTCGTTTGGAGGCTATCTTGAATTTCCAGACCATGGTTATCGAACTCTCAGGAATGGAAATCGCGAATGCTTCTTTGCTCGATGAAGGTACAGCAGCTGCCGAAGCCATGGCGCTCTTGTTTGATGTGCGTACCCGCGATCAGAAGAAAAATAATGCGCATAAATTCTTTGTTTCCGAAGACATCCTTCCCCAAACCTTATCGGTTTTACAAACCCGTTCAACCCCTATTGGAATTGAATTGGTCGTAGGAAATCACGAAACCGTTACGCTCACCGCGGAGTATTTTGGGGCTATTTTACAATATCCTGGAAAATATGGACAAATCAACGACTACACTGCTTTTGTGGCGCAAGCCAAAGCTTTGGACATTAAAGTTGCCGTTGCGGCCGATATTTTATCGCTTGCTGTACTAACACCTCCAGGAGAATGGGGAGCTGATGTAGTCGTGGGAACTACCCAACGTTTTGGTATTCCAATGGGTTATGGCGGACCCCATGCTGGTTTTTTTGCCACCAAAGAAGAATACAAACGCTCGATGCCAGGACGTATTATTGGGGTAACCATTGACGTCAATGGCAACCGTGCTTTGCGCATGGCTTTACAGACGCGTGAGCAACACATTAAACGTGAAAAAGCGACTTCCAATATTTGTACCGCTCAAGTATTGTTGGCGGTTATGGCAGGAATGTATGCAGTATTTCACGGTCCTAAAGGCCTTCAATACATTGCGCATAAAGTTCACTCGAGTGCCGTTACCCTTACCGATGCCTTAAACCAGCTCGGTGTATATCAAACCAACACTACATTTTTTGATACTATCGTGGTAAAAGCCGACGCGGCAAAAGTTCGCCCTATCGCAGAACAACAAGAAATCAACTTCTATTATATTGACGGTGAAACCATTTCGATTGCGTTAAACGAAACGACGTCTGTAGCGCATTTGAACCAAATCGTCAACGTATTTGCTACTGCACTTGGAAAATCTCCGGTGACGATAACCGAACTTAGCGCACAAACCCAAATTCCTGCCTCCTTCGAACGCCAATCAACGTTCTTGCAACACGAGGTATTCAACAGCTACCACTCGGAAAGTCAGTTGATGCGTTATATTAAAAAATTAGAGCGCAAAGATTTATCCCTAAACCACTCGATGATTTCCTTGGGTTCATGTACCATGAAATTGAATGCGGCAGCTGAAATGCTTCCGTTATCGCAAGCCCAATGGAACAGCATCCACCCCTTTGCGCCACTCGACCAAGCGGAAGGGTATCAAATCATGTTGAAAAAACTGGAACATCAATTGAATGTTGTTACCGGTTTTGCTGGAACAACTCTACAACCCAATTCGGGAGCACAAGGGGAATATGCTGGATTAATGGCCATTCGTGCCTACCACCTATCGCGTGGCGACCATCACCGCACCGTTTGTTTGATTCCCTCGTCTGCCCACGGAACCAATCCGGCTTCGGCAGCGATGGCGGGTATGGAAATTATCGTAACCAAAACGACACCAGAAGGAAATATCGACGTAGAAGATTTGCGTGCGCGCGCGATCGAACACAAAGATCGTTTGGCTGCCTTGATGGTGACCTATCCTTCTACGCATGGTGTTTTTGAAAGTTCGATTATCGAAATCACCAACCTTATCCACGAAAATGGTGGTTTGGTGTACATGGATGGCGCCAACATGAATGCCCAGGTAGGTTTAACCAATCCAGCCACTATTGGAGCCGATGTTTGCCACTTGAACCTCCATAAAACCTTCTCCATTCCTCACGGCGGCGGTGGCCCTGGTGTAGGACCCATTTGTGTGAATGAAAAATTGGTTCCCTTTTTACCTACAAATCCAATTATTCCAACCGGAGGTGACCAAGCGATCACTGCGATTTCAGCAGCACCTTTCGGATCGGCTTTAGTGTGTTTGATTTCCTATGGCTACATCATGATGATGGGATCAGAAGGATTGACCAACGCAACAAAATATGCCATTTTGAATGCCAACTATATGAAGGCCCGTTTGGAAAGCCACTACCCTGTATTGTATTCGGGAGAATGTGGACGGGCAGCCCACGAAATGATATTAGATTGTCGTGAGTTCAAACAAAAAGGCATCGAAGTTACCGATATTGCCAAACGTTTGATGGATTATGGTTTCCACGCACCCACTGTTTCCTTCCCTGTGGCAGGAACGTTAATGGTGGAACCTACGGAATCGGAAGATTTGGCCGAATTGGATCGTTTTTGTGATGCCATGATCGCCATTCGTAAAGAAATTGAAGCAGCTTCTGCTGAGGAACCGAACAATGTCTTGAAAAATGCACCGCATACGTTAGCCATGTTAACAGCCAATGATTGGAACTTCCCGTATTCGCGTGAAGCGGCAGCATTCCCCTTGGAATATTTGCATGACAACAAATTCTGGCCTAGCGTACGTCGTGTAGATGATGCCTATGGCGACCGTAATTTGGTTTGCTCGTGTGCACCGATTGAGGCGTATATGTAGGTAGAGTGACTAGTAACTAGTGATTAGAGATTAGTGATTAGTGACTAGCCCCGAAATTTCGGGGGTGATTAGTGATTAGTTTTAAAACTTTAGAAAATAAAAGACCGCTTTTTAACGAGCGGTTTTTTTATGGGTTTATTCTCGATTGTAAGGCATCAAAATAGGCTTTCATTTCAAGTTGGGCCGTTTTGTCGATCATATTCGTATCAATCACTAGGGTGGTATGCTTTGCTTTGATGGTATAATCCCCTGCAAAATACTTTAGTGATAGAATTTCATTTACAGGAATGATTTTTTTATTAAAAAAACCGAAGTATTCGATGGATTCGGAGTGGAGTTTGACCAAAATCTTGTTTTTGGAATAAAAATACTGCCCAACATATAGCACTCCTATACCTGATAAGCCCGCAAGGTAGGAACTCCCTTCTGTAAAAAATGAAGTAAAACCGAGAGCGATATACCCTATTCCGAGGTATAACGAACGCTTTAAAAAACGTTGGTTGAGAAGAATATTCATTGCATTTACCTTATTTTAAACGTACCAACACTCCCTTTCGTTTCACCAAATTTTTATAATCCCATTGAATCATTTGCGCCTTTTGTAACCAACGCTCGAGTGCAAGGGCATCGATTTGCGAAACATCCGTGTAAAAAATTGAAGCATCTTTAATTTTTTCCCCACGAATAATTAAATCCGATTCTTCAAAATATTGCCCACTCCAGAACATTAAACGAATACCACGTTTCTGTTTACTATACCCAACAATCGGATTCTCTTCAATAAACCAAACGGGATGCGCATGCCCTATTTTTGACTCAGCTCCCGATAATTTGGAGTGAATAATCGCACTGAGTTGCTCGCAAATTATGGCGTAATCTGCCTCATGTTGTTGATTATAAGCGACAATAGAATCGTGTACCATTCTTATTTTAAAAAATAAAAGTAAGAAAATAGTTGAGACATTCCTTTTTATCGTAATATTGCAATATAATTATATATAAAAACAATGGGCGTTACCAAAACCGAACATTTCACCGAGGCACAAAATGCTACAGCACTTCAACTAAAAGCTTTAGCACATCCGGCACGAATAGCCATCATGGAGTATTTATGTGAAGTTAATTCTTGCATTTGTGGAGATATCGTTAATGAATTACCCTTATCACAACCTACGATTTCACAACACTTGAAAGAGTTGAAAAATGCCGGACTTATTAAAGGTACTGTCGAAGGTACTGCCATTTGTTATTGTATTGATGAAAAAGGAATCGCGCAGTTACAATCCTACTTCAATCAATTTGCCACGCGTCTACACGACAAAAAACAATGTTGTTAACTTAAAATGCAATTCGTATGAAACTCTCTGCATTACAAAATTATTTAAAATCGGTAACTAACATCCAATTTCAATTGCCTAACGGACAAGAGGTTCCCGCACATTTTCACATTACGGAAGCGGGCCTTACCACCAAACGCTTTATCGATTGTGGCGGCACTTTTCGCACCAAAAAAACAATTAACATGCAAGTTTGGGTCGCAGAGGATGTGGATCACCGACTGACTCCTACAAAACTTTTGGGCATTTTAAAAAAAGTTGAACCCTTGTACCAAGAAGAAGATTTGGAGGTTGAAGTCGAATACCAAGAAACAACCATTAGTCGCTATGGTTTGTCATTTGAGAATGGTGTTTTTCGTTTCGAACCCAAATTCACCGATTGCTTAGCTAAAGACCATTGCGGAATTCCAGAAAATCAGATGCCCCAAAAGAAAGAAACTTCGGTAACGACTTCTTGTACTCCTGGAGGAGGTTGTTGTTAATTTTTTGACTGATGAAAAACGAACTTTTTCCCGACTTACGCCAATACCTCGAAGCGAGTGATTTTGAGCGTCTAACCCCAGAACGGTTGTCATTGCTTGACCCCTTAATCGCTTTAGGACGCGTGGAATGGGCAGCAGGGCGTTCTCTTGTATTGAATTGCATTTGTACCCACAATTCACGCCGCAGCCACCTTACACAGGTTTGGGCACAAGCCGCAGCGGATTATTATGGCATTCCGCTCACAGCGTATTCGGGAGGGACGGGAGCTACTGCGCTTTATCCTGCCATTCTCGAAACACTCCAAGCCGCAGGATTTCATTGCCAGACCTTAGCGAAAGGAGAAAATCCGATTTACGCCCTCCGCACAGGTCCAAACACCATCCCCATTATTGGATTTTCAAAACGGTACGAGCACCCGTTCAATCCCCAAACTGGATTTATCGCTTTAATGACCTGTTCGAGTGCCGACGAAGGCTGTCCTATTGTTCTTGGAGCGAAAGCCCGTTTTCCACTTCGTTACATCGATCCGAAACACGCAGACGGAACGCCAGATCAAGCAGCAGTGTATGCCGAGCGATGCCGACAAATTGCCACTGAAATGATGTATGTGATGAGTCAAATTCAAACCCCTATAAAATGAGTGCCCAAGATTGTAACCCAGTCGTCAACCGAAAACGATTATCATTTTTAGACCGTTACCTGACGCTTTGGATTTTTTTAGCCATGGCTTTAGGGGTGAGTTTGGGTCATTTTTACCCCTCCGTGAGTGAAGACATTCAAAACTTATCCCATGGCACAACAAACATTCCTTTGGCTATTGGATTGATTCTCATGATGTATCCTCCATTGGCTAAAGTAAATTACAGTAAAATGAGACCCGTTTTTAGAAATACCAAAGTACTTTCGGCTTCCTTAATTCTGAATTGGATTGTTGGCCCTGTCCTAATGTTTGCTTTGGCGTTACTATTGCTGCCGGATTATCCAGAATACCGTAATGGCTTGATATTAATTGGCTTAGCGCGATGCATTGCAATGGTAGTTGTTTGGAATGATTTGGCCGAAGGAGACCGCGAGTACGGCGCCGGACTCATTGCATTGAACAGTATTTTTCAAGTACTTTTTTACAGCGTCTATGCGTATCTTTTTTTGGGCGTTTTACCACCTTATTTTGGATTACCAGGGATTGAAGTAGATTTATCAATTGGTGTCATCGCAGAAAGTGTGGGTATTTATTTAGGAATTCCTTTTTTGCTTGGCATAACCTCACGCTATTTCCTTATTCATCAAAAAGGGGAAGCTTGGTTTCAAGAACGGTTTGTTCCTTTTATATCGCCCTTTACCTTAATCGCTTTGTTGGCAACGATTGTATTGATGTTTAGTTTAAAAGGGCAACTCATTCTTGAAATCCCATGGGATGTTGTGCGTATTGCACTACCATTGGTGCTGTATTTCGGAATCATGTTTGTGCTTAGTTTTATCTTGGGCCGCTATTTTGGAGCCAACTATGCCCAATCGACAGCGGTGGCTTTCACGGCAACAGGAAATAATTTTGAATTGGCGATTGCGGTTGCCATTGGCGTATTTGGATTACACAGTGGTGAAGCCTTTGCGGGTGTCATCGGACCTTTGGTTGAAGTCCCCGCCCTCATAGCCTTAGTCCAACTAGCCTTTTGGTTTCGAAAAAAAGGAGCAACAACCTAATACTAAGGATTGCTATATTTGTCTACTTAAAACTAAATTCCCGTGACCGACTTACAAACCCAAGAGGATATTTATGTAATTGTAGATGCATTTTATAAAAAATTATTTGCCGACGCGCGAATCAATTATATTTTCACCGAAGTGATTCCCGTACATGAAAAACTAGAAGAACATTTACAAATATTAGTACGCTTTTGGTCGCAAGCCTTACTTGGCACAGGGGGTTATTTCAATAATCTCACACAAATTCACATGGAAGTTGATACCCTTTCGGCCTTGACCAAGGAACATTTTGACATTTGGTTAAACCATTTTGAAGCGGCTATTAATGATAATTTTGAAGGATTCAATTGTGAACGTATGAAAAATATGGCACACAATTTATCGACGATAATGCAGATAAAAATCAAACAAAAAAGAGGGTAGCCTAAACAGCCACCCTCTTTTTTTTATAATTATACTTTACAGTTTACTTTTTTACAAAAGGACGCACCACCGATTGCGTATCGTCGCTTAAACGAATCCAATACGTACCTTGGGGTAAGTTGGACACATCAAGCGAGGCCGCCGTTAACACTCCTTGTTGTACCGTTTGTCCTAATGCATTGACAATAGTATACGTGTTAAAATCTACAGGAGATGTCCATGTTAACTCGGTTTGCACTGGATTGGGATACAAACGCAAATCAGCAAGAGCTACTTCAGAAACATTCAAGGCATTATTATAAACACAGACGACAAAGTTGGCTGCAGTAGTTAGAGTTGCATTGACATTAAACACGCGAATCAAATAGGTTGTACCTACTGTCAGATTGGTTAGGTTTACAATCTCAGTAGCACTTGTTCCTGCTTGACTCATACAGTTAATTACCGTACCGGAACAAGAGGCTTCATACACTTGAAACCCGTGATTCACGCCATTGCCTCCTGACAATTGAACCGTCATTGTCGACAGTGGTGCCACAAACGAATACCACACATCTTGAGATGCTACTGCCGCACAGGTGGGTGCCGGCGCATCAATCGTAGTTCCAGCAAAGGATACTACTGGACCGTTACAAGCATTAGAAGGCGTAATCGATGTCGCATTGGCACATGCATCGTTGGACGGTTGAGGGAAACTTTGCACACAAATGGTAAATCCGTTGGTGATTACTCCGCTAGTCGCTGAAGCCACTCGAATAAAATATACGGTACCTGGAACAAAATTATTGTTCAAATAGATTTCTGAAGCTCCATTCCCCCCTGTATTGATACAAGCTATGGCAGTTCCTGTACAACTTCCTTCAAATAATTCTAACACTATATTGAAATTGTTGACTGGGTTAACTGTAATGCTGGTGGTAGCATTGGTGGCGGTAAATTGATACCAAACGTCTTGCGTAGAAGCGGTCACACAACTCGGTATTGTTCCAGAAGCCGTAGCTCCGTTAAATGTACCCGAAGTCAACACACACGAAGTTCCCGCAGTAAGTACTTGTGCTGAAGCACACGCATCATTATTCGGTTGGGGATAATTTTAAACACAAATCACAAAGTTTAATGTAGTCAATGCAGCCGCGGTATTCAGAACCCTAACAAAATAAGTGGTTCCCACTACAAAATTGGTATTCACATAAAACTCAGCCACACTCGTTCCGGACTGATTTTGACAAGCCACTAAAGTTCCTGTACACGATTCGGCGTAAATCTCAAAAGCAACATTAAGGTTTGTATTGGGTCCAACGGAAACACTCATCGTAGGCGCTGTCGCAGTGAACTGGAACCACAAATCTTGCCCTGCGTTGGGCGCACAATTCGGTACTCCACCGTTTAAGGTACTTCCAGCAAAAGTGGCTGAAGTTGCAACACAAGTTTCAGCGGGAGTTAACACCAAGGCATTGGCACACGTATTATTTGCGGGTGTGGGATAATTTTGAACACAAATGGTAAACGAGTTCGTAGCCAAGCCTATACTCGCATTCAAAACGCGCACAAAATAGGTATTCCCCACAACAAAATTGTTATTGAAATAGAATTCGGTCGAACCTACTCCAAACTGACCGATACAAGCTACTGAGGTTCCTGTGCAGCTGCCATCCAATACATCAAAAGCCACATTGACATTGCCATTGGGAACTACCGTTACACTCATGGTTGGGTCGGTAGCCACAAAGCGGTACCACACATCTTGGGAGGCTGAGCTAGCACAAGTCGGAGCCGTTGTGCTACGACTTGATCCGCTGAACGTTCCCGAAGTGGCATTACAGGTTAAAGTAGGGGTTAGCGTTACCGCATTGGCGCATTCGTCGTTGGCGGGTGTGGGATAATTTTGAACACAAATGGTAAACGAGTTCGTAGCCAAGCCTGTACTCGCATTCAACACGCGCACAAAATAGGTATTCCCCACAACAAAATTGTTATTGAAATAGAATTCGGTCGAACCCACTCCAAACTGACCGATACAAGCTACTGAGATTCCTGTACAGCTGCCATCCAATACATCAAAAGCAACATTGAGACCCGAAGCTGGGGCAACAGTAATGCTCATCGTAGCTTGTGTAGCGGTAAAACGATACCATACATCTTGTGAAGCTGAGGATGCACAAGCAGGTTGGGGCGAAGTACGGGTAGCGCCGTTAAACGAACCTGAAACGGCATTACACGTGTTAGCAGGCGTAAGTTCGATTGCGTTGGCACATTCATCGTTTTGTGACCAACCGCTTAGGATTCCCATAAAGAGGACAAAAAATAAGCGTAAAGTTCTTCCCATTTTTTCAATTTTTGACAAAAATAATGCATCTCTAACAGATTTAAGCCCCTGATTTTAGGTAAAATGTTAATAGGGGGCATAAAAAATTTTAATTTAATAATTTTATAAAGAAAGGGTAACATCTTTAAGCACAACTCCATTTCATTTCGTATTTTCGAGTTTAAAAATTAAGAGTATGTCAATAAAGATTACGGGGTCAGGATGTTACATCCCAACAGAAACAGTGACCAACTTGGACTTCGCCCGCCACCAATTTCTCAACGAAGACGGAACGCCTTTTCCCTACTCAAATGAAGTCGTTGCTGAGAAATTTTTGGAAATAACTGGAATTCAAGAACGCCGTTATGTTTCAAATGATTTATTGACTTCAGACATCGCGACTATTGCCGCCCAACGCGCAATTTCCGATGCAAGAATAGACCCCGAAACACTGGATTATATCATTTTTGCGCACAATTTTGGTAACGTCAAAAAAGGCGCAATACAAACCGACATTCTACCTAGTTTGGCTACGCGTGTGAAATATGATTTAAAAATCCAAAATCCAAAATGTGTGGCCTATGATATTCTCTTTGGTTGCCCCGGTTGGATAGAAGGAGTCATTCAAGCCTATGCGTTTATAAGAGCGGGTATGGCCAAAAAATGTTTGGTGATTGGAGCGGAAACCTTATCCCGTGTGGTCGACATTCATGATCGGGATTCAATGATTTATTCCGATGGTGCGGGTGCCACAATTATTGAAGAAACCCAGGCTCCTGGGGGAATCCTAGCGCATGAAACCGCTACGTTTGCCAGTGAAGAAGCCTATTATTTGTTCTTTGGGAATTCGTTCAATACCAACCACGACCCCGATGTTCGCTATATCAAAATGTACGGCCGTAAGATTTATGAATTTGCCTTGAGCAATGTTCCCAAAGCGATGGCCGCTTGTTTGGAAAAAAGTGGAATGGATATCTCGCAAGTCAAAAAAGTTTTAATCCATCAAGCCAATGAAAAAATGGATGAAGCCATTATTCATCGTTTTTTTAAACTATACAAACAATTACCCCCTGAGGGTGTCATGCCCATGAGCATTCATAAATTGGGCAATAGCAGTGTCGCAACAGTTCCTACCCTATATGATTTATTGATCAAAGGACAAATTGAAAATCAAGAATTACATCCTGGCGATGTGGTGATTTTTGCTTCAGTTGGAGCAGGCATGAATATCAATGCAATCATTTATCAATTGTAAATCGCAGTTTGAATTCAATATAATCCAATTGAAATAAGGATTGAACAAAAAAATAGTACTGTTGACTTCTTGTAGACTCAAGTTTTTGTAGAACAAGGATTCCGTTTTTAAATTAACTAAAGATTGCTTTTTCTCTTCTCGAACTATACATGAAAATATAGGTTTTGCTAGAATATATGCAACGTAAATCGGATTTCGAAATAAAAGTTTTTCCAATCCAACATCATGAATTTATTTTTAATTTTGTCACGCTTCGTCCTATTGCGAGAAGCCCTTTGGTATGTACGAGAAAACCTATCCCTCCAAACGATTTCGAATCACATTGGAATTTTTAAAAAAACACATTGCTACTACGGAAAGCGTTTTTGATTTGGGCGTCCCCAATCCTTTTTCCAAAATCATGGAGGAGAATGGCTATACGGTTCTAAATACCACGGGGGAAGATATCGATTTGGATCAAACGGCCTTGCAACAAGCGGATTACTCGGTGTTTACTGCTTTTGAAATCTTTGAACATTTACTCAATCCCTTTACGGTGTTGCAACAAGTGAAAGCCGACAAAGTCCTCATTTCAATACCGCTGCGACTATGGTTTTCGCCCGCCTACCGAAGTAGAACCGACGCTTGGGACCGGCATTACCATGAATTTGAAGATTGGCAATTGGACTGGTTGCTGGAAAAAGCGGGATTCACCATTGTCGATCGCGTAAAATTTACCCATCCCGTAAAAAAAATCGGAATTCGTCCGTTCTTCCGTTGGTTTACGCCACGGTATTATTTGGTTTACGCCGAACGAAAAACGTTTTAATCTCCAGTTATGTTGCGATTCGCGATCATTATTCCAACCTACAATGAAGAAGCGTTTATCGAACAAACGTTGGCTTCTTTGGTCGCTCAAACGCATATGCCCGAGCAAATTATCGTGGTCAATGACGGCTCAACCGATAACACTACCGCCATTGTTGAATCGTTTGCCGCTCGTCATTCCCAAATTCAATTGGTGCATAAATCGTCGGAAGCCATTCATCTTCCTGGCAGTAAGGTCATTCAAGCATTTCAGGCAGGTGAAAAAACGCTGACTATTCCTTATGATGTGATCGCTAAATTTGATGCCGATTTAATTTTTCCTCCCGATTATATCGCTACACTAAATGCCCATTTTGAAGCCGATTCCCGTGTGGGAATGGTAGGTGGATTTTGTTATATCGAAAAAAATGGGACATGGATTCTCGAAAACTTAACCGACAAAGATCACATCCGTGGAGCTCTGAAAGCCTACCGGAGAGAAGCGTTTAAAGCGATAGGTGGATTGCGGCCTCAAATGGGTTGGGATACGGTTGACGAATTGTTGTGTCTCTTTTACGATTGGAAAATTGTCACCGACAAACGATTACACGTAAAACACTTAAAACCTACGGGGGCCAGCTATAATCAAGCCGCACGCTTCAAACAAGGAGAAGCTTTTTACACCTTAGGCTATGGATTTTGGATTACCGCCATTGCTGCTTTAAAACTCGCCCAACGCAAACAAAAACCTTTACTTTTTTGGGATTATCTTCGCGGCTACTGGAAAGCCCAAAAAGCACAAAAGCCGATGTTGGTTACCCCCGAACAAGCCCGCTTTATACGACGCTACCGTTGGCAAAAAATGCGATCAAAATTGCACGGCTTTTGGCGTTAGAAATCATAATTGCTTGTTTAATATTGTATTTTTAAAACGATAGTATAACGATTAATTGGGGTCTCTTTTTTGCCTATTTTTCTGCCAAGGATATCAAAATCCACCACCCGCTGTATCTTGGTCTTTCAAAAAATAAGCGTACTTTTGTGCCAATCATAACCCAAACGGATGCTCCGCTATCTCTCACAAATTGGACAATATTTCTTGATGATCAAGGAAGTATTTTCAAAGCCTACCAAATGGTCGGTGATGCGCGGTTTGCTGTTCAAGGAAATCGATGATTTGATTATCGACTCTTTAGGGATTGTCTGTTTTATTTCGTTTTTCGTTGGAGGTGTTGTTTCCATCCAAACGGCATTGAACTTAACCAATCCGTTGATTCCAAAATTTTTGATCGGATTTGCAACCCGTCAATCGGTGATTCTCGAATTTGCCCCTACTTTTATTTCCATCATTATGGCAGGTAAAATGGGTTCGTTTATCACATCCAGTATCGGAACCATGCGGGTTACCGAACAAATTGATGCTTTAGAGGTAATGGGTGTGAATTCGCTCAACTATTTGGTATTCCCAAAAATGATGGCACTACTGCTCTACCCTTTTGTCATCGGAATCGCAATGTTTTTAGGGGTTTTAGGCGGCTGGATGGGTGGCGTTTACGGTGGATTTACGAGTAGCGCACAATTTATTCAAGGGATACAAACCGAGTTTATTCCGTTTCACATTACCTATGCCTTTATCAAAACCTTTATGTTTGCCTTATTATTGGCCACCATTCCTTCATTTCATGGATATTACATGAAAGGAGGCGCCTTAGAAGTAGGAAAAGCAAGTACGGTTTCCTTTGTGTGGACCTCCGTTGTCATTATTTTGACCAACTATATACTAACCCAATTACTTTTGGCATGATTGAAGTTAAAGACATCGAGAAATCATTCGGAAGCGCCAATGTGTTAAAAGGGATTACCACTTCATTTGAAACGGGTAAAACCAATTTAATTATTGGGCAAAGTGGATCGGGCAAAACGGTGTTATTGAAGTCCTTATTGGGCATTCATCAACCCGACCATGGCACTATTTCTTTTGACGGACGCATTCTTTCCAACATGGATGCAGATGAACGTCGGTCGCTGCGAACCGAAATTGGGATGGTTTTTCAAGGGAGCGCGTTATTTGACAGCATGACCGTTGAAGAAAATGTGGCTTTTCCGCTGAAAATGTTTACCAACAAAACGCCTGCTGAAATTAAAGAACGGGTTGATTTTGTAATCGACCGGGTGAATCTAGTCAACGCTCATCATAAAAAACCTTCGGAGTTATCGGGGGGAATGCAAAAGCGAGTAGCCATCGCTCGTGCGATTGTGAATAATCCACGGTATTTGTTTTGTGACGAACCCAATTCGGGACTTGATCCGAAGACCTCTATCGTAATTGACAATTTAATTCATGAAATTACGGTCGAATACAATATCACCACAGTTGTGAATACCCACGATATGAATTCGGTAATGGAAATTGGAGAAAAAATTGTCTTTCTTAAAGAGGGAATTTTAGCTTGGGAAGGCTCTAAAAATGAGATATTTAAAACCGATAACGAAGCTGTAACCGATTTTGTATACTCTTCCAATTTGTTTAAAAAAATTCGCAAAGCACAAAATCGCGAAAACAATTAACGACCCGAGGTGAGTAATACCCAACCTTGTTTCTCATTTCCATTGCGTAAAAACACAAAGTAGTAATACACCCCATCCGGTAAGTGTCCACCGTTTTCATTTTGTCCACGCCAACTGTTGATGTAATTTCGCTCTGCATACACGCGCCGTCCCCAGCGGTTATACACTTCAAATCGATCGACGTCCAATCCAGTTAAATTAAAACTGTCGTTATTCCCATCATCGTTGGGCGTAATCACATTGGGAAAAGCACAAAAAGTATTAAGTATTTCAAGAGAAACGGAAGTGGTACAAAGGCCATTTAAAGTTACCGAAGCCGTATAGGTTCCCGCGGATTGTCCCGTTAAATCAACCGTTGAAGTATTCGCTTGAAATCCGCTAGGCCCCGACCAAGCTAAGGTGGCATTGTCCAAATTAGAAGGCGATTGCGGAACCATTTCAAGGTGTACAGACCCATTCACACAAGTAGACACTATCGTAAACTCTGGCAAAGGAGTTACCTCAACGGTTGTCGTGGCTGTCGCTACACACGTATTGCGTTGTACCGTCAATTCGTAGGTTCCTGCCGCATCGGGAGACGCTGCAAATGGGGGCGGATTGGCACTCGTTGCGGTAAATCCATTGGGACCAACCCAAAGGTAAGAAGCACCAGGGATGTTTGGAGCTGTGAGTTCCAATTGACTTCCCGCACACAAGGCAAGGTCAGCAGTTATATTGAGCTCTGGAAGGGGTTCGAAAAAATTCACAACTACTGTTGCCATATCAAAGGAATTACACAATCCGTCCACCCGATATTCAAAAGTATACGACCCAAAAGGCAATCCTTGCGTTGACCAAACCGATCCATTGAGTCCACCACTACCGGTAATATCGGTCCAAATTCCAAACGGTTGATAATTTCCAGACAATACGGTAAATAAATCGAGTGTTACCGTGGGCGAACACAAGGAAACTACCCCATCATCGCCTGCAAAAGGGAGTGTCGTGGGCGGAATTACATATTGCAATACTTGATCGGGACACCCTGATCCGGCAAAAGCATAGGTGATCCGCACAAAATAGGTTCCTGCATGCACCGCATTAAAAAATGGATTAAAAGGAAGAACAGCAGTGGTGCTTAAAATTTGATTTGGATTATTGGCATTCCACCATTGGTATGTAAAAAGTGCATTATCATCGACCGCCAATTGTCCAAATTGCCCTTCGCACAAATTATTGGCGGTAATGGCAGGCGGATTCAATGACCCGAGGTTGACCAATCGATTCACAATATTTCCACATTCGTCTTGCACTCTAAAGTTATATACGCCGGGCTGTAACCCTGTAAAAATATTGGAAGTCCCATTAACCAAAGTAAACGGTTGTCCATTAAATGAGGTAATTGAATAGTAAAGCGGTGCGGCACCTTGCGCAACAATTACTACACGAGGGGTATCGGCACAGGGAACATTATAAGCATTGATGATTTGTAAATCGCCTAAAAAAGTGGCTTCTTCCAAAGTCGTTTCACAGGTTATCAAATTGGAACCTCCATTGTTAAAATAATAAAACACCTGAACGACACGAAATTGCCCTGTGAAACCAAAATTGTAATTCATCCCCTGATATAATGGAATTCCGTTCAACGGATTAGGAATAGCGCCGTTTACTTGAGGAAAACCTGAACTTGGATGTGTCCATTGATTCAATGTTGGATTCCATTTTTGCAAATAAAAGACGTGATTGGATAAATTATTGTCTGTAAAAAACAAGCGTACATCAAAAGATCCGCAACGAGGTATAAATGAAATATCACGTTGTACAATCTGATACCCAACCACATTATATTCTTCGGTAAGTTGAATACCACATTCATCTTCGGTAACAATCGTATACGTTCCCGGAGGTAATCCATTTAAGTAAAGACGTCCATTGGCAATTTGGGCCGTTACATTGAATGGCAAAGCATGAGGAAAACTTGAAGGAGCTGAGATTATTTGTGCAGCCACCAAATCGCCATTCAACGAGCGCAATGCAATAGAACTCATTCCAAAACCACACCCCGTTAATTCTTGTTTTACCAAAGGCAAGTTATTTAAAACGGGAATAATAGTGGTGGTTCGAACATAAATACGACCACACACATCTGTAATTGTAAAAGTGTAAGTCCCTACTGGCAAATTTGGAACTAAGGCATATACGCCACTCGCCACTATAAAACTACTGCAATCATAAGGCAAAGCCAATGGAAAATTAGCCGGTGCACTAGTCATGATAATCGATTGAAACTGAGAAAAGCGAATGCCAATTCCTATTGAACCCAAATTACCCTCACAACCGTTGGGATTCCCCGGAACTAATTGAACTTCCACCGGAGGTGCACTCACCGTTACTGTAATTTGAGACGTTATGCCACAACTATCAACCACCGTAATTTCATAATCACCTGGAGGTAATTCATCCTCAAAAACTCCGCCGAAAATGACGCCTGAAGCATCCAAAGGAAGCTGCTGCGAATATTCCGGGGGTGCCTCTGTAAAGATAACCGACACTACTGGATCACCACTAATAGGCATTGACAACACCCAAGAACACAACGAAGGCTGATACCCTAAATTATAATTCATAGGGGGGTCGCTCACCGTAAAAGAATACGTTAACGTTCGGTTACAGCTGTCTATTAATACGAGAGTATAATTGCCATTAGGGATGGGACTCGTGGTTGTAGCCGCAAATGAAACCGTTGTATCATTGTAAGGCCCAGGATACATAGAACTCAACTGAGAAGGATTAAATCCTGGGGGAGCTTGGGTGAA
This sequence comes from Flavobacteriaceae bacterium, assembly GCA_947463515.1. Classification (GTDB taxonomy): domain Bacteria; phylum Bacteroidota; class Bacteroidia; order Flavobacteriales; family Flavobacteriaceae; genus Flavobacterium. The sequence goes on from CANHRI010000001.1 coordinate 70,002, forward strand.
ATTTAAGGTATACGGTGGAAGAAACAAACAGGGATTGACCTGTAAAACGCGGAAACAATTATCCTTAAAACTGGATACAGAAACCGTGGGTTGCGAAATATAATTGATGGGGCCAAACGCACGGATATTACCACAGGCGTCGGTGATTACTACCGAATAGGTACTATTGTTTGTATCGAACAAGGGCATTTGTACAGGGACAGCAACAAATAATGGATCGCCTGAAGGTACGGTTTGTGTCCAAGATATCGAACTTTGATTGGGTGCCTGTGCGGTAAATGCCAACGTCAAAGGATAACGCAAAGGAAGGGTAGAATCATCACTAAAAAGAGTTAGCGTGGCAGCCCCTGTAGCACAAGAGGTTAATACACAATCCAATACCAAACTCCCTACCGCTACATTGGGCGGATTCTCGTAAAAAACGGTATACGATTGTACAATAGCATCATTACAATTATCATTCACCCGAAATAAATAGGTTCCTGGAGGCAAATTAAAAAACTGATTAGATATCTGCTGAGGATAGGTCACTGGACCCGAAATAATCTCATACGAAACAGGTTGCCCGACCGTAACATCAATTGTCACATCGGCATTGAAACAATTCACTTGTTGCCCTAAAATTTGATACGATAAAATCGTTCGTTCGTCGGTAAGCATGACCGTTGTTTGCTGACTGTTACTGGCATTCCCCAAGGTTTGTAAAGCCACCACTTGATAGGTTCCGGCCGTAAGTCCTGTAACAGATAGTTGGGTCGTAGTAACTACAGGCTGGGTGATATTGGGCAAGGCATACACCGAAAAAGTTACGGTTGCATTGGGCGTCGTATTAGCCAATTCAAATTGTAAGGTACCATTCCCAGAACACGTTTCATTTTGAACGTTAACCAATAGTGAAAAGTCTGTCAACTGCGCAAAAGACAAGCTTGAAGCAAACAAGAAAAAGAAAAGGCTTATATGTAAATAGCTTGGGGATCGCATATGGAGCTTTTTTTAACACGACATAAAATAATTGATAAGAATTTACTTATAAAGATAATGAATTACATCTTCATTACTCACTTCATCGTAAAGTAAATTTCAAAAAAAACTACATTTCGTTTGCCTTGGCAGTAATCCGTTTGATCTCTTGTTCCTTCCCTTTAGGATAAATCAACAAAACATCTTGATGGTCTACAATGATAAAATCATCCAATCCATCAACCACAATAAGCTTTTTCCCTTCAGAGCGAATAATATTGTTGGAGGCGTTCTCCAAAATTACGGTAGCATTTACCACCGCATTATCTTGAGCATCTTTATTCAATTTTTCATGAAGTGAACCCCAGGTTCCTAAATCATTCCAATCAAAAGTGGCGGGCAATACAAAGACATTTCGGGCATGTTCCAAAATGGCATAATCAATGGAAATGTTTTCCGCATGCGCATAATGTTCCGCAATAAAATCGGATTCATTTGGGGTATTGTACGCTTCCATTCCCGCTGAAAACAAGGCATACATGGCAGGTTGAAAATGCTGAAAAGCTTCAGTTATCGCTTGTACATTCCAAATGAAAATTCCACCGTTCCACAAGTAATTACCCTGCTCCAAAAATTGTTTGGCCGTTTCATAATCGGGTTTTTCGCGAAATTGAACCACTGACTTCACTGCGGCAGTCTCTTTTTGATTGTATTCAATATATCCAAAACCCGTATTGGGGAAAGTGGGTTGAATTCCCAAAGTCATTAGTGCATTTTCTTTTGCACAAAAATCAAAACACTGCTGTAAATTTTGTGTAAACGCTTGTTCATCCTCTATCCAATGATCGCTGGGCGCAACCACGAATACTGCATCAGGATTTTGTTTTTTGATTTTAAATGAAGCATACAAAATACATGGCGCTGTATTGCGCATGGCGGGCTCTAATAGAATTTGCTCGGGTGCTACCTCTGGTAGTTGTTCTAAAACAAGGGCATTGTAACGTGCATTGGTCAATATCAGAATGTTCTCTACGGGAATACTCTTCGACAAACGACTGAACGTTTTTTGAATCAAGGTTTCCCCTGAACCCAACATATCGTGAAATTGCTTCGGAAAATCAGTTGTACTCACAGGCCAAAAACGAGAACCTACCCCGCCTGCCATTATAATCGCGTAATAATTGGAATTCATGTAGCTAAAATTGGTCTACAGTTCTTATCGAACCGTCGATACAAATATATTTAATCCCCATAGGATACGCATAAATATGATTAAAAAAAGATAAAATAATAGAAGGATTTATCCTCCTGGCACTAATTCTACCTCAGCATTGGCATTAAACAAAAACAATTTTCCCGTAGCCAATTCCAAACAAATATACCGTTTCACCCGTAACCCTTGCTTTTGAAAAATCCGACCGTTTTTAAGGCGAAAGCAAGCACCATTAGGCACTTCGTGGATAAAATAGATATCCGATTTACGCTCGTCAAACTGTTTTAACGCAAAAGCCAAACGCGCATCGGTATCACTGGAAGCCGTGGGATTTCGAAAATGTTGGGCTATCAAAGGCAACACTGAGTGTGGAAAAATCTCGGGTCGTATAAACGGTACCATCAACCGCTGAAACGTCATTTTCCACTCGACACCATGAGGTTTTATGTGCCTGCCGTATTGCTCAAAAGCCACCAAATGCGCAATCTCGTGAACCAAGGTGATCAAAAAACGGTACTTATTCAAATTGGCATTCACCGTAATCTCGTGCTTCCCATTGACCGCTTTCCGATAATCACCATGCCTCGTTTGACGCTCATGGACAATCTTCAAATGCACACTATGGGTTTTGATCAACTCAAAACATGGCATTACAGCATGCTCAGGGAGGTATTTGGCGAGGACTTCCAAAGGAAAAATTATAAGTTATGAATTAAGAGATGAGTTTCAAATTTCGTCTCGTTGTTAAAATAATGCTTCGCAATATCCGAAAAACTTCCTCACAATCCTTATTTAATGAATCAAATTGAACTTCAGATATCCGTTGAGTAGCTACCATTAATTCTAACCAATATTGCGTTTCTGCACATTCTTTTTGAGCAATATGTAGTTTATGAATAAAATCTAATTTCGACTGTGCGTTATGGGCTTCTCGCACATTAGCCCCAACAGAAGTAACCGACTTCAAAAACTGTCGTTCCGTTACAAAATCTCTATTGGTAAGCAATACTTGTTGATAAAATTGAACCCCTTTCAGGGCTAACTGAAAGCTTTTTTCTATTATTATACTTTTCTTCATGGCTTTTAAAAATTTGATATTTAATAAATGTATGTACTAGTTATAATTCATAATTCATAATTCATAATTCAATCATGGAGTAGAGGACGAAACCTGAATAATCTTCCCATTATGAAAAGTATTTCCTTTTAGGGTGAAATTATAGATATAATCGGCCATTTCGGCCGCAGATACAGAGGCTTGGTACCCAGGGAATGCTTCTTCCAACATTTCGGTTTGAACAGCTCCTAAGGCCAAAACATTAAATGCAATACCGCGCTCTTTGTATTCCTCAGCAAGCAGTTCCGATAAGGTAATGACAGCGCCTTTGCTCGAACTGTAAGCGGCCAATCCGGGGAATTTCATACTGCCTTGTACACCGCCCATCGAACTCACACTGACCACATGACTTCCCTCTGGCATGAAGGGCAGACAAACCTGCGTGAGCATCGCTATTCCGAAGACATTCACCTTGTAAACCCGGTCAAAATCTTCCATACGCAATTGTTCAAAGGGCTTGTTGACCAAACTCCCCGCATTGTGTACAAGTCGATCAACCTGCTTCCAACTATGGGTGAGAAAATTCCGGACCTGTTGCAAATCGTCCTCTACCATTAAATCAAGGGAGAAGCAAGTAATATTGGGGTGTTGCATCAATTCCTGAGGGATTTTTCGCGATAACGCTAACACATGATGCCCCGCTTCTGCACATTGTAGTGCTAATTGCAAACCGATTCCTCGGGATGTTCCAGTAATAATAATATTCATAGGTTCTAAGTCTTGTTTGTAACTCTAATTTTTGCGCATCCGCAGTTCATGGCCTTTTAAGCAAAGTTAGGGATTTCAACCCACAAAAAAACCTCCACTGAGGGAGGTCTCTTCACTATTCATATACAAATTAAGCAATAAGTCCGCGGGAAATTACAATACGTTGAATCTCGGAAGTTCCTTCGTAAATCTGCGTAATCTTCGCATCACGCATCATACGCTCTACATGATACTCGGCCACATATCCGTTACCCCCGTGAATCTGAACTGCCTCATTGGCTACTTCTAACGCTACTTCAGAAGCATACAATTTGGCCATCGCACCACTGTGCGCAATATCTTTTCCTTCATCTTTCTCCACAGCCGCTTTCATCACCAACAATTTAGCCGCCGTCGTTTTCACATACATATCGGCCAATTTGAAAGCAATTGCTTGGTGTTTAAAAATTTCTTTCCCGAAAGCCTTGCGCTCTTGGGCATATTTCAAAGCCAATTCATAAGCACCAAACGCAATACCCAAGGCTTGCGAAGCAATACCAATACGGCCTCCATTTAAAACATTCATGGCAAAAGAAAAACCAAAACCATCTTCGCCAATGCGGTTTTCTTTTGGCACTTTAACATCGGTAAACATTAACGAATGTGTATCCGATCCGCGAATCCCCATCTTTTTTTCTTTGAGTCCAATTTCAAATCCTTCCCATCCTTTTTCTACGATGAAAGCATTGATTCCTTTGTGTCCTTTTTCAGGGTCAGTTTGCGCCATCACCAAATAGGTAGAAGCGGTTGAACCATTGGTAATCCAGTTTTTGGTTCCATTCAACAAATAATAATCCCCCATGTCTTTCGCCGTCGTTTTTTGCGAGGTGGCATCCGAACCCGCTTCGGGCTCCGACAAACAAAAAGCACCGATCTTTTCTCCTTTGGCTAAAGGCACCAAATATTTCATTTTTTGCTGTTCGCTGCAATATTTCTCCATACCCGCACACACCAAGGAGTTGTTCACCGACATGATTACCGCCGCTGAAGCATCGACTTTGGCAATCTCCGTCATCGCCAATACATACGATATACTATCCAATCCAGCGCCACCGTATTTGGGGTCGACCATCATACCCATAAAACCCAAATCGGCCATCATTTTGACCTGCTCGGTAGGGAACTTGGAGTGTTCGTCGCGTTCAATCACGCCGGGCAATAATTCGTTTTGAGCAAAATCACGCGCCGCCTGCTGAATCATCAAATGCTCTTCGGTAAGATTAAAATCCATATAAATTCGTATTTGTTAGTCGTAAATTTTAATTTTGGTTTCCAAATGTATAATATAAAACGCGAAACTTCAAACGATTTCGTAATTTTAAAAAATGTCTAAACACACCTACCATATTCTCGGCGTCATGTCGGGCACATCCCTCGATGGCATTGACTTGGCTGAAGTTTTTTTTACGTTCGAAAACGGGCGTTGGACCTATGCATTCGGCGTTTCCGCAACCCTACCCTATTCCGAAGCTTGGCACCATCGTTTGCAGGTTGCCCTCCACTATTCCCCACCCGAACTTCAACAACTTAATCAGGAGTATACAGCCTATCTCGGCGAAGTGATTGCGTCTTTTATTCAAACCCATGACCTTCAAGCCCTTGATGCGGTGTGCTCTCATGGACATACGATTCTACACCAACCGCAAAACGGATATACTTTACAAATCGGCAACTTTCCTGAAATTGCCTCCTATTGCCAACAAACGGTGGTGTGCGACTTTCGCGTACAAGATGTGGAACGCGGTGGACAAGGCGCTCCTTTGGTTCCTATCGGCGACCGAATGCTGTTTTCAGAGTACACCTATTGCCTCAATCTCGGTGGTTTTTCCAACGTCTCTTTTGAACACCATCAACACCGTATTGCCTTCGATATTTCGCCCGTCAATACCGTTCTCAATCACTATGCCGAACAACTTGGAATGGCCTATGATGCCGGGGGAGAACGCGCGGCAGAGGGAACACTTTTGCTTGAGCTATTGAATGCTTTAAATGGCTTGGAATACTACGCACAGCCCTTTCCTAAATCGTTGGGGGTTGAATTTGTGCGCGAAAAAGTCTTACCCCTGATGCACCGTTACAACCCCTCGCCCATTGACGCGCTTCGCACCTTTACCGAACACATTGCCCAACAAACCGCCCAGGCATTACCCATTGCCCAAGGACATTTACTGATTACTGGCGGAGGCGCTTACAATCATTTTTTGCTTCAACGAATGCAAGCCTACCTCCCCGAAATGACCCTTATCGTGCCCGATAACACAACCTTGGAATTTAAAGAAGCCTTGATTTTTGGGTTGTTGGGCGTACTGCGCTTGCGGGAGGAAATCAATGTGCTTTCTAGTGTTACCGGTGCCCACGAAGACCATTGCAGTGGAAAAGTATACCCTTGGAAAGGATGAATTATAAAGGAATCCGTACTTTTGCGGCACAAACAAACTACGATGAAAGATTTACTTAAAAAATTTGAAAATAAACAACCCGAAATCGTCTTCAATTGGAAAGATAGCGAAACCGATGCCGAAGGATGGACCGTAATCAACTCCCTGCGTGGAGGAGCGGCCGGCGGTGGGACACGGATGCGCAAAGGACTCGATATGAACGAGGTGCTTTCACTGGCTAAAACCATGGAAGTGAAGTTTACCGTATCAGGTCCTGCTATTGGAGGCGCAAAATCAGGGATCAACTTTGACCCCAACGACCCGCGTAAAAAAGACGTATTGAAACGTTGGTATAAAGCGGTATCGCCACTATTAAAAAGTTATTACGGTACGGGGGGCGACCTCAACGTCGATGAAATCCATGAGGTAATTCCCATGACCGAAGAATGCGGCGTGTGGCATCCGCAAGAAGGGGTGTTTAACGGGCATTTCAAACCCACCGATGCTGACAAAATCAACCGTATTGGTCAATTGCGTCAAGGGGTAATTAAAGTGATAGAAAACCCTAAATTTTCCCCCGATGTTTTGCGCAAATACACCGTAGCCGACATGATTACGGGATACGGAGTCGCTGAGGCCGTTCGCCATTATTACAACACCTATGGCGGGGATTTTCAGGGTAAAAAAGCCATCGTGCAAGGATTTGGAAATGTAGGTTCGGCCGCTGCATTTTACCTTGCTGAAATGGGTGTTCGCGTCATCGGAATTATTGACCGTGAGGGTGGCGTTATGAATGAAAACGGATTTACCTATGACGAAATCAAACGTATGTTCCTCAACAAAGACGGCAATAAATTGGTGGCCGAAAATATGATACCTTTTGCCGAAATCAATGAAAAAATATGGCCAATGGGAGCCGAAATTTTTGCCCCTTGCGCTGCATCTCGTCTCGTCACGCAAAGCCAAGTCGATGCTATGATTGGGAGCGGATTGGAAGTCATCACCTGTGGGGCCAATGTGCCTTTTGCAGACAAGGAGATTTTCTTCGGACCCATTATGGAACATACCGATCAAAAAGTGAGTTTGATTCCTGATTTTATTTCCAACTGTGGTATGGCGCGCGTGTTTGCCTATTTTATGGAGAAAAAAGTCCAAATGACCGATGAAGCCATTTTCTACGACACCTCCGAAACCATCAAAAAAGCAATCGAACGCGTACACGATCGTAAAGCCGATAAACAAAACATTAGTGCTACTGCCTTTGAAATTGCCCTTCAACAACTTGTATCGTGAAAGTAACCCGATTGTTTACTTCCTTTTTTGAAAGTGAAAAAGCAGGCGGATTAATCCTTGTTTTTTGCACGATTCTCTCCTTATTCTTGGCCAATTCCGAATGGTCGGAATCCTACTTGCATTGGTGGCATACGCCAATGGGTGGAAAACCTATAGAATATTGGATCAACGACGGTTTGATGGCGATTTTCTTTTTGCTTATTGGACTGGAACTGGAACGGGAAGTATACATTGGTGAACTCTCCAAAATCAAAGACGCCGCACTGCCCTTAGCGGGGGCCTTAGGTGGCATGCTCGTGCCTGCGTTGCTGTTTGTTGTTTTCAACCACGACACTCCGACCCACAAAGGCTATGGTATTCCTATGGCAACCGATATTGCTTTTGCCATTGGGATCTTGTCGCTATTGGGCAAACGGGTTCCGGTGGCTTTGAAAGTCTTTTTGACCGCGTTGGCTGTCATCGATGACTTGGGCGCCATTCTGATGATTGCCATTTTTTATACCGATAGTTTACAACTTGTAAACCTAGGCATTTCGCTGGGGGTGTTTGGCGTATTGCTTATCCTCAACCGACTAAAGGTCAACAACCTCTTGTGGTACCTCATTGGAGGGGTAATTATGTGGTATTTCATGTTGCATTCTGGCGTCCATGCCACGATTACAGGTGTTCTTTTGGCCTTCGCCATTCCGTTTGAAAATGGAAGTCCCCGCACGATTTCATACCAACTCCAACATTGGTTACACCATCCCGTAGCCTTTGTGATCATTCCTATTTTTGCCCTATGCAATACCGCTGTTGTGATCGAAGGCAATCTCATCGATACCTTACAACACCCGTATAGCATTGGCATTCTGGTAGGCTTAATCGTAGGGAAACCCTTAGGGATTTTTGCCTTCAGTTGGCTCACCGTTCGTTTCAAACTCACCCAACTCCCTGAAGGATTTACGTGGCAACGGCTTTTGGGACTCGGTATGTTGGGCGGTATCGGATTTACCATGTCCATCTTCATCACCCTACTGGCATTTGACGATACGACCGTAATAAACAACAGCAAATTTGTTATCGTAATCGCTTCGACCGTATCGGGACTTTTGGGCTACCTCTGGTTGCAAAAAACGCTTCCTCCTCCCGCAGCTACCCCCAATGAATGATAATTTTTTGTACTTTTCAGCGTTAAATTCAAAAACCGCGTATGGATTTCCAAGAACATTCCACCCAAGACGTCTCTTTTGACCGCTCACAAGACCGTCTAAAACCGCTCGGAGAGACCACCACCCAAGACAAACGGCTTTCGTTAGTTTTGGCCACAGTGCTTTACGCCCTGCTGATATTGGTTTTGTTTTTCATTCGCTTTTGGCCTCCCTCCGACAAAGAAATGGCGGCTTTAATTGCAGGCGGTGGCGGTGGCGGCGGTGTGACGGTGAACTTTGGCGACAGCGACTTCGGTTCGGGTTCGGATTACCGCAACGACGACCTGAATGTTACCAACCAAAAAGCAACTGCAACCCCTACACCTGAAGAAAGTTTGCTCACCGACGATAGGGATGCTGCCCCCGATGAAGTTGTCGTTCCCAAAACTGAACCGACCAAAAAACCGGTGACGCCAACCAATCTTCCCATAAAAACAACGAAACCCAAAGAGATAAAACAACCCGTTCGTAAAGTCGATGATGCCTTAGCCAACATTCTCAAAGGAGGAAACCGTGGCGGCGATGGCGACGATGCCGCAGGAGGTAATAAAGGAAAAACCAACGGCAGTCTGGGTTCCAACGGCTACTACGGTAGTGGTGGAAGCGGCGGCGGTACTGGAGGCGGAAATGGCCCCGGGAATGGAACGGGAACAGGTCCCGGCTCGGGAAGTGGCAGTGGCGGCGGAAATGGCAGTGGTAACGGACGCGGAAACGGCCCCGGCTATGAACTAGCAGGCCGAAAAGCGCTCAACAAACCCCAACCCGCCTATACATGTAATGAAGAAGGAACCGTGGTAGTTCAAATCACCGTGGATAAAAACGGAAACGTCATCGATGCCAAACCGGGCGCGCGCGGCACCACCAACTCCGCTTCATGCCTCGCTAGTCAGGCTAAGATTGCAGCCATGCAAACCAAATGGTCGGCCAGTCCCGACGGTGCTGAACGGCAAGTGGGGAAAATCACTTACAACTTCAAGTTAACAGAATAAACAAAAGCGCTTTCGGGCGCTTTTTTTAGGTCTTATTTTTTTCACTAATCCATTTCGATAGGTAGCGGGTGCTTTGCAAGGTATGGTGGTTGAGCAATTGTCCTACAACATTGGCCTCGCGATGCTGTTGCATTTGCGTACGAACCAAATCCCAACGCGACCAAAATTGTGCGGTATGTGTTGCTGCAGAAAACTGTTGTTGCAACAACGCAAACCCTTGTTCTTGCGCTGATGTCCAAGCCAAAGCGTTGGTGTAAAGATGGATTGCTTCCGCTACAAAAACATCCCAATCGTCGGTGATGACCCCGTTCCATAGGCCGTCGTGGTGCATTCCTTCGGCACCGATGGAAGTGGTAACAGTAGGAGTGCCCATTTGCATGGCCTCGAGGAGCTTGCCTTTAATACCTGCTCCAAAACGCAAGGGAGCGAGCATAACCTTGGCATTAGCAATGGTAGCCAACGCTTCGGGAGCACGCCCTAGACATAAAAACCCTTGCGCGGGTTGGTGCCCTTGTTGAATGCGTTCGGAGGTGTATGCGCCATATATTCGGAGTTGGGCGTGGGGCAGTTGACGTCGAATCTTTGGCCAAAGCACTTCTTTCAAAAGCAGTACCGCATCGGTATTGGGATCGTGCATGAAATTGCCCATAAACACAAAATCGGCACGCGACGTAAAATCGGGTATCGAAGTCCCTTTTTCCCCAAACAAGGGCAAATACACCAATTGAGCTGCTGGAAATTGCCATTCGTTTTGCAACCATTCGTATTCAAAAGCCGAAATGACCAGTACCCAATCACAGCGGTAAAAGGCAGCCAGTTCACGTTTGGCCGTATCTGAAAGCAACAAACTACGGGAAAGCGGCACTTGCTTTTTGACCGCCTGTTGCCGTGCGGCACGTAAAAAATGTAGGTCTTGACTATCGAGCAGCGTAAAGGCTTGGGGGCACTGTTCGCGTACGCGCCAGCCAAACTGCTCTTCGGTCACAAAACGGTCAAAAATCACCACATCGGGTTGCAAGGTATGCACCCATTCGTCGAAGGCCGTATCGTTAACGGCTATAGGGTGAAAGGTATAGGGATAAGCCGCCCAATCGATAGAAAAATCGCGGTTTTGCGCTGCTGAGGCCACGGTGATAGCGTATCCTTTGGCTGCAAAAAGGGAAAGGAGTTGCAACGAACGGGTGCCTGCTGCCGACGATTGCGGTTCGGGCCACACGAGACCGATAAAAAGTAGCCGTGGAGTTTCCATTCCTACAAAGAAAACATTTAATTTTGTGGCATCAAAACGCAATCGTTATGTTGGGATTACAATTGGCCACCGACCCGCGCTGGGTGAATATCGTAGAAGCAAACATTGAGGAAATCTTAACCGACCACGCTTGGTGCGAGCAAAAAGCGGCTTCCAATGCGATTTACATTATTGTCAACAACTCCGATAAGGTGGAACTGGTGACCGAAATGTTGCGCATTGCGCGGGAAGAATTGGAGCATTTTGAACAAGTGCATGAAGTGATAAAAAAACGGGGATTGGTGTTGGGCCGCGAGCGCAAAGACGACTATGTAGGCGAATTGGTAAAATTTATGAAAAAAGATGGCAGCCGCAACGATGCCTTGATTGAGCGTTTGCTTTTTGCCGCCATGATTGAAGCGAGAAGTTGTGAGCGTTTTAAAGTTTTATCCACCAACATAAGCGACCCTGAGTTGGCACAATTTTACCGCGAACTGATGATTAGCGAAGCGGGGCACTACACGACCTTTTTGAAATTTGCCCGTCAATACAGCGAATCGATCGATGTAGACAAGCGGTGGAAAGAATGGATTGCCTTTGAAGCCTCGATCATCACCAAATACGGCAACAAAGAAACGGTACACGGGTAAAGGATATTGGCGTAGGGCGCTGCGATAGAAGCTACATCAAGAAACGCTCAAAGTAATTAGAGATTTACAAAAGAGGGATACGGTTTTAACAACGTTGGCGCGGCGGAAGCTTGAGTGGATTGGATAAAATGAATTCAGCCATTGAGGTTGAAGCCACTGTTAGCACCCTTTTTTTGACCTCTTCAATTCTTCTAAATAAATCTTCCAAGTTATAGCCTTTGCGAACCTCGAGTAATGTCAAATTATTCTGGAGAGACTTTTGTTTTTTTAACTGATCTCTTTTCAACATTTTTTTTGTATGCTTCATCTCCTCCAAAAAAATCAATTGCCCTATCATGTTGTTCGCCGTGATATTCTATCGCGATCTTAAGTTCAGGAAGCCAAATATCATAGTGTTGTCTGCCAAGAAAATCAGGTCGCACGTGCTGCAAGACCTTAATGTCTTGAAAATTTTCTTTTATCTTATAATATAAAGCGGTTTCGTTTATATACCCTTCACCAATATGTTTTGCACCAATTTTCAATCGTAGTTTATTTTCAGCCTCTCTCAGTAGATTTGCGCTTGCGCTTCCAATTATATAATCAAGGTCTTCATTGGAAACCTTCCCGCGTTTAGCTTTAAAGGCTTCTAAACGTTTTGTTCTTATTTTACATAATTCAAAATACTTAAAGTAATAACTTCTTTCGTATGGTCGAATTACATTTACATTTGCATCTATCTCATAAAATTGAAAGAAAAACGGAAGGTCGAAAGTGTCTTGCATTTCTTGATCCAATACTTCAAAAACACTTTTGAGGTTTTCATTGCCGAAACTAGAAAGAGGATTTAGAGAAAATTCATGTAGTTTATAAATAATTGCTGCACTTCCAACGTTTTTATTTAAAGTTACACCTATTTTTATCAAGCACTTAACAATCTCGGTGTTTTCAAAGTAAGCTTGATTTTATATCCTCCTTAATTCTATCAGTGAATCTTCGTATAGCCCGATTTTGAATAGATTCTCGAAAAATTGTTTTGTGCACTCTCGTGGATATTTCTGCTTCAACCAATAATGCTGCCTTTTGGCTAAATTTAAATTACGTTTTGTGTAAAATTCGTCACATATTAATTTTTTGACCTTGCCAAAACCAAGTTCTTGCAGTAGTAAATTGAATTCTTCACGACTTTCCATTAATAATTTGTACTAAGGTTTTTACTATGTTTAACATTTCCCTCCTCCCCCCGCAAATTAAAAAATATTACTCCACCTTCCTCATGGTTTTTCCCCGTTTTTTGAAGTATTTTTCCAAGAAGAGTTAGGTTTTTTTTTCCGTAGGTGATGCGGCAAACTGCGTAGGCTACTTAACAAAAAAGAACAACGCCATAAAAACACCCTATCTACCTCCACTGACGGCCTTGCTTTTTTTCCTTGCCCAATGGGTCTAACTTGTAGGTTAGCGAGAACATCACGTAACGGCGCAGTACCACATTTTCCTCATCGCGAATGGCTGTAGCGGTGATCGTACGGGTGGCGTTTTGGTTTTGGTTCAATAGGTCATATACCTTCACTTTGGCGGTAAAGCGCTTTTGGTAAAAACTGTAGGCCAAACTCGTATTCCACAAATAAAAATCCTTGCGAAAACCGTCGGCAATATTGGAGTTGTACGTATACCCAAAATCGTTGCCAAATACCCAGTTGGTGGGCCAAAACAAGGTGGTTTGCAGGTTCACGCGGTGCAAATAATTGGTTGCTGCATTGACCACATAATTGGTGTACTCCGTGATGTTTCGGGTAAATTGATACGAGGGGTTGATGATCAACTTTTCACCGTATTCATACGTAAAATTCACCCGTGGGTTCAAGGTCACCGTGCGGGCTTCAAAAGCGTTGCCGTCGGTAATCCCTTTGCTGAGTCCGAAGTTCATCGCCCAACGCAATTCGTACCGAAACTTGTGGGCCTCTTTTTTATAGGTTTTATTCCAATACAAGCCCGTCCAACTGTTGTACGTCCCCGAAACATTGGTATAGGTAGTGGTCCGCTTTCGGCTTGCATCAAAAGTAGTCGCCGAAACAATCTGATTATTGTATACATTGCCGCCCGCATAAAATCCGTAGCCCGAACGCGAAGCATAATCAAAATCGCGAAACGATACGTAAATATAATGGCGTAGGGAAGCGTCCAAATTCGGGTTTCCAATCGTGGTATTCAACGGGTTAGCCAAATCCTCTACGGGCAACACCTGACTGCCCCGCGGAAGTTCGTTATCATAAGAATACGTCGCCCAAATGTTCCGCGATTTGGAGAGGCGCAAATTCAACGTCGCTTCTATATAGGGTACAAAAAACGTGCGGTTGGTGGGAGTCGTAACGCCCAAATAATCCATAGCCGCATCCATCGTACTCCATTGCGGACCTACATTGAAAGACGCGTTCCACACCGATTTTTCCAAAACCAAACCCGTGGTGGGTCGAAATACTTGTTGCTTGGTGCGCATGGCATTGGTGAGTAAGGGATTGGCTTGTGTAAAATCATTGGTCACCGGATCAAATTCTTGGGAGTCGCGGCCATTTTTTTCATGGGTAAACTCATGATAGACATTGTTCACCCACCGCAGCGAGTCCTTTACGGGTTCGTAAAACTTAAAGTCGTACGAAAACTGATTCACCCGATTGTAACTCGTATTGCGCTGGTTTCGCAAATCGTCGGGTTGGCTATTTTGGTAAAAAAGGGTTTGCGAGTCCACAAGATTTTGGGCATCGTCTTGTTGATGCTCTTGGTAAAAAACGAGGGCTACATTGCGTCCTTTCCGACGAAATGACTTGGTAAATGTGGTGGTATTTTCAAACGAGGTCGCCGTATTTTCGGAAATCGAGGATGCATTACTCTCGTTGAGCAATTGCGCCAAAGCATCACGCGACTCTTGCCGAGAAACGTTGGTACTCTGACCCAAGGTACGACTCCATTTGGGTTCCATGACTACCGTTAGGGTCGAATCAATCGCCCACTCGATATCGCCCGAAATGTTGTGCGCGGTAGCTACATTTTTATACGAAGCCTCCGAGGCGGTTTCGTAATTCCCCGAAGGCAAAAAGTTGATTTGACGGGTGCGGCTGTTGTTGCGGGTATTGGCTTCACTAAAAAAGTAACTCAAGGCAAGGGGACTGTCCTTACGCCATTCGTCGGCATAATTGACCCCTGCCAAATGGGATTGGGTGATGCCCGTATTACCCCCAAAACGTCGGCGGTTGACAAAAAACGAACCGTTGTCACCCACCCAAATATTGGAATTGCGGCCTCCGCCCATATTGTCGAAGATTTCGTCCATAGAAAAGCCCGTCGCGTTGATGTTGTTGGACGAAGCCAGAACGCTTACTTTGCGGTTGTTGTTGAAATAATTGACCAATCCACTGCTTTCGTAGCGGTTGCTCGAACCAGCCCCAGCCATCACTTTTCCAAACCAGCCTTTGTTTTTCTTCTCATCAATGGTAAGATTAATACTGGCGTTGTTGGAGGCCGCAACGGCTCCTGTTTTTTCCTCTTGCTTGGTTTTGGTATCGGTGACTTGCACTTTGTTAATCATCGAGGAGGGTAAGTTTTGCAAAGCAATTTTTCCATCCCGGTCAAAAAAGGGTTTCCCGTTAACGAGGATTTGATTGACTTCTTTCCCGTTGACGGTAATTTTTCCTTCGGCATCGATTTCAACACCAGGCAGTTGCTTGAGCAAGGCTTCCACATTAGCATCGGGCCGCACTTTGAAAGAGGCGGCGTTAAACTCGAGCGTATCTTTTTTGATCCGGATGGGCGGTGTTTCGTTTTTAATCACCACTTCATCAAGTGTTTGTGCTGCGGGTTGGAGTCCAATAATCCGCAAATCTTGGGAGGTCGTCAAATTTTTTAAGGTCACTTTATAGTCTTGATAGGCTACAAAGGAAATTTTCAAAATGACAGGGACATTGCTTTTTTTCAGGGCAAAATCAAAGGTTCCATTTTTTTGACTAATGGTGTATTCAATTACGGTAGAATCTTTGGGGTTGGTCAAATAAACGGTGGCCGATTCGATGGGCACGCGCGAGTCTTGATCGACAATAGTTCCTTTGAGGTGAATGGTTTTTTGGGCTGTTACGGTAACAAAACAAAAAATAAAGAGCGGGATAAACCAATTTTTAGGCATAGAGCTGGTGTAAAATACTAGAACGCGAATATCCTATTTTATTGTGAATACGGTACTGAAAACACCCATTTTAACACCATAAAAAAACCCGGAGGTGATCCGGGTTTTGTATCGTTAATGAAAAATTATTTCAACACTTTAAGCGATTCTGTTGCATACGCATTGGTAGGATCCAAGGCTAAGGTTTTGTTTAGCAACTCTTTGGCTTTGGCTTTGTCGCTGTTGGCGTAGAAGGAAGCCATGTTGTTGTAGGCTTCGGTCACCTTGGCTTTATTTTTTGTGATTTCTTCGGGACCTTTGGCGGTTAACGCATCCACGTATTTTTGGTACGATTCGGTCATGATGTCATCTTTGGCCATCACGCTGTTGATACGCGCTTTGTACAAATACGCTTCTGGATAATCGGGTTTGGCAGCGATCACATTGTCCATCGCTTTATCGGCATTGGTCAACGCGGGTACATCAATGGTCTTGGCATCTTTTCCGCGATTTACGGTGTGTACACACAATCCATAGTAGATGTTGTCTTCAAAGAAATTTTTGGAGGTGGTGTTCAAAATAGCCGCTTCAAATACACCAGCAGCTACCCCGTACAACTTTTGTCCAAAATAGGCTTTCCCGATTTCGTTCAAGCCATTGGCCACGTTCATGTCCATCTCTACTGCTTTCTTCAAATGGGCCACCCCTTGGGCTAACAATGTAGCATCTACCGTTTTACCATCGGCCCCGATGGACTTTTTCACTTGCGCTAAGCCTAAGAAATAATAGTCGCCACCGATAATTTTATTTGCTTTGCCTAAGAATTCAGTCAATGCATTAATCGCTTCATCGGTGTTGCCGTTTTCGTAAGCAGCATACCCAAGGTAACGAAGAATACGCGGATTTACTTTATCCATTTTCTTCATTTCCAGGGCTTCTTTTTCCAATTCTTTGTACTCTTTGGCCAAGATCAAAAAGTCGGCATGACGCATACGAGAAGACAAAGAGTAGTCGGTAAGACTCATGTATTTTTCGTAGTTGGTTAACGCTTTGGCAATGTTTTCCTTGTAGGTACCCGGTTTGTTGTTCGCCCATAAATAATAGGTTTCTGCCAATTCGCGGTACACGGGACCATAGTTAGAATCAATACTCACCACTTCGTCGTAAGCTTTAACCGCTTCGACATAGGCTTTGGCTCCTTTTAAAAGGACACCCAACTGCATTTTGGCACGAATCAAATTTTTATCCGTGTTGTAGGCATCGCGATACGCCGAATAAGCATCGTTTTGATTTTTTAACCCATAATATGCATCGCCCATTACCAATTTCACATTGGCATCATTGGGGTTCGCCAATTTAGCTTTTTCCAACACGGCAAGTGCAGCTTGATAGTCGGGCTTGTCGGTATTCATATACGCTTGCGCAATATAAACGTATTCTTCTACTTCTTTTTTACGCATTCCTTGAGTCGCCAAGTCAAATTTGGATTTGGCTGCCGCCGCATTTCCGGCTTCAAGGTCTAACTGCCCTAAACCGATGTTGTTGAATTTACCTCCTTCAGCTGCGGTTAATCCTTTATCAAAAGTAATTTTGGCAGAGTCTTCCACACTCTGTTTGAGGTAAACGTTCCCCAATAGGAAAGTAGCCTTACCATCGGCAGGTTTGGTTTTTATAATGGACTTTAAAATCGATTTTGCCTTATCATATTGTTCAGCATCAATGGCTTTCTTGGCCTGATCTAAGTCCTGCGCTTGTGTAACGGCAGTGGCAGCGAGAAAGGCTACGCTGAAAAATTTAATCGTGCTCATTGTTCTTTGTATTTAAATTTTTGTTTTTTCAATTTGTTTTCGGGTTACAATCTTACGACCGGGTTCCCGTATGGGGGCTATGCCTGATTTTAATACAATGCGTTGGCCTTTGTCGCCAGCGATGAAGGAGGCAAATCCGATGCCGAGACCTTCATACCCTTGACAGTTGATGATGTACAAAACACGTGCCAAAGGATAGTCATTCGTTCCTAAGGCTTCTTGCGTGGGATATGCAATCGAACCGTCGGCTTGTTGCACCCCTAATGTTTTCACTTTTTCGACCCAAGGTTTTAAGGCAGTCTTGGGTTCAAAAAGCCAATTGCTTCCAACCAATCCTATCATTCCCTCATGCTCGGCTACATATTGAATCACGGATTGGGTATTTTTTTGCGAATATACGCCTTCGGAAGGCAATTGCGTAATTCTGGCTTTCTCCATCATATAGCGCACCGTTCCTGAATTGGGATTGTCAAAAACGAGGCCTTTCAATGTACTATTTTTTCCTTGCAAAAATCCGATGAGGGTTTCCAAATTCACGACCGTATCCAGTGTTTTTGAAGCCCCAATCAAAGCAACACCATCGAGAGCAAACGGGGTAGTTCGCGGTACAATGCGTTGCGCTTTGAGAAATTGGGTTTCGTTGGCGTTTAGTTTTCGGGAGAGAATGGCTATGCCTGATTTGGCTTCCGATAACTTTTTGATCACTGAAACTTCTGAAGAGGGTTCCAAGGTGAGCGAGGCTTCATAGGTAGTTTGAAACACCAACTGTTGGTCTTCAACGATAGGCAATAACGACTCGTCAACCCAGATTATAGCTTTTCCGCGGAGTATGGTGTCTTTTTGGTTCTCGGAGGAGTTGGGCTTACAAGAAATGAAGAACCCTAACGTTCCGAAAAACGCCAACATTACATACGGTAGGATTGCATAAATTCTTTTCATGACTCTTCATTCGGTTCGGACGAATTAAAAAATCGCAGAAAACGAAAGAAGGCATACACAATAAGTAGTCCTCCAAACATCAAGCGATAATTATCGTCCATGTTTAAGGGAATCTTTTTCCAGAAGATGATCATTAACCCTAATGTTAAATAAATCAAAAAAAACAAGATTCCCATAAATAGAAGAAATCGCTCTTTAAGCGATTTCTTCTTGTATTGCATTACCCATTTCGTAAGCATGCTTATTCCTCTGGGGTTTCAATTTTAATTGGAATTTGATACGAACAACGAACGCGTTTTCCGTTTTGTTCCGCAGGGGTCCATTTCGGACTCTTACGCAACACACGCTCGGCTTCTTTCCCTGTTCCGTAACCGATATCGCGTAATACTTTGATGTCGGTAAGTGAACCGTCTTTCTCCACGACAAAAGAAACAAATACTTGTCCTTTTAATCCAGGTTCATCGGGAGCTTGGTAATTGTTTTTGATGAAGTTGTAAAACTTGGCAATTCCTCCCGGGAATTCAGGTTTTACTTCAATCCCTGCCGAGTTGTAGATATTGTTATCTTCTTCAACTACCTGACTAACGGGACCTGTACCAGGCTCTTCAACTGTAGGAATTGCGTTTGGATCTCCTTTGATATCCTCTTTCCCCAAGTTTTTGTCTTTAATTTCTTCAATCTTTGGGGGTTCCTCGGTTACTTCTTCCGTTTTGGCCACTACCGGCTTCACAAACTTCACCTGATCCACTTTAGGAGGAGGTGGTGGTGGAGGTGGTAATTCTTCCTTCGGTTTTTCCTCTTTGGGTGGCATTTTCACCGTCTTAATTTTAGTATCGATGGTAGCCGAATCGTCTTCCGTTGCTGCACTAATAAATTCAGCAATTTTAGGCGTAGCCACAGCAATCGAGAAAATCACAGCTCCGATGAAAAAAGCCCGTAAGTTGGTATTTCCGTCTTTAAGTCGTAATTCATAAGCACCATAACTCTTGTTACGTCCTTCGAAAACGATATCCAACCATTGTCTTTTTAATAAGTCAAGTTTCATACGTTATACTTTTGTACTACAAGAGTGGTTATTTTTTATTCAATTTATCAGCCAACGCTTTTTCTTCAGGAGAAAAATCGTTTACAATCGCATAAGTGGGTACCGAGCAGATCGCCATTTCATCCAAGATATCGACCAAGTTACGGTAGGTAGACTCTTTGGTTGGTTTGATAATCACGATCAATCCTTTGTCTTTGTTTCCTGTTACTTGCGGTACCGATTCAACACGCTTTAATAGTTCCTTACGGATACCTTCGCGTCCGTGGGTAGTTTGGGTGGGTTTTCCTCCCGCTTCAGGAGATTCCAACAACCCGTGAAACCATTCAATTTTGTTGTCATCCCCCAAAATGATGGTCATGGTGCGACGTTGATCTACTTTTATATCTTTCTCTTTGGTTTTGTCCTCTTCTTTATCGGGCAATCCCAAATCCATCGCCTGTGGTTTTGACAAGGTGGTCGTCAACATAAAGAAGGTGATCAAAAGGAACGCCAAGTCCACCATAGCTGTTAAGTCTACTTTGGAGTTTTGTTTTTTACTGCGTACCTTACCACTCCCTTTTTTGCCGCCACCGTCGTTGGTATTTAATTCAGCCATTTCTTATGTATTGGGATTAATAATTTTTACCGCGAAGACCCGTAACCAGATTGAAACTGTTTACCGATTGTTTCTGAAGCTCGTCCATCACTTGTTTAATGCGAGGATATTGCTCTTCTGCATCGCCTTTGATTGCAAAATTCAACTGCTCTCTTTGCACATCGATGTTTGCTTGGCGTGACGTATAAATCCAGTCTCTCAACTGATTATTCTTATTATCATCGATCGTATCGTGAGGAATACCCGGCTGTACGCCTTGCTTATTACGATCCGATCCTTTCATAGCGATCAATTGTTTCAATCCTTCGATCGGAACACCAAATTCATCAATTAAGCTGAATTCTTGGATTTCGTTCTCTGTAAATTGAATACCATATTTAGCGCCCATTAACTCGAGGGTTTTTTTGCGAACTTCTTTCCCTTTGATTCCGTAGAACACTTTGTCTTTTCCACCAATGGTAATGATGGCTAAATTTTCTTCCGGCAACTTGGATTGTACCGTTGAATTGGGTGTTTCTACTTGAAGCGGTTCCGGGTTTTTAGCGGTAGCCGTAAGGATAAAGAATGTAAGCAAAAGGAACGCCACGTCACACATCGCCGTCATATCAATCGACGTTGCTTTTTTGGACATTTTTACTTTTGCCATAATATCTCTTTTACTTTATTATAGGTTACCCTAAATTATTTCAAGCTTCCTTTCATTTTACGGTACTGGTTTACAATAGCGGTACCTGCCTCATCGATAGAATAGGTTAAGGTATCGATTTTAGATGTAAACAAGTTGTACGTTACAATTGAAAGTGCCGAAGTAGAAATCCCTGTTGCCGTGTTAATCAATGCTTCAGAGATACCGTTTGCCAACATCGCTTGGTCAGGAGTACCTGCAGTTGCTAATGCCGCGAACGCTTTGATCATCCCCGTTACAGTTCCTAAAAGACCAGCTAAAGTTCCTAACGATACTAGAGTAGATAAGATGGTCATGTTTTTCTCTAACATTGGCATTTCTAAAGACGTAGCCTCTTCGATTTCTTTGTGGATCATCTCAGCTGCTTCTTCGCTAGAGAATCCTTCTTTTTTCACATCTTGGTATTTCACCAAAGCTGCACGAATTGCATTGGCTACAGACCCTTGTTGTTTGTCACAAGCAGCGATAGCATCATCAATATTACCTTGTGCGATGCTCGATTGAACTACACGCAAATACGCGTCTAAGTTTCCTTTTCCAGCTGCTTTTGTAATCACGAAGTAACGCTCAAAAGAGAATACAATCACCATCAACAACAACCCCATCAATACGGGTACGATAGGTCCCCCTTTGTAAACCATGGCTAAGTAGTTTCCTGGTAGTGGATGCCCTTCATTGGTTCCCCCTTCGAAGTTAGATCCCGCACCCATGATGAACTGCCATACAATCCATCCGACGAAAATACATAATACAATTACAATTGCGGAGAAATAGTTACCTCCATTTGACCCATTAGCGTTTTTTGCGTTTGCCATTTTTTTAAAAATTTTTAGTTTTTAATAATTTATAAGCTATTAGTTGTAAATAAACTTGAATTGGAGCAAATTTAATTTTTTACTTCAAAAAAAAAAACTTTTTTGGGCTTTTATAACATTCTACCAAATCGAGACAAAGAACCCTATAAACTTAAATAAATAGAGGGTTTTGCTAAGGATTTGACAATAATTACTTTAATTTTTTTATTCGTAACATTCGCTTAACATTGTAAAAACGATGAATTACTACCCTTTAGTATTTAAAAGAGGGAGAAAATGGAAATTAGGTTGGAAAAAATGCGAAAAATTCATCGATTTGCTTCTTTTCATGCATAAAAAAAAGGGTATCTTAGCCTAACGCTAAATTATTTGCACTATGCCTTCAAAATCAGGTTTTTTAGAAACGATACAAAAGGGCTACACCTTTACGGAAGCACAACTTGTTCTCGGAGCCGCACAATGGGAAGGGACCGTCTTTCCAAAGCTCCAGTGGCTCTTCCGTTAAAAACCATGGATCGTCACGTACTCATTGCGGAAGCCACCGGTACAGGAAAAACCAAAACGATTCAAGTTTTTATTCGTGGTGTTTTTGGGGTTTTAATGAAATGTTCAAGTAAATGCGCGTGGTTTTTGTGCTATTTTCGTTGCTGTTTTTCAAAAATGAGAGTTTGCGCTAGAATCATTTAGTAGGCTTTACCTTTTTGATTTTAGCCATTTATTTCATTTTTAAAAAGTAAAAAGGGTTATGAAAAAACCATTCAACTACTGCTCGATTTCTTTCTATGTACTCCTGTTATGGGGTTGCTTGCTACCACCGCTTTGGGGACAGTCACTTACGAAACGTGTTTTATTTTTAGGAAATAGTTACACCAACACCAACAATTTACCCGGATTGATTGCAAGTGCAGCCCAATCGACTAATGATGTTTTGATTCATGATAGTCACACCCCGGGAGGCTTTCGATTGTCAGACCATGCGAGCAATGCAACCTCGTTGGCAAAAATTGCCCAAGGCACTTGGGATTTCGTAGTGTTACAAGAACAGAGTCAGCTTCCCTCCTTTCCTATCAACCAAGTCAATGCGCTGGTATTTCCGTATGCAGAAGATTTAAACACCTTAATTACCTCCCAAAATCCGTGTGCAGAAACCGTATTTTATATGACTTGGGGCCGACAAAATGGGGACAGTCAAAACTGTATGGCAAATCCCCCTGTGTGTACCTATTCGGGTATGGACGATTTGTTGCGGGAACGGTATATGACTATGGCGACAAATGAAACGGCTATCGTTTCGCCTGTGGGAGCGGTGTGGCGTTATCTTCGTACGAATCATCCCAACCTAAACTTGTATAGTGCCGACGGGAGTCACCCTTCACTGTTGGGTTCGTATGCTGCGGCCTGCACCTTTTACACTACACTTTTTCGAAAAGACCCCACGCTTATCAGTTTTGAATCGACCCTTTCGGCTAGCGATGCGCAGCTCATTAAATTGGCGGTAAAAACTGTGGTGTACAATCAGTTTCCCACTTGGTTTATTGGGACTTATGACCCAATGGCTGCTTTTACCTTTACGAATCCAACGGGAACCAATGTTCAATTTTTCAATCAATCGACAGGTGCAACGAGTTATTTATGGGATTTTGGGGATGGTACGACCGCTACAACAGCACAACCTACGCACACCTATGCGCAAAATGGAATATACACGGTCACCTTGACGGTAACGCATTGTGGGGTCACTTCTGTTATGCAACAAGTCATTAATACGGCGGTATTGCATCTTTCGCCCCAGCACCCGTTGCAAACTGAGGTGAATGTGAGTCCGAATCCCGTTACGACCACCTTAACCCTTCAAAGTAATGCATTGATAGAGCACGTGAAGATATACGACGCGTCGGGACGATTGGTACAAACGTTGAGCGGAAACCTAACTTCGGTCGATTGTTCGTCTTGGGCACCAGGTATGTATTGGCTCTCGGTGGCCACCATGGAAGGAAATTATACCCAAAAAATTATCAAGTTATGAAAAAGTATCAGATTCAAACCACCCCTTTTGTGGTTCCCACTACCGATGGCAAGTTAATCGAGGAACATCATGGTCGCGTGGCGACACAAAACGACGCCATTTCGATTGCCCATATGATTGCACCCCCGCATTGGAGCGAACCTTTTCAGACGCCCGAATTTGAAGAATACACGTATATTATAAGTGGAAAAAAACAATTTATCATCGAGGGAGAAACGGTGATTTTGTCCGCGGGTCAATCCATCCGTATTGCAGAAAACACGCGTGTGCAATACTCCAACCCGTTTGATGAACCCTGTGAATACATTTCGGTTTGTCGTCCAGCTTTTGATTTTACCAAAGTGCACCGTGAGGAGTAAGGGGCTTGTTTTGCGCGAGGGGTGGCAACGGAAATCCTTGGCGTAGGTACGGAGCCAAGATTGCAGTGAACGACCCGACCCCGACAAGGGATTTCATAAGAACCTTACCTATTTCATTCGGGGGCGCGCCCAAAAAAAATTACTGCTTTTGCTTTAGGAGCGCAATGATTTTGGCCTCTACTTTGGGGCTATTCCATTTTTGTTCGATATCGGGCATTTGCATTACTTGTTCCATGATGGCATTTTGGTAATCGCCAATGGCTAGGGCTTCGGCATAGGGTTGCAAGCTAAAGGTCACGCGACTGTAGAGGGGCATCCACAAATCGGGATGTTTGTCGGAGAACCATTTTTCGATTTTTTTCTGCAATAAAAACTGGGCGTCGGCGGTTTTGGCGCTCATTTCCTCAAAGTTTCTTCGGGAGAGTTCGGCGATAGCATCGGCATTGGGTTTGCGGAATTTTTCGTAGGCTCTAAAAATCGCATTCCAATCGTCGCCGTATTGCTCGATCATTTGGTTGAGGAGCGTAATATCTTCGAAACCGGCGTTCATCCCGTGACCGTAAAAAGGAACAATAGCGTGGGCAGAGTCGCCAATCAACGCCACTTTATCTTCGAATGTCCACGGATAACACTTCATGATGGCCAAGTAACTCGTAGGGTTTTTAAAGAAATCGCTCACCAAATCGGGAATAACGGCAGCGGTATCGGGGAAATATTCGGCAAAGAAATTGACCAGTGCCGTTTCATCTTTCAACTGTTCGAAGGAATTTTCGCCTTCAAACGGCATAAAAAGCGTACAGGTGAAACTTCCATCGAGGTTGGCCAAGGCCATGAGCATGAAATGACCGCGGGGCCAAATGTGTAAGGAATTTTTGTCAATTTTATGAGACCCGTCGGGATTGGCGGGAATATGAAGTTCTTTGTAGCCGATTTTCATGAACTCTTGGGAGTAATCGAACATACTTTGGCGTTGCATGCGGTGGCGAATACGCGAAAAAGCCCCATCAGCGCCGAATACTTTATCGTATTTTAAATCAGTCCAGGCTCCTTTTTCGGTGGACCCCATGTGCAAGGTTGCCTCGGCCAGGGTCACATCCCAAATACGGTGTTCGAAGAAGAATTCTACACCTGCTTCTTCGGCCAAATCAATCATTTTTCGGTTGAGAACGCCACGGGATAACGAGAAAATGGCTTCGCCTTCTTTGCCGTAGTATTGGTAGTTTAACTGTCCGTCTTTCAGGTGAATAGCGCGTTTGTCAACGGGAATCCCAATACTGCGAATCGCATCGTCCAACCCAATATCTGCCAATGTCTTCCAACCGCGATCGGACATCACCAGGTTGATGGAGCGTCCTGAGAATTCAACCGTACGAATGTCGGCACTACGGTCGTAAACGTGCACAGTATGGCCTTGCTTTTTTAGATAAATCGCTAGGAGTGTCCCTACTAATCCGGAACCCACCACGGCAATTCGTTGTGGCGTTTGCATGGTATTGGTAAAAATGTTAGACAAAAATACTTAATAATATCCGAACGTTACCGTAACAGAAGTGCAAAATTACAGCAAAACTTAAAATTTGTTTAAACTTTTTAATATTTCATTAAACAAATTTATCTTTGAAAAAAAAAGTAATGAAAGTCTTTACCGCTTCGGACCTAGCCGCCTTATCAAAAGTAGAACGTTTAAACCTCGTCAACAGTTGCACCGGCTACAAGTCGGCTAACTTGATCGGCACCCTTTCGCCAGAGGGGCATGAGAATGTAGCAGTATTTTCGAGCATTACGCATTTGGGTAGTGACCCCGCAATGTTGGGATTTATCGTACGTCCCACTTCGGTGCCACGTCATACCTATCAAAACATTAAAGCAACCGGGTTGTTTACGGTAAATCATATTACGGTGGAGCAAATAGAAGCGGCGCATCAAACATCGGCGGCCTATGATTATGGGGTTTCGGAGTTTGACATGACGGGATTGACGCCAACGTATCGCGAGGGCATTGCGGTGCCTTTTGTATCGGGATCGCCAGTGCAATTGCTTTGCCGCTATTTGAATGAATATCCGATCCATGAAAACAATACTATCCATGTCATTGCGACGATTGAAGCCATTTATGTTGAGGACAATTTAGTCACGCGCGACGGATGGTTGCAACTGGAGCGCGGAGATGTCGTGGCGATCAATGGTTTGGATGGCTATGCACGTCCCATCCTACAAGACCGATTTGATTATGCCCGTCCGAAAACCCCGTTAAAATCGCTTCGCCCCCATGCCTCATAAAAAAACCTTTTTACCCCAAAAAATATGTTTGGTTTGTGGACTTCCCTTTTCCTGGCGCAAAAAATGGGAAAAGAATTGGGAGTCCGTTAAATTTTGCAGTGACCGTTGCCGAAAAAATAAAAATACCCTATGAAACATCTCGTTTGGTTTCGAAATGACCTTCGCACCGAAGATCAATATGCGTTGTGGAAAGCCACACAACAAGCCGAAAAAGTGATCGGCGTATATTGTTTTGACCCTCGGCATTTTGCTATGACAACCTATGGATTCCCTAAAACGGGTGCGTATCGCGCTCAATTTTTACGGGAGAGTGTCCGCGCATTGAAACGCAATTTGGAAGTCTTAAACATTTCACTTTGGGTGTTTTATGGCGAACCCGAAACGGTGATTCCTGAGTTGGCGAAAAACCAAGGTATCACAAGCCTTTTCACTACGCATGAATGGACTTCGGAGGAACGAAAAGTCACTGACGCGCTTAAAGTTCAATTACCTGGGATTGCTTTCCACGAACTTCAAGACGGCTTTTTGTTTCATCCTGAGGACATCCCGTACAATGCAGCCAAAGAAATTCCTGAAATCTTCACGGAGTTTCGTAAAAAATGTGAGAAGATTTCGAAAATAAGGCCGTTGGTCGAACCCAAAGCGATGCCGAAATCGAATTATGAGGAAACGCCTGAAATTCCCACTTTAGCCTCGTGTGGAATTACACCACAATCGCCTGATAAGCGCACGGCTTTCCCATTTAAAGGAGGAGAAAACAAGGCGTTAGCGCGCTTGGAGGATTACTTCTACACGACCGAAAATTTATCGCAATACAAACAAACCCGCAACGGATTAATTGGACCCGATTACAGTTCGAAGTTCTCTCCTTGGCTTGCCCACGGCTGCATATCGCCACGGAAAATCTACTGGGAGGTGCAACAGTATGAAGCGGAAGTTTGCAAAAATGAAGATACGTATTGGCTAATTTTCGAATTGATTTGGCGCGATTATTTTCGGTACATTTCTCAAAAACACGGCAACAAAATATTTCAATTGGATGGCATAGTCAAACAAAAATACGATTGGGAATTCAATCCCCGTAAATTTGAAAAATGGACACAAGGTAAAACGCCCGAACCTTTTGTGAATGCCAATATGAAAGAATTGGCCGCTACAGGATTCATGAGCAATCGCGGACGCCAAAATGTGGCAAGTTTTTGGGCTAAAGAATGGGAACAGGATTGGTGCGCGGGGGCTGCGTGGTTTGAATCGCTGTTAATTGATTATGATGTCCATTCTAATTACGGGAATTGGTTGTACAATTCGGGCGTAGGCAACGACCCTCGCGACCGAAAGTTTAACATTCGCCGTCAAGCGGAAATGTACGATCCAAAAAACGAATACCAGGATTTATGGAATACGTAACCTTACGCTTGATCATGGGCGACCAATTGAATCTAAAGCATTCGTGGTTCACTCAAAAAGACCCCTCCGTGTTGTACTTGATGGCTGAAATGCGCCAAGAAACAGATTATGTAAAACACCATATTCAAAAGGTAACAGGGTTCTTTTTGGCGATGCGTGATTTTGCGCAAGAACTACAAAACCAAGGACTTCACGTTCATTATATTCCGATCACTGATGAACGAGCAACATATTCTTTGCCCGAAATTTTAAAGCAGTGTATTGCCACTTTTTCCATCCAACATTTTGAATACCAACTACCCGATGAATACCGTTTGGATGTGCAATTGCGAACCTTTTGTAAAAGCTTATCCATAACACATCAAGTAGTTGACACCGAACATTTTTATACCACACGCGAAGAATTAGGACAGTTTTTCGAGGGGAAAAAGCAATTTTTGATGGAGAATTTTTACCGCATGATGCGGAAGAAACATCAGGTGTTGATGGTGGGAAACGATCCTTTGGGTAAACAATGGAACTTTGATCACGATAATCGTTTGAAATATAAAAATCAGGTGCCTGTACCACCCATGGCGGTTTTTCCCAAAAATGTGCGTGGCGTTTTGGACGAAATATACCAAGCGGGCGTGCAGACTTTTGGGGAAATCGAACCGCATTTTTTTACTTGGCCGATCAATCGAAAGGAGGCGCTCGAGCAATTGGACTATTTCTGCGACCATTTGTTGCCCCATTTTGGCGATTATGAAGATGCGATGCATACCGAGCAAGCCTTCCTCTTTCACTCCCGCTTATCCTTTGTGATGAATACAAAAATCGTGAGTCCGAAGGAAGTTGTTGATCGCGTGGTGCAGCATTATTATTCCCATCAAGAGACCATCACCCTCTCGCAAGTCGAAGGATTTGTTCGGCAAGTTATAGGCTGGCGCGAATATATACGTGGGATTTACTGGCGTCACATGCCCGATTACGCGCAACGCAATGCCTTGGACAATACTTATCCGTTACCCGAAATGTATTGGACGGGGAAAACCAAAATGAATTGTATGCAACATGCATTGGGCTTGAGTTTGCAAAATGCGTATGCGCATCACATCCAGCGGTTGATGGTCATAGGCAATTTTTCACTCCTCACCCAGCGCCATCCCGATGCGGTAGATGCCTGGTATTTGGGCGTTTATATGGATGCATTGGAATGGGTTGAACTCCCCAATACCCGCGGGATGAGTCAGTATGCCGATGGCGGAATTTTGGCCACCAAACCCTATGTCTCTTCGGGTAGTTATATTCAAAAAATGAGCAACTACTGCACGGGGTGTCACTATGATGTAAAATCCCGTACGGGGGAGCAATCCTGTCCGTTCAACAGTTTGTATTGGAATTTTTTGGATGATAAAAAAGCCTATTTTGCCAAAAATCAACGCATGGCTATGATGTTGAATTTATTGGGAAAAATCCAACCCGAAGAAATGTACGCCCTAAAAAAGAGGGCTTCCGAAATTATCGAAAACCCCGACCAATTTTAATAGTATAAATTATGAATTATAAATGTTGGATTAATTGGCTTTGGGTTTTAGAACCAATAACGTTGACGTTGCTTCAATCTCTTTGCGGTTGAGTTTCATTTTCCGGAAACGGCCTTTGACAAAAAGTTCCGCTTGGTCATTGTAGTGCGGACTTGAGCGTACCCCCGATTGACCCGTAGGTAAAATGCTTACACTATTTTCAACATCGGAGAAGTCGATAATACGACGGGTTGAAGGGCCACCGCCAATGTTATACTTCCCGTCTTCGGCCAAATAAAACAATAAATTATTGATCACTTCATTTCCTCCGGGCACTTCAAAGGTACCTACATTAAAAATGGGTCGTAAG
The DNA here is from genome assembly GCA_947463515.1 of Flavobacteriaceae bacterium. Taxonomy (GTDB): domain Bacteria; phylum Bacteroidota; class Bacteroidia; order Flavobacteriales; family Flavobacteriaceae; genus Flavobacterium. Next base: position 99,733 of record CANHRI010000001.1, read on the forward strand.
GCCGCCACTTTCCCCAGAGGATGCTGGAGCTCTAGTGTATGGACTTTCCCCCAACGCCAATGGGTATATTCGGTACCTAATTGGTTTTCTAATGCTTTAATCGCCTCATGAAACGAACGGTTCATCATTTGGTCTCGGGTTTCTTTACTGCCTTTGGTGTTTACATCATCCCACCACGGTGAATTGGGATTAATACTTTGTCCCGCGATCATTTGTTTGAGGATATGTGTTCCCAAGAATAAGGAAAAGCGCTCTTCCCCCAATTCGTCTTGAAAGGTGTTTTTTAGATAACAATACAGCCATTTGTTATAAATCGTAGGTGCGATATCATAGACTGCATGGGTTCCTTCCCATTGTTGGAGTGTTTCTAATGCACTTTTTTCAGTAGCTGTCAATCCGTTTTTGGGGATACATTTTATCCAATTTTTCGCTAAATCAGGATAAATTAAGGACGTATGGTCGTTAATCATGCGTTCCACATCGGAACGATCCCAATTATTTTTGGTAGCCAGCAGCGACTTGATGCGTTTGGCGCGGTCTTGGGGCAAATAATACCCGGGATACAAATAGCCGTCTATGGGTTCGGGTTGGTTATTCGCCGAATAGACATAATGCCAGTCGGGATTGATAGCATAGGGATTTTCTTCAAAAGGCAAAAAGGTCCGTTGGTCGTCTTTACCATTCGTTCCATCCAAAATAAAGTTGGGATTTACCCCTTCGGGCAAGCGATACAATTTCCCCGACGTGATCCAAGCGATGTTATTTTTTGCATCGCCATACATGACGTTCAAGCCGGGGGCGTGCACGAGACCCACCTTTTGATAAAAATCATCCAAATTTTTAGCATGACTCAACCCATAGACGGCTTCCAAAATATGATTGGCGTGTTGGGTGTAAATCCACGACATGGTTACAGGATTTTTGGCTTTCAATCCTTTCAACAATCCATTCATCAGGGGCCCATGCGAGGAGGATTTTATGGTCAATGCAACATCGGCAGTATCTTTTACTTTGATGGTTTTGGTGCGCACGGAATAATTCGCATAGCCTGAAGCTGTTTTGTATTGATGGGCATTTTGGGGATGATTTTCTTCTTGGAAAAAGTCCAAATCATCATTTTCAAACATGGTCAACCCATACGCGTAATCGCGGTTATGTCCAAGTAAGGGAAAAGGGGTTCCGGCCAAATAGTAACCGTACATTTCATAACCGGGACAAGAAATGTGAGCCTCATACCATGTCCCGGGTTGGGAGAACATGATGTGTGGGTCGTTGGCAAAAATAACCTTGTTGTTCTTGGTTTTTTCGGCACCGATTACCCAGCTGTTGCTTCCGATAAAAGGAGGTACGGGCGATTGTTCGAGAAGTTCAGTGATTGATTTTGAAATCGCAGCATAATCATTGGCTTTGCCTTTATAGGATTTCAAACGGGTTTTGGCTAAGGCACCGTCCAGCCCAAAGTCGGCTAAATAGTCCATTCCCCATTCGTCTCGAATTTCCGTCAGTAACGGGTCGGTTTTTTGCGCCATGGCAAAACTGAAGGACATGAATCCGAAGATGTTGTACATGTCTTTGAGGGTAAATGGAGTCTTTTCAACTCCGATCAAATCAAATTCAACGGGTGTTTTTCCTTCCTCTATATAGTGATTTACTCCATCAATATAGGCTTGGGCCAACTGGTAGGCTTCTGATTTTTTGTCCAACGCAGCTACCGCTTGGGCGGAATTTTCATCGATTCCGATACCTGCAAAGAACTTGTCGTTTTCTAAAGCTTTCGCCCCAAACAATTCCGACAAGCGTCCAGGAGCAATACGCCGCATCAACTCCATTTGCCACAAGCGATCTTGGGCATGTACGTAACCGAGAGCCCGTAATGCATCTTTTTGATTTTGGGCATAAATATGAGGCACACCGTAGTCATCAAAATAGACTTTGGTTTCGCTCGATAAGCCTGCCAATGACTGTTCGCCTTCGTATTGGGGTGCTTTCGTTTGGAAATAAACATAAATTCCAAGGCTAATAGCCAATACAATGGACAATATAACCTGTACAATTCTTTTCACTATTTTCATGATAAAAAGTAAGATAAACTTTAGTCATCGGGTATGATGATTTGTTTCAACAAAAAAAGCCTTTGGGTAAGGCTTTCGAATTTATTCTTTTTGTAAGGCTAAAATTCCCGTTTTCAATATCTGTCCAAATGCATACATATCTTCATACGAACAATAGAAAGGAGCGGGAGCCAGCCGGATTACATTGGGTTCGCGCCAATCGGTTATGACGCCATTTTTCATTAAATAATCGAACAAATTTCGACCTTGTCCATGTAAATACACCGACAATTGGCAAGCGCGTTCTTCGGGATTTTTGGGGGTGATGACTTCAAAATCGGCACCTTCTAATTGACTATCAATATCATGCAATACAAATTCGAGGTAAGCCGTCAATTGGTTTCGCTTGGCAATCAATCGGTCCATGCCTACCTCATCAAAGAGTTCGACCGATGCCAAATATGGAGCCAATGACAATATGGGCAAATTACTCACTTGCCAACCGTTGGCACCTTGCACGGGATCAAAGTCGGGTTCCATTTTGAAACGACGTTCTTTATTGTGTCCCCACCAACCTGCAAAACGGGGTAAATTGGTGTGGTGGTGTTTTTCGTGTACAAAACAACCCGAGGCATTTCCAGGGCCGGAGTTCATATACTTATAGCTACACCAAGCCGCAAAATCGACATTCCAATCGTGTAAATTCAATTGGATATTCCCAGCAGCGTGTGCCATGTCAAATCCCACATAAGCGCCCACAGCGTGACCTGCTTCGGTGATGGCTTTCATATCAAACACCTGACCCGTGTAATAATTCACACCGCCCCATAACACCAAAGCCAACTCCTCGCCTACTTCATTGATTTTGGCCAAAATATCTTCGAGACGAATATTGTGTTCGCCTTCGCGTCGTTTTACCTCAACAATAGCGTCTTTGGGATCGAAACCGTGTACGCGAACTTGTGATTGAAACATATATTGATCGGAAGGGAAGGCTTTTTCTTCGCAAATGATTTTGTAGCGTTTGCCTTGCGGACGGTAAAACGAAACCATCAAAAGGTGTAGATTCACCGTCAAGGTATTCATTACGGTAACTTCTGTGGGCAAGGCACCTACTATTTTACTGAGAGGCGCTGCAAAACGTTCATGGTAATCCCACCAGGGTTTTTCGGCATAAAAATGTCCTTCGACCGCCAAATTTGCCCAGTCATTCATAACCTGTTGCACAAATTGAGACGCCGATTTGGGTTGCAACCCCAACGAATTCCCCGTAAAATAAATTACATTTTTACCCTCATGTTGAGGAAAAATAAACTGATCGCGGTACGCTCGCAGGTCGTCTTGGCTATCGAGTTGTTGTGCGAATTCACGCGTATTTTGAAATGTCATCGTTTTGTTGGTTTGAAGGGTAAATGTAGTAATCTTGGAGGAGATTTGAAATAGTAATTATGGGTTATGAATTATGAGTTATGAGTTATGAATTATGAGTTATGAATGAATTGCTGGTTGTATAATAGCTGCATCGACATATTGACACGCCTGCCTGCCGGCAGGCAGGTTGCCGCATTAAAAAAGGCCTTCATTTCTGAAAGCCTTTTCTAAATTATAAGATCAACATCGCGTCGCCATAGGAATAAAAACGATAGCGTTCTTTCACGGCTTCTTCGTAGGCTTTTTTCATTAAGTCATGTCCACAAAATGCTGAAATCATCATTAACAAGGTTGATTTTGGCGTGTGGAAATTGGTCACCATACAATTGGCAATACTAAAATCATAGGGTGGGAAGATGAATTTGTTGGTCCAACCATCATAAGGATTTAGCGTACGGTTGGATGAAACCGAACTTTCAATGGCGCGCATAGAAGTGGTTCCAATGCAACACACGCGGCGTTTATTTTCGATGGCTTTGTTGACGGTATCACATGCCTCTTGAGAAATGCGTAATTCTTCAGAGTCCATTTTATGTTTGGATAAATCCTCTACTTCTACGGGATTGAAGGTTCCTAATCCCACGTGAAGGGTGACTTCAGCGAAGTTGATACCTTTGATTTCAAGACGTTTCAACAAATGTTTTGAAAAGTGCAATCCAGCAGTGGGTGCAGCCACGGCGCCTTCTTCTTTGGCGTAGATGGTTTGGTAACGTTCGGCGTCCTCTTCGGTAACTTCACGGTTGATATATTTAGGAATCGGCGTTTCCCCTAATTCCTTCAATTTATAACGGAATTCTTCGTAGGAACCGTCGTATAAGAAACGAAGGGTACGTCCACGAGAAGTTGTGTTATCAATTACTTCTGCCACTAATGAATCGTCATCGCCGAAATACAATTTATTACCGATACGGATTTTACGGGCAGGATCGACTAAAACATCCCATAGGCGTTGTTCCGCATTTAATTCTCGCAACAAGAAAACTTCGATACGAGCTCCTGTTTTCTCTTTGTTTCCATACATACGCGCTGGAAACACTTTGGTATTGTTTAAAATCATCACATCGCCATCATCAAAATAGTCGATAATGTCTTTAAACAATTTATGTTCGATTTGCCCAGTGCTGCGGTGAACCACCATTAAGCGCGACTCATCGCGGTTTTCAGCAGGAAATTCGGCCAATAACTCTGGAGGTAAATGGAAATTAAAATGGGATAGTTTCATCTTTTTATAGCCTTTAAATTACATTGTTTTGCCTCACGACAAACGAGTGCAAATATACTATCCGCAAAAGGGGGTTGTCAAGTAAATTACGATTTATTTTCCGACATTTCCCCTGAAATCCCTGCCTGCGCGAGATCACTCCAAAAAGTGGGATACGATTTTGACACCACTTCGGCATTTTCAATGCGTAGTGGCACACAAAGTGCTAATGGAGCAAAAGCCATGGCCATTCGGTGGTCTTGATAGGTCGCTATGGCCACATTGGGAATTAGGTGGGTTGACGATTCAAGATGTAATGTATCGGCGGTGGTTTGGATTTGTCCCCCTAGTTTTGAAATCTCTTGCTGCAGGGCTACTAACCGATCGGTTTCTTTAATTTTAAGCGTATGTAATCCGGTCAAAGTACATGAAATCCCGAGTCCGAAACAAGTCACAGCAATGGTTTGTGCGATATCGGGAGCTCCAATTAAATGGGCTTCAAAATGGGAGGTTGTGGGAGGTGATACTTTGGTGATACGAAGGCGAAAATCGGGTAAAAATGTGGTGGTTACTCCTAATCTTTCGTACAAGGAAACCAAAACTTGATCGCCTTGTAAACTATTGGGCTGGTAGCTCGACAACGTAACTTCGGCACCCACTTCCGATAAAGCGATTATACTATACCAATACGAGGCCGAAGACCAATCACTTTCCACGATAATCGACATCGAAGCACTTTCTTTTGGTAGAGAGATCATAGGGAATACCCGAATCTGATTCCCTTCAAACGAACATATGACACCGATTTGTCGTAATAATGCCAGGGTCATTTGAATATACGGAATTGACGTGATTTCACCTTCCAACGTTAGTTCAATACCCTTTTCCAAACTGGGAGCAATGAGTAGAAGGGCTGAAATGTATTGGCTGCTGACATGGGCGGGCAAACTAACTTTGTATAGTGATAGCTTTTTCCCTTTTATTCTCAAGGGCGGAAAACCGTCTTGTTCCGCATAGGTTATGTCGGCGCCCAATTGCCGAAGGGCTTCCACTAGAATTTGAATCGGGCGTTCTTTCATTCGCGACGAACCCGTAAGCAGGACTTCTTTGCCTTCTTGAATGGCAAAAAATGCGGTGAGAAATCGCATGGCCGTCCCCGCATGATGCACATCAATCAAAAGTTCATGCTGATTTTCGACCCGTAGTTTCTGAAGAGCCTGCATCATGACGTCCGAATCATCGGAGTTGGAGGTGTTTTCCAAATGTATGAACGGATATAGCGCTTGGAGCAAAAGAAGTCGGTTGGTTTCTGACTTAGAACCGGTTATGGCAATTTCTTTTCCAGTGATAAATTTAGAATGCAGTAAGTGGTTAGTCATGTAGCGAGTCAAATTTGAGTCCAACGCAAGGAGTCATGCGTACGAGTTATGAATTATGAGTTATGAATTATGAGTTGAAAGTACCTAACTCTCCTCAAGGCCACGAGACTAGTCACTAGTTACTAGTTACTAATTACTAATTACTAATTACTAGTCACTAATCACCAGTCACTAATCACTAATCACCCCCGAAATTTCGGGGCTAGTCACTAACCACCCCAATCGTGGCAAGTCCCTACTTCAGCTTCTCGTTATTGTGATGGCGATCGTGGTCACGTTTTGTTTTCAAGTCCATTTTTTTATCAAATGCGGCTTGCAAATCGACCCCTGTTTGATTGGCCAAACAGAGCACGACAAATACGACATCGGCAAGTTCTTCGCCGAGATCTTTATTTTTGTCACTTTCTTTCTCCGATTGTTCGCCATAGCGGCGTGCAATGATACGAGCTACTTCTCCGACTTCTTCGGTGAGTTGCGCCATATTCGTGAGTTCGTTAAAATAGCGAACCCCATGATTTTTTATCCAATGATCGACGTCGAGTTGGGCGTTTTTTAGGTTCATGATTATCATTGAAATTTAACAGTTACTAATTACGTAATTTAATATTTTTTTTTATTCTAGCATACCAATGAAATTTGAAAATTCATTAATATTAAAACTACTCTTTAATACGAGTATCGATAAAAATAGTCACCGGACCGTCATTGAGTAAGGCAACTTTCATATCGGCACCAAAAATCCCTGTGCCCACTTTTTTCCCCAATTCCCGTTCCATCGCCAACACAAAGGCTTCGTATAAAGGAATCGCTTGTTCGGGTCGGGCGGCCTTAATGTACGAAGGGCGATTGCCTTTTTTGGTCATGGCATGTAAGGTAAACTGACTCACCACTATACAATCCCCTTGGCAATCTTTCACTGATAGATTCATCCCCCCCTGCTCGTCGCCAAAGATGCGAAGGTTAGCAATTTTGGACGCCAACCATTGCACATCGTCCATACCATCGGCTTCTTCTACACCCAACAAGATCAACAAACCCGTTTGAATTTCAGACACTATTTTTCCATCAACGGTAACCGAAGCTTGTGTGACTCTTTGAAGAACTGCACGCATAGGTAAGAATTATGAGTTATGAATTATGAATTTTGAGATTTGAATTTTGAGATTTGAAATTGATATTGAATTTTGAACTAGCCTCCCAGCCGCCGAAGAAATTCCACCAATCACGATTCAGTCCCGAAGTTTCGGAGCTAGTCACCAGTCACTAGTCACTGGTCACTACAAACTCTTTCGTTCTTCAGCATACTGGTCTCCACGGTACTGTTCGTCATCTCCGGCTAAAATTTGTAAATAGCTACGGTAGCGCGACCACGCAATGGTATCGGCTTCTAATGCTTTTTTCACAGCGCAATGAGGCTCTTCTTTATGTAAGCAATTGTTGAACTTGCACGATTCTTTTAAGGCAAAAAACTCTGGAAAGTAATCACTTACCTCTTCAGGCGCCATGTCTACCACGCCAAAACCACGAATACCCGGAGTATCAATAATTTTTGTCCCGAACGACAAATCAAACATCTCGGCAAATGTTGTCGTATGTTGCCCCTGCTGATGGGAATCCGAAATCGAAGCAGTACGTAAATCCAACCCCGGTTCCAACGCATTGACCAAAGTCGACTTCCCTACTCCAGAATGTCCCGAAAACATACATACTTTATCCACCATTAAAGCTTTTAGTTCCTCAAGACCTTTGGCTTCCAAGGCCGAAACACGTAAGCAACGGTAGCCAATCTGACTGTAAACATACTGCAAATACAGTTGCTCATCCAATGCTGCATCGTCATAAGTATCTATTTTATTGAACACGAGAACCGCTTCAATACCATAAGCCTCAGCAGTTACTAAAAAACGATCAATAAAACTGGTCGTTGTTGTAGGATTATTGATGGTTATCAGCAAAAAAACAACATCTACATTAGCCGCAATAATATGTACTTGTTTGGACAAGTTGACCGATTTGCGGATAATATAATTTTTTCGGTCGTGAATGGTGTGAATTTGTCCAATGGTTTCATCAGTGGACTGGTCTAGATCAAAATCAACGCGGTCGCCTACAGCAATCGGATTGGTACTTTTGATGCCTTGGATGCGAAATTTTCCTTTTATCCGACAATCATAGAGCTCTCCCGTATCCGTTTTTACCGTGTAGTAACTTCCCGTCGATTTGTAAACCCATCCTGTCATGCTACAAAAATAAAACAAAAAAGGCACCGAAGTGCCTTTAGTATTTTGAAATAATGCGGAATTAGTATTTGTAAGCTACTCCTTTTTTGATGACCTGTGAGCCTCCCAATTGGTTGGAATTAGCCCCTACAGTCGCTTTATCAGCAGTTAATAAAATAAAAGGACATCCTAACTTAGCCGCTTCCATTTTTAATTTTTTCTCTGCTTTTTTATCTCCTGTGTTTCCGGTTTGGAAGTTGATCAAACCTGTTTTTCCACGTACTTCTTCTCCTTTTTTCAAACCTGAGATGTACGCTTTGTCTTCTAAGATGACCACTTTCTCCCAATCGTCCTCACCGTTCACCACGATTTTCTCTGTAACTTCTTCTACACGACCCGATTTTCCGTAAACGATTTTTTCAATAGCATACTTACTTACTGTGTTTTCTGCATCCTCGCCATCATACTTGAATACGATGGTGTACTCTTCTAATTTAACTACTTTTCCGGTAATCACTTCACCGTTGTGCTTGTAAATTTTGTCTGCCTGTGCTGATACGATGGAAGTGATCAGGGCAAATAGTAAAACTAATTTTTTCATGATAAATAATTTAGAGGTTATCGAACGCAATATTAAGAAATTATTCTGATTTAAACACTTTTTCTTGATGCGCTATACTTTCTTGGTGAATGGCTTTAAAGAACTGAACGATAAACTCTTCGCTCAAGCCTCTCTGCGACCCCTCTTTGACCATGCGTTCCAAGATTTCATTCCAACGTTTATTTTGTAAAACCGCTACATTCTTCGCCTTTTTCAATGCCCCGATATCTTCAGCCACTTTCATTCGTTGCCCAATGACATCCAACAATTTAGCGTCGTAATCGTCGATTTTGACCCGAAGCTTGGTTAGTTGTTGTAAATAGTCGCTATCCGCATCATCCTCTTTACGAATGACCAAATCAAAAATAATCTGCTTCAAACGCTTGGGGGTCACTTGCTGCGCCGCATCACTCCACGCATTATCGGGATCGCAATGGGTTTCGATAATCATCCCATCATAGTTAAAATCCAAGGCTTGTTGGGTCACTTGAAAAATCATATCGCGCTTACCCGTGATGTGTGACGGGTCGATAATCATGGGAATATCAGGAAACTTACTCTGAAAATCGATCGCAATTTGCCACTCCGGGTTGTTGCGGTATTTGGTTTTTTCATAGGTTGAAAAACCACGATGGATCACGCCTAATTTCTTGATTCCCGCATGGTATAAGCGTTCGACTCCACCAATCCACAAGGCTAAATCAGGATTTACGGGATTTTTGACCAAAACAATCTTCTCTGTATTTTGTAAGGCATCGGCAATTTCTTGAACTGCAAAGGGGTTTACCGTTGTGCGTGCTCCAATCCACAACACATCAATATCGTGTGCTAAGGCTAATTTCACATGCGCTGCCGTAGCCACTTCTACCGCCATCAACAACCCGGTTTCAGCTTTGGCTTTTTGCAACCATTTTAATCCAATTTCGCCCACGCCTTCAAATCCGCCCGGACGGGTGCGGGGTTTCCAAATACCCGCGCGAAAAATCGACACTTTGGAATCTTGCAATTCACGGGCAATTTGCATCACCTGATTTTCGGTTTCGGCACTACACGGGCCCGCAATCACCAACGGATGGGGCAAATGAAAATCATCCAACCAAGTGCGCATTTCTTTTTTATTTTCCATAGGGCTTATTTTTTGATTCCGTTTAATATTTCTTTGATACGATTCGTATGCTGCATTTCTTGATATAGAGCGTCATACTGTTCGGTTTCCAATAATTCCCGAAATCGGGACAAATTTCGGATATATTCTTGTAAAGTGGCTAAAACATTTGCTTTGTTTTGGTTAAAAATAGGCGTCCACATATCGGGCGAACTCTTCGCTAGGCGTACCGTACTTTCAAAACCGCTGCCTGCCATGTCAAAAATATCCCGCTCATCTTGCTCTTTTTCGATAACCGTTTTTCCCAACATAAACGAACTGATATGCGACAAATGGGAAACGTAAGCAATATGCCTATCGTGGGCCTTGGGATCCATGTACCGAATACGCATCCCTAATTTCCGAAACAACGCCATCGCGCGTTCTTGCAACCCAAAGGCGGTTTTTTCAACTTCACAAATGATATTTGTTTTGCCTTCAAATAACCCTTGTAAAGCAGCCTTTGGCCCCGAAAATTCTGTCCCTGCAATGGGATGGGTCGCCAAAAAATTACGGCGATTGGGATGGTATTGCACGGCCTCGCACAGGGGTTGCTTGGTCGAACCCACATCCATGACTAAGGTCGTTTCACTGACGAGATTCAAGACTTGAGGCACAACAGTCAGCGCTTTATCTACCGGCACCGAAACAATCACCATATCCATTTGGGGAATTTCCTCCCATTGTCCTTCTCGGTTCACAAGGCCAAGTTCAATCGCTTGTTGTACATGACCCGCATGGGCATCCAATCCAATGATTTCTGCCTGATCCCAAATCAAACGGATATCACGAGCGAGCGAACCGCCTATCAAACCAATTCCGATAACTGCTATTTTCATTTTGTAAATCGTTGTATTACTTCCTTAATTTTTTCTTCGGTGACACAGAGTGAAAACCGAATATACCCTTTTCCGTTGCTGCCAAAAATGATGCCTGGGGTGATAAATACATGGTAGTGGTACAACCATTCATCAATCAAACTTTCGGCGTCACTCCCTTCGGGCAACTTCGCCCAAACGAAGAGTCCGACCCCCTTTCTATCGTACGTACACCCCAACAAATCGGCCAGTTGCCAAATCAGTTCCCGACGTTTGCTGTAAACGTTAAACTGTGCGTCAAACCAATCAGTACCCAGTGCCAAAGCAGCTACAGCGCCTTTTTGAATTCCTAAAAACATCCCGCTGTCCATATTGCTTTTAACTTTTAACACGGCATCGAGAAATTCGGGTTTCCCTACCACCATGCCAACCCGCCACCCCGCCATATTGAAGGTTTTGCTGAGTGAGTTGAGTTCGATTGCCACCTCAACCGCCCCTTCACAATTGAAAATTGAAATCGGGTTGTGGTGCAACACAAAACTGTAGGGGTTGTCATTGATTAAAAGTAGTTGATGTTTGCGAGCGAAATCGACCCATTGTTGCAATAGCTTCAAACTTCCCGGCGAACCCGTAGGCATGTGTGGATAGCCGATAAAAATCATTTTTACCTTAGACAAATCCAAAGCTTCCAAAGCGGCAAAGTCGGGCAACCAATCCTGCTCCGGCTGAAGGTCGTAATACATCGCCTCAGTCTGAACTAGTTCGGTCACTGAAGCATAGGTAGGATAGCCCGGATTGGGCAACAACACTTGATCGCCTGGATTGAGAAACGCCATAGCGATGTGCAAAATTCCTTCTTTGGAACCCATTAACGGCAAAAAATCTATAGAGGCATCGGGTGCCAATTTAAACTGGGTTTCGTAAAATTGGCGCATACCGGCGCGGAGTTCGGGAATTCCTTGATAACTCTGATATTCGTTCGCTTTGGGTAAAGCGAGTGCCTCGACTAAGGCTTGTTGCACAGAAGGGTGCGGCGGCAAATCGGGACTCCCAATACCCATATTTATCACAGGATGTCCTTGGGCGACGAGGGCTTGGACTTCTTTCAATTTGCGAGAGAAGTAATATTCCTGCACGGATTGTAAGCGATTGGCTGGGGCAATCATACTAATGTATTTTGGTAAATTCCTAATAATTTAAATGAGGAAGCCATCAAGGTGAGTAACGCAGCGGCCTTTTCAAAATCGGCACAGTCTTCAAACGTCACATCGACAAAAAAGGCATAGGTAAACGGCGATTCGATTTTGGGTAGCGATTGAATTTTGGTAAGGTTCAAACGGCAATCGCTCATTACGTTGAGCACGGCGGCCAAACTCCCGCGTTGGTGGTGGAGTTCAAACTTCACCGACGCTTTATTGATGGTATTCGAAGGCACATTGGCTTGACGCGACACGATAGCAAAACGCGTGAGGTTGTTGTTCACGGTTTGAATCTCAGGCGCAATGATTTCGAGGGAAAACAATTCAGCCGCCACCACACTTCCTATCGCGGCGATACCCTGCAATTGTTGTGCTTGTATGCGGCGTGCCGTTTCGGCAGTATCTTTATCTTCAACGAGTTTGAGGTGGGGATGTTGTTTTAAAAACTCCATGCATTGGAGCAAGGCCATGGGATGGGAATGGACTTCTTGTAGGGAAGCCAACGACTGCCCCGGCAGTGCCATCAGATTTTGTTGGATTTCCAAATACTGTTCCCCGACGATATGAAAATCATTGCGATCAATAAGGGCGTAATTGGGTAATAATGCACCCGCAATAGAGTTTTCCAAGGCCATGACGGCTTGGGTGGCGTGACCCTGCAGTAAACTATCGGCGACGGCTTCAAACGACAGGCATTCTACCAATTCAAAGGCATCTTGAAAATACGCAAGAGCAACTTGATGGTGGAACGAACCTTGAATTCCTTGGATGGCAATTTGTGGTTTCATAGGCAAAAAAAAATCCCGATGGGAATCGGGATTTTAGTATTGGTGCTTAATTTTTTACTTCTTGATGTAACACAAAACCATTCCCTTTTCCTTCGGTGAGAAGAAATAAAAGAAATAAGTAAAATAGGCATGGAATGTGCTCGACATAAATGATTCTCTATTGTGCTAATGTAGAAAAAAATTGGAGCCCACCCTTCGCTATGCCGAGAAAAATTTACGAAAACGATTGAAACAAATTTTAACCATTTACTGGGTGTCCTTTGCAGAAAAAATAAATCTTGCTCCATACTTTCTACTCGCATCACGCGTTAAGGATGGAGGCCTTGCGAAGCTCGCCCGAGGTAACGAGGGCAGCGACGGCCGACAGCCTGACCTCGTAGGGTGAAAAACAAGCGACTTAGCGCCGTTTTTCACCCTACGAGGGAACGCCCCAAAAAATTGAATGAGAATCTGTACCTTTGTGTGAAATAAATTACCATCATGTCTATAGAAGTGCAAGCGGTTTCGAAATATTACGGTGCGCAAAAAGCCTTGGATTCCGTATCGTTTTCTGTCCAAAAAGGAGAAATTGTGGGATTCTTGGGTCCGAACGGCGCCGGAAAATCGACCTTAATGAAAATCCTAACCACCTATTTAAACGCTGACGAAGGTTCGGCCGCCATCAACGGACATGATGTGGTGGGGCAAGCGAAGGCCGTGCAACGAGTCGTAGGGTATTTGCCCGAACATAATCCGCTGTATTTGGACTTGTATGTTCGCGAATATTTGGCGTTTAATGCCGACGTCTATCGCATTCCGAAAGCGCGTATCGAGGAAGTGATTACGTTAACCGGTTTGACTCCTGAATCGCATAAAAAAATCGGTCAACTATCTAAAGGCTATCGGCAACGTGTGGGATTGGCCACAGCTTTGTTGCATGACCCAGAAGTTTTGATTTTGGATGAACCCACGACTGGACTTGATCCGAATCAGTTGGTAGAGATTCGCAATGTGATTCGTCAGGTGGGAAAAAATAAAACCGTGTTCTTATCTACCCACATCATGCAAGAGGTGGAAGCTTTGTGTGATCGGGTTATCATCATCAATCAGGGAAAAATCGTAACCGACAAAAAGTTGGATAAACTGGTTGACGAAGTCACCGTTCAAGTGCTGGAAGTCGAGTTTGATCAAGACATAGAAGCGAACGTTTTGGAATCCCTCGTGGGACTAACCCAAGTACGGAAAACCAAAGATCGCGTTTGGGAACTTACCTTTCAAACCGAGGAAGATCCACGGGTACAATTGTTTGATTTTGCTACGGCACAGGGAGTTCGTGCGTTACAAATCGTAACAAAAAGTAAAAATCTAGAGCAAATTTTCCGCGAAAAAACAACGAGTAAACGTTAAGGATACAGCAGTTGCCCTTGGTAGGTAGTTTCTATCGCTATTAAAGGAGGCACATGGGTCAAACGTACATTTCCTGTGCTTACAATTTTACCCGAAACTTTTTGAAGCGGATGCACAAAAAGGTCGTTAGACCCACGGTGGAAAATGGCCACTTCGTCAGCAACCAGTTGGGATGCTTCGACGCGACTATCGCCAGCCCAAATCAGGTAATGTGCATGCTGCGTTTGACCGCTAAGATGAAAGCGCGCCACATTGTTGGATTGTACAACGACTTGACTATTTTGAACTTCCATAAAAAAATCGCCCGTACCCGCACCATCCACACCATCGCCATTTTCATCTAATGCAAATAATCGTAGCATAGGATAGGTTAAAACGCCATTTGAGCGAATATCTTGTTCTGTTTTGGAGTAAATTTCTTCTACATTGGGCGCGGTAATTTTTAAGATTGCCGTGCCGTATTCACGGGTCCAATTGCATTGTGTTGCATCACGTAATATCAGGCGGTTCCCGTCTTGGGCGACTTGCACGTTGTTGATGAGATTCTCCCCGGCTTCGATAAAAACCTTGTATTCGGGTCCTTGGGTGATTTCGACGCCGATGCCGCGGTTGACTTCGATGCGTGTAAACGGACTTACGGGAACTTCCCGCAGGATACGCTGCCCTTCAGCCTCGATACAATCCATGGGACGTTCGCAGCGAATAAACAACAATACCAAACAGCAATAGAACAACGGTTTCATACTTATAATCGAATCCCTATGCCCCACTCGATGGCTTCGGCGAGGAACAGGTGGGTTTTTAAACTTAATGAGGAATATACCTTCGGTGTCCAATAGTATTTGAGTCCGATACGGTCGTAAATGGGAATATCATTTTGCAAACGATCGTATACATAGTAGCCCAGTTGTGCTTCAAACGAAAGGCGGTTGATGTACCATTCGTAACCCGCAAACAACCCTACTCTTCGGTAATCGGTATTGGGGTCAATTTGATCTTCGGGAAAGGCTGCTGACTTGTAGCGGATGAAATCTTTGACACTTTGGGTAAGAAACACATCGACTCCCAATTGGAGTCCCGACTTACGATTCAAACGCTTATCGACAAAGGCGCCCAAATGTAAAAAAGGGTATTGGCCACTATTGATAACCGAACTTTCATTGACGCCCGTGCGAACAACCACGTTGTAATGCATCTTCTGACGGTAGTTGATTGTATCTTTTGCCAGCGTGTCGATTCCTTTCTCGGTTGACTTCGGAGAACTGTAGGTGAGTCCAAGGTTGAGTCCGTATGAATTGATGCCGCTGTTGGGGGACTTGGTACGTCCGTTGGAGTAGTGGGTGAAAAGAAAACCCGCTTGCATCGTCCAAGGAGAGCGAAACAAAGGAATTTGATAGTGCAATCCTAAGTTGATGTTGGCCAACAAAGGACTCCCAAACGCTTTATTCTTGCTATTGGTGACCTTATCATAAGGCTGATTCATATAGGCCACCCCAGCCGCCGTGGTGAGTCGCAAATGACGGTGTAGAAAAAAGAACTGAAACTGCCCGCCGACGGCCCAACTGTGTCCGAGAAAACGATTGTTGAAATCCTGATACAATAGATAAATCCCGTAATTGGGATTATCGTAGGTACGGTGCCACTCTTTGCTTCCGTGGGTTTGCCAATTATAGGCTAGCAAAATCCCTTCGGGATGCCCTTGCAAATGGTATAAGTCGGGCGTATGTGGCATAACATTCCCGCGAAACAAACTTAATTCCCATTGCGGCGAAACCCCAGGCGTTTGCGCCCATAGGAGTTGTAGTCCACACAAAAACAAAAAAATACTGCGCATGGCAATGGGTTAGGTAAAGCAAATATAAAGGAAATTGGGAATTATGAATTAGGAATTATGAGTTATGAATTAGGAATTAAAAGTTATGCGTTATAAGCCCCCCAACCCCCAAAGGGGGAGTTATACCTAATAAAAAACTCACCATCAGACTTACGACTTACGACTTTCTGACTTACGACTACAAAAAAACCTGCCCCACCGAAGTGCAACAGGTTTCTGAATATAAAGGTTAGTTAGTAGCTATTAAAATACCTCTTGAGCAATCGCCTTAATGTTGTCGGCTTTCCCCATGGAATAGTAATGCAACACGGGAACGCCCGCCGCCAAAAGTTCTTTACTTTGTTGAATGCACCATTCAATGCCAATTTGCTTCACCGCATCGTTGTCTTTGGCACGTACCACCTCCATAATCAAACTGTCGGGCAATTCCAGACTAAAGCGGTGCGGAATCAAGTTCAACTGCTTCTTTGTCGCGATTGGTTTGAGTCCGGGAATAATCGGCACCTCAATACCTGCTTTCCGACATTTATCGACAAAATCAAAAAACTTTTGGTTGTCAAAAAACATTTGCGTGATGATATAATCGGCGCCATTCTTAATTTTTTGCTTCAAAAAATGAATGTCCGAATCCAAACTGGGTGCTTCCATATGTTTTTCAGGATAGCCCGCCACACCGATACAGAAATTGGTTTTGGCGGTATTTTTCAAGTCTTCGTCCAAATAAATTCCGCGGTTCAAATTACTAATTTGCTCCACCAAATCCGAGGCATAATGGTTCCCGTCTTTCTCAGGTTTGAAATAGGTTTCCGTTTTCAACGCATCCCCGCGCAGTGCAACCACATTGTCAATACCGAGGAAATCCAAGTCGATCAACAAGTTCTCGGTATCTTCTTTGGTAAAGCCACCACACAATACGTGCGGAATCGCATCCACGTCGTATTTCCCTTGAATCGCGGCACAAATACCAACCGTTCCCGGACGTTTTTTGACCACTTTCTTTTGCAACAATCCGTTCTCCAACTCCTTAAATTCGTATTCCTCACGGTGATACGTCACGTCAATAAAAGGCGGTTGAAATTCCATCAACGGATCAATCCCGTCAAAAATCGACTGGATATTCTGCCCTTTCAACGGCGGTAAAATCTCAAAAGAAAACAACGGCTTTCCTTGAGCATTTTCGATATGTTGGGTTACCTTCATTTATTTTAAATTATAAATTTTGAATTTTAAATGGGTTTATTCTAAACTACTTGTTTCAAGTTCTATTTTTTTTGGGCGCGTCCCTGTGGCAGCACCTTGGTCTTTATCCGCGCGAATCGGTATCCACAGGGTCGGGTCATCCGCGGTGCACGGCACCTTGCTTCTACCCCTCGCGCACTCCCTGCACCCATCACCCCCGAAGTATCGGAACTAATCACTAGTCACTAATTACTAATCACTAGTCACTAGTCACTATCTCCCCCTTTGGGGGCTGGGGGGCTAATCCGCCACATTCGGCGCCAACCACTTATGAGCCACCTCCACCGATACACCACGACGTTGCGCATAATCCTCGACCTGATCGGCTTTGATTTTCCCCAACCCGAAATACTTGCTTTCGGGATGAGCAAAATAGTAACCCGACACCGAAGCAGCCGGCCACATCGCCATACTTTCGGTCAGGGTTACTCCAATGCGTTCTTCTACTTGCAAAAGTTTCCAAATCGTCGGTTTTTCCAAATGGTCGGGACAAGCGGGATAGCCCGGTGCGGGTCGGATGCCCTTATAATCTTCGGCAATCAAGGCTGGGTTATCCAACTGTTCGTCGCTGGCATAACCCCAAATTTCTTTCCGAACTTTCAAATGCAAATATTCAGCAAAGGCCTCCGCCAATCGGTCGCCCAAGGCTTTGACCATAATCGCCTGGTAATCGTCCAAATCCTTTTCAAACACGGCTGCTTTTTCATCAACCCCAAAACCCGTCGTCACACAAAAACACCCGATGTAATCTTGCACGCCCGTTTCTTTGGGTGCGATAAAGTCGGCCAAGGCGATATTCGGCGCTCCTATATTCTTCTTTGACTGCTGACGCAAGGTGAGGAAAGTTGTCGGTGGTCGGTTGCTAGTTACTGGTTGTGGGTTGTCGGTGGTTGGCAGCACTTCGATATCATCATCGTTGACGGAATTTGCTGGGAAAATGCCCACTAAACCTTTGGCGATAAACCAGTTTTCGCTCACAATTTGCGCCAACATTTTTTGAGCATCGTCAAACAGCTGTTGCGCTTGTTCGCCTACGACATCATCCTTCAATATCGCGGGGTATTTCCCAAACAGCTGCCACGAATGGAAAAACGGTGTCCAGTCGATAAACGGCACCAATGCCGCCAAGGTTACCTTCACTTCTTGTACCCCAATAAAATTAGGCTGAGCCGGTTGGTATTGGGACCAATCCAAACGCAATTTATTCGCACGGGCTTCAGTTAGACGCAAGAATTCCTTTTCGCGACTGCGGTTCAAATACCCTTCGCGCAATTGATCGTATTCCTCCCGAATTTGTTCGGCATAAGTCGCTTTGTTTTCGGGTTGCAACAAATTACTCGCTACCGTTACGGCACGCGAGGCATCGTTGACATGCACCACACTTCCGGTGTATTCGGGGGCAATCTTCACCGCAGTATGTGCACGCGAAGTCGTTGCGCCTCCAATCATAATCGGAATAGAAATATTCAAGCGTTCCATTTCTTTGGCGAGATACACCATTTCGTCTAAAGACGGCGTGATCAAACCACTCAATCCAATGATGTCTACATTTTCAGCGACAGCGGTTTGTATAATTTTCTCGGGCGGTACCATCACCCCCAAGTCGATAATTTCAAAGTTATTACAGGCCAACACCACCGATACGATGTTTTTTCCAATATCGTGTACGTCGCCTTTTACAGTAGCCATGAGAACCTTTCCAGCCCCCGCCGACTGACCGTCTTTACTGGCTTCAATAAATGGTAAAAGGTACGCCACTGCCTTTTTCATGACCCGAGCCGATTTCACCACTTGCGGCAAGAACATTTTTCCTGAACCAAACAAATCGCCGACTACATTCATCCCGTTCATCAAATGTTGTTCGATGACTTGGATGGGTTTATCAACCAATTGACGTGCTTCTTCCACATCTAGTTCGATAAATTCGTCCAAGCCTTTTACTAGGGAATGTGTAAGGCGTTCTTGTACCGAACCGTTGCGCCATTCTTGAACAACCTTATCCGTGGTTTTGGTATCCGATTTTAAGTTTTCGGCGTAGTCGAGCAAACGTTCTGTCGCATCATCACGACGATCAAGCAAGACATCTTCAACATAGGTGAGTAAATCGGGATCAATTTCGTCATAGATCTCTAACATTTCCGGATTCACAATACCCATCGTCATGCCGTGTTGGATAGCATTGTATAGAAAAGCAGAGTGCATGGCTTCACGCACTTTGTCATTCCCACGGAAGGAAAATGACACGTTACTCACCCCTCCCGAAACATGGGCATAGGGCAGATTTTCACGAATCCATTTTGTCGCTAAAAAGAAATCCACTGCATTGCGGCGGTGTTCCTCCATACCGGTAGCGACGGGAAAAATATTGGGGTCAAAAATGATATCGGTAGCCGGAAAACCCACTTGATGCACCAAGATATCGTAACTGCGTTTACAAATTTCGATTCGGCGTTCGTAGGTATCAGCTTGTCCCACCTCATCAAAAGCCATGACAATCACAGCAGCGCCGTAGCGTTTGATCAATTTGGCATGATGGATAAAAGCGGCTTCCCCTTCTTTCAAAGAAATCGAGTTCACAACGCCTTTTCCTTGGATGACTTTGAGTCCGGCTTCAATGATTTCCCATTTCGAACTGTCGATCATCACAGGAACACGAGCAATATCGGGTTCGGCTGCAATCAAATTCAGGAATTTAGTCATCGCTTCTACCCCATCAAGCATTCCTTCGTCCATGTTGACATCGATGATTTGCGCACCGCCTTCTACTTGGGCGCGGGCAATATCTACAGCTGCCTCGTAATTCCCCTCTTTAATTAATCGCAAAAACTTACGGGAACCCGTTACATTGGTCCGTTCCCCTACGTTAACGAAGTTGGTTTCTGGAGTGATGATTAGTGGTTCTAAACCAGATAATCGCAAGTATTGGGTTGTCGGTTGTCGGTTGTCGGTTGTCGGTATCTCCTTACTCATAATGCACTTATATACGGGCTACTGATGACTGTAAACTGCTCTCGGTTCTCGGCTTAAATTCTGCCGCCACTTGTGCAATCGCACGAATATGCTCTGGAGTAGTCCCGCAACAGCCCCCGATGATGTTCACTAAGTTTTCATTCAAATACTCGCGAATTAAGGCTTGCATTTCTTCGGGCGTTTGATCGTATTGACCGAAGGCATTGGGCAAACCAGCATTGGGATGCGCCGAAATATTGAGTTGGGTATGTTGCCCTAAGCGTTTTAAATACGGTTTCAACTGATCGGCACCGAGTGCACAATTGAAGCCAACACTTAACAAAGGAATGTGTGCAATCGATATCAAAAAAGCTTCCACCGTTTGCCCGGATAGGGTTCGCCCAGAGGCATCGGTAATCGTTCCAGAAACCATAACGGGAATATCGGATTGGCGTTCTTCTTTCACTTCTTCGATGGCAAACAAGGCAGCTTTGGCGTTCAGCGTATCAAAAATCGTTTCGACCAAAAGTAGGTCGGCTCCCCCATCGATAAGCGCTTCCACTTGTTGGCGGTAGGCAATTCGCAAATCGTCAAAAGTTACGGCGCGATAGCCTGGATCGTTGACATCGGGACTCATGCTGGCGGTACGGTTGGTGGGACCGATTGAACCTGCCACAAAACGGGGTTTGTCGGTAAATTCGTCGGCTACTTCACGGGCAATTTTAGCCGATTGGTAGTTGAGTTCGTAGACTAAATCTTCCATATGGTAATCGGCCATCCCAATCGTGGTTCCTGAAAAGGTATTGGTTTCTACGATATCGGCACCGGCTTCAAAGTACGCACGATGCACGGCTTTTACGGCCTCGGGTTGGGTGATGGAAAGCAAGTCGTTATTCCCTTTTAGGGGATGAGGAAAATCTTTAAAACGTTCGCCACGGAAGTCAGCTTCTTCAAACTGATTGCGTTGCAACATAGTTCCCATGGCGCCATCGAGAACAAGGATTCGCTGTTTTAGAATTTCATTAATATTTACACGCATAATGATAACTAATCTTGTATTGCGTTATCAGGAAAGAGAGGATTCTCCTAAGTTATCTTTTTCTGAAAAAATCAGAATAGAATGTAGCACCTTCCTCGAGGTTGAGGGGTTGCTAAGCGTTCGTAGGGTCTATTCCCTCCCGCTTTCGTGATAACGCCATTATTTTTAAGAACAATGCAAAGGTAAGACAAGAAAATCCTCATTTCAAAATAATTATTTGAAAAAAAGCGCAAACGTTTGCGAAAAATTTAAAGATATATTTGGAATTATTGGATTTGATTTTCATAAATTTGCAACCGAAAAATAGAAGAGGAGAAATTTGTTCTGATTGCAACCTCGTAAAAAAATGCTAAAGCAGTAATTCTTCTTTAGTTGTTGCACCACCCTTTTTCCCTCTTATCATTTAAAACAAAAATTTTAAAGGTATAATTATGGCTTATTTATT
The DNA here is from genome assembly GCA_947463515.1 of Flavobacteriaceae bacterium. Taxonomy (GTDB): domain Bacteria; phylum Bacteroidota; class Bacteroidia; order Flavobacteriales; family Flavobacteriaceae; genus Flavobacterium. Next base: position 121,456 of record CANHRI010000001.1, read on the forward strand.
TACTTCTGAGTCGGTAAGTGAAGGACACCCAGACAAAGTAGCGGATCAGATTTCTGACGCGTTAATTGACAACTTTTTGGCATTTGATGCTGATTCTAAAGTAGCTTGCGAAACGTTGGTCACTACGGGACAAGTTATTTTGGCGGGTGAGGTGAAATCTAACACCTATTTGGATGTGCAGCAAATCGCACGTGATGTCATCAAGAAAATTGGGTACACCAAAAGCGAGTACATGTTTGAAGCCAATTCATGTGGTGTGCTTTCAGCGATTCACGAACAATCGGCAGACATTAACCAAGGAGTTGACCGTGCCACCAAAGAAGAGCAAGGGGCGGGTGACCAAGGAATGATGTTTGGCTATGCCACCAATGAAACCAACAATTACATGCCATTGGCGTTGGATTTGTCGCATGCCTTATTGATTGAATTGGCAAATTTACGTCGCGAAAACAATGAAATCACCTATTTACGTCCAGATGCCAAGTCGCAAGTAACTTTAGAATATTCTGACGATAACAAACCGCAACGTATTGACGCGATTGTGATTTCGACCCAACACGACGACTTCGATCAAGAAGAAGCGATGTTGGCGAAAATCAAGAAAGACATGATCGAAATCTTGATTCCGCGCGTGAAAGCGAAATACCCACAATACGCCCATTTATTTAACGACGATATCACCTACCACATCAACCCAACAGGTAAATTCGTGATCGGTGGTCCACACGGAGATACAGGTTTAACAGGCCGTAAAATCATCGTAGATACCTACGGTGGAAAAGGTGCTCACGGTGGTGGTGCATTCTCTGGTAAGGATCCGTCCAAAGTAGACCGTTCAGCTGCCTATGCAACACGTCACATAGCGAAAAACTTAGTCGCTGCTGGTTTATGTGACCAAGTATTAGTTCAAGTTTCTTACGCGATCGGTGTAGCTAAACCATGTGGTTTATTCATTGATACCTACGGAACAGCGAAAGTAGATATGACAGACGGCGAAATCGCACGTAAAGTAGA
>CANHRI010000002.1 GCA_947463515.1 Flavobacteriaceae bacterium
AAACTTAAACTTGAATCATTTACTTTTCTATACAATTCTTCGAACTCATTAAGATGATTTTTTTGAGCGTTAACTTTTACTTCCTTATTATCACAAGATATAAGGAAGAAGAAATTAATTAAAAATATGGTAAATAAGATTTTTTTCAAAAATCGATTTTTTACAAAAATAAAAAAACCAGCATAAAATGCTGGTTTGTAAATATAATTTATATGTATTTTAATTAACTTCCAGTACCAACAGTACCACGACCGCCTATACTGTAACTTCCAGTACCAACAGTACCACGACCGCCTATATTGTAACTTCCAGTACCAACAGTACCACGACCACCTATTTCATAACTTCCAGTACCAACAGTACCACGACCGCCTATACTGTAACTTCCAGTACCAACAGTACCACGACCGCCTATTTCACTTGGAGTACTAAAAGAAGTTAAAACCAACATCATTGTAAACAATGCAGAAATAATTGCTGACTTTTTCATAATTGTATGCTTTAATAATTTTGTTAGACTTTTTTAAGTTGTAAAGCCAATTCGTTTGGGGCTTTCACGATGTAAAACTACTAGAGCATAGCGAGGTAATTGACAGCCTCACATGTGTATATAGTGGATGATAGTCATTTGTGAGTGAATGGAGCTCAAATTTGGGTGAATGCATGGTTTTTAAAAAACAGGGCAAGAAAAGCCTATTTTTTAAACTAAAACACTGTTTTTCAATTATTTAAACTAAATCGGAAGTGTAATTTGCAAGGTCGTTCCTTCGGCAGGGGTCGAATAAACTTCTATTTTGGCGGCCATCATTTGAGCGCGTTCTTCTAGGTTTTTTAGGCCTATGCCAGGGGTCGTTTTTACCGCTTCAATACCTTTCCCGTTGTCGGAAATTCGAAAAATTAAGTGATGGGTATCGTGAATAAATTGAATTGATATCCGGGTCGCTTTGGCATGCTTGGTGATGTTGAGTAAGGCTTCTTGTACAATCCGCAAACAATTAATTTTGGTATCATAGGGCAATTGTTCCCAATCCCATTGCGAAACGGTAAACTCCACTTCTTGATCATACACCTCATGATGAATATCAATTAACTCTTGAATCATGGAAAGTAAAGAAATGGTAACCGAATTACTTTCATTCGTAAGGTTATGGGTTAACAAACGTAATTCGTTTTCCACCTGTTGAATATGTTCGATGCCTTCCATGGCTTCATGAAGCGTTTGTTTGTCTTGCTTGAAATGCAATTTAAAAAGTTGGTATCGGGTGCTGGCCAAGCGGTTGAGTACGTTGTCGTGAATTTCCATCGCAATGCCCCGTAGCAGATGCTTGCGAGTTTGGGCCTCGATTTCTTGATTTTTGACCAATAACTCTTCAATACGCGCATTACTTTTTTGATTTTTTTTGTTGATTTCATGTCGCAATTGAAACAAACGATTACGGTAAATTAAGAAAATGATCAGCGACAACAAACTGGCCCCTGCCAATCCCCACATCAATTGGTTACGTTGGCGCTCGGTTTTGACTTTGGCCAAGGCCAACTGATTGGTTTCAAGTTGTATTTTGTAAAAATTATTTTGCTGGTATCGTTTTTTCACCAAAATTTCATCTATTACACGGTCGTATTCTGTTATGGCGAAAAGGCGTTGTGATGGATCTGCTCTGCTTAATAAAACTAAAGAATTTAGATAATCAAAAGGAGATAAGCCATTTTTGCACAATTGATATGCACGATGAGCCATTTCTCTTGCTTTATCAAATGATTTAATTGATAATAAATAATTTGTATACTCACGACAAATTAAAAATTGAAGATAATTAGACCCCCTGCATTTTTTTAGATAATACTCATATTCCGAAATTGCATCGAAATCCTTATAAAGATTTATTTTGTTTTCAACATCTACTATTAATTCAAACATTAAATTACCCTTATATTCATCGTTTATTAATTGATTCATTAATTGATGGCTTTCTTTGTACATTTTGTTATAACTATACGATAACATTAAAGCCTCTCTTAAATCAGCTCGATGTTTTTTTTCAAAAACTATTTTATTTACTCCATATTTTAGTGCACTTTCCAGTAATGCTATAGAAGCACCATATTTATAATGTGTATTTAAAATATATGCCTTTATAAGTATGAGTTTTTTGTTTAGCCCTTCATTTTTCAGATTCTTTAATATCTTCTCCGCTTTCGTTAAATAGTGTTCAGAAATAGAATAATCGTTTAAATACATTAACAACTCCGAAATTCTAAGATAGGTCTCACACATACCCTCTAGATGTTTTATCTTAGAGAAAACTTTATCTGCATAATTGAAATAAACAAAAGCTTTATCTGATAGGTCCTTATCCACAAAATGTCTTCCCTTTGCTAAATACAACCTTCCAATGAGTACCGAATCATTAGGAAACATTTTACAATACTTCTCAAAATCAGCGATATACTTTTGGTTTTTACTTTCCAAACAAAAAAAACTGTTCCAAAGTATTTTATACTTGTACTCTTTGGTTAGTGAATCTCCCGCTGTGCCTGTAATTTTTAGGGCTAAATCCAAGTTTCTTCGCACTAAATCAGGCTCCAAGGGACTTCTTCGATTAACACCAATGAGGCTATCCAACTTCTGTAGGGTCTGAGGGCTTGGTCCTTCCGTTCTTTGGGGGTTACTGCAGGTGGTAAAAACGAATAAAAAACTAATAAAAACAACGTATCGCATAAGTGTATAAAAAAAGCGGATTCATCCGCTCAAGTTAACAAATAAATAAAAATCCCCTACTCGGAAAGGCGTAGAAAAAATAAAGAATCCGGGCGTATACAACAGAATTAACGAAAGTGACAACAGTGAATTCCGAGTGAGGGGATTTATCATAGTATCGGCTGAAACCCAATTTTAAGTGCTTGTACACGGTAAAATTACATGGCTATTTTTAACTATTGCTACACTAAAAGTGTACATTTTGTTAAAATTTAACGTGAAGCAATTTTTTCATCGTACCACAACGTATTGATTTCATGTGTTATACATTCCAATTCACAGGCAACGGGTCCGTAGCGTTTCCAAAATCCAAACATGCTATACGGTAAGCCCACCCATGGGTTCCATTCATAAAGCGTGACAAGAACCGTGGGAACGATGCCTGTTTCGGGGGCAAGGGACAACGCAAAATCAGCAACGGAAAAATCCAAATCGTGACACGCTTGCTCCCAAATCGCTTTTGAATCAAAATGTAACTGTAATGTATCGGTCATGAAAACGAGCCGAACTACTATTTTCCCGGAGTCTAAAGGGGCTTGTGATCGAACGGGAAGTACATTAAATAATAAGGCAAAAAATCCAATTAGAACGTATTTTATCATGGCGTAAATTATTTGATTGCAACAGCAGCATCCTTTTCATTCTCAAATCGTTTGACAAAGATACCAAGGCACTTTGCAATCTCAGGTGTGCAAAAAGTGTATAATTTGTTAAAATTCAAATATATCCACGGTCGCGTGCGATTTGTACTATGGTTTCATCATTGCCTTTTTCAACAGCAAAATACTCGCGAATAAGGGCCTTTCGCTTGTCTATGGCGCTTTTGGACAGTCCTAAATGATCCATGATATAGCGTGTTTTAAACCCTTGCGCCAGCATGGCAATCAATTGTCGGTTGATACCATCCAATACCTTGTAATCGGCATTTAATTGCTGTTTTAAAGTGGCTACCGTTTTGGTGTAACACGTACCGCCTTGATACACGTTTTCAAAAGCTTCTAACAATTCCATAGAGGAAAAATCACTTTTAATCATAATGGCTTCTGCCCGAGATTCCATGATCACACGATACAGAATAAGTGCCTCCGAGTGAGAGGTTAAAATCATTAATTTGGCCTGCGGTTGATACGTTCGAACGTAGTGTACTAAGTCAAAACCATTATAAATTTTATGGGTTTCGCAAACAGGAAGCGTATAATCCAAAATAACGACATCGTAAGTCTTTTCAACAGCGGATGCTTTCAAAATTTCTACGGCTTGCGTGGTGGTGGTGGCCTCACAAACATCGATTTCTGCCCCTAAGCGATTGTTGGAAAAAATGGTTTTGTACCCCTCAATAATTAATTTGTGATCATCTACGATCAATACATTTATGGTCATGGCGTTTACTATTTTAGGCTACAAAAAAAAGAAAACTTCCTTAAATCTCCAAATAGTTCCCTGAAGCAATTTGATTGATTATGAGGTCGATATTGTCTTTATATGACTTAGAGAAAGGTAGTTTTACCGTCGAATTTTTTAAGTGACATACCGAATTTCCTGTATGAATACGCCCGATATAAGTGATATTGACAATGTAACTGTTGTGAATGCGAATAAAAGGCGATTGCAATACCCCTTCGAAATGCTTTAAGGTTTTAAACGCGGTAATCATTTCACCTGTATTCAAATGGATATCCGTCGAATTGTTATCGGCTTGCAAATAACAAATTTCATCGGCATCAATGTAGCGATAATCTCCGTAAGATTTGACGCAAATCACCAACGGTTGGGGGGTGTTGACTTCGATTGTCGTAGCTGGATTTACGGCCACTGTTACCGATTCTTCCTCTGAAGTATCGGCTTCTGCGGCAACCTCTTCCGAGTCAACTTCAGTTGCTTCTACAGTCTCATTTTCTTCCACTTCGTCTACTTCTGTTGTCGCTTCCTCTAGCGCTATTGGGGTAGATAATTCCGTATTGGGAACAGTAGGAGCCACTCCTTGCGATTGTACAACCGTTGTTGCCACAGGCGTTACTGGCACAGCTGGAGGTTGGCGTAGCGTATAACCCAATGTCTTCTCTAAGCGCAACAGTGTTTTTCGGAGTTCAGAAGTCGTTACCGGATGCGTGAAATAATCAAAAACACCGTACTTGAACGCTTGTAAACTAAGGGTATCATTTTTGGTGGTAACAATAACTTGTGGCACTTGAACGAGATATCGGTACCATTCACTGATCAAAGCCAAAGACAACCCATTTTCAGGTTCTTCGGGTTCAATTTCTAAAAAAACTAAGTCGGGACGAACTTCCAGTACCAAATCCAAGGCTTCTTCAGCTGAAGCAGCCGAACCTAAAAAGGTCATAAACGGAAAACCTCCCGCAACCGCTGCTGTTTTTTGCATCCGTTGGGGATCATCGTCCAATACAACAAAGGAAATGGTCTTCAAAGCTTTACTTTTTGAGCAAAGCACTAGTTCTTTCCAATAGGAATTGCGGTTAAGTCTATGACAATCATAAAACTAAAAGTTTCACTGTCTGCGGGGGCACGCAAGGGCTAAAATAAAAGAAACTCTTCACAAAAAGGACCCAAAATCGACCATCGGATTCCGTAATCCTAAAAAATAGGTGAACGGAAAAAAAGGTCGATAAAAGCGGTATTATTTGTAAGAAATGACTTCTTTTTACTAGTAAAACTTCGTTCAAATACCCTTTCTTAAAAAGACTATTTTTACATATATGAATATAGAAATAATAACAGTTACCCCTCAAGCCTTGTAAATAGTATTTTTAAACAACTTTATAAACAAATTAACTGTTGAAAATAAGATTGATTTTTTTTCGTTTGAACGATTTGCATTACCTTTAGGGCAACGTTTAACGCGAACCGCAATTTTAAATTTATACTTAGCGATATGGGAATCACTAAAACGCAGGGTTTTTCATTTAAAATCAACGATTTATCCGACATATTAAAGGCAATGGGAAATCCAGCACGGTTGAAAATTTTACAGTTTTTGATGCAAGCTCCTGCCTCATCGTGTGGAGAAATATTGGAAGTACTACCGTTAGCCCAATCTACGGTTTCCAAACACTTATCGGAATTGAAACGCGTTAAACTGATCAAAGGGAAGTCCAAAGGAAATAACATTTACTATTCCCTCAATATAAAAACTTGGGACAAAGTGAAAGACTTTCTACTCACTGACATAACGCTTCCTCGGGAGGAAGAGGCATAAAAAAAGTGGCTCGTTCTAGGAATGAGCCGCTTTTTTATTTGATTTCTATTTTATTTCGTTCGCATTAACCAATTGCGCATCGACACTTCATCCAAAATGATTCCTCGAAGTGCGCTAATGGCTACTCGATCTTGCACCATAGAATCGCGATGGCGAAGCGTCACGGTTTGATCTTCGAGCGTTTGGTGATCCACGGTAATACAAAATGGTGTTCCCAAAGCGTCTTGACGACGGTAACGACGACCCACAGCATCTTTTTCATCGTAGGCCACGTTAAAATCCCATTTTAAATCCTCTATGATAGCACGGGCAATCTCGGGCAATCCATCTTTTTTAACCAAAGGCAAAACCGCAGCTTTGGTCGGTGCTAAAACACTTGGCAAACGCAAAACAGTTCGCGTACTGCCGTCTTCTAGGGTTTCCTCTTGCAAGGCTTTAGAAAATACGGCCAAGAACATACGGTCTAAACCAACCGAGGTTTCCACCACATAAGGAACATAGTTTTTATTTTCTTCGGTGTCAAAATATTGTAATTTTTTACCCGAATACTGCTCGTGTGCTTTCAGGTCAAAATCGGTGCGGGAGTGAATCCCCTCCAACTCTTTAAAGCCAAAAGGAAAATTAAACTCGATATCGGCTGCTGCATTGGCATAATGTGCTAATTTTTCATGATCGTGAAAACGGTAATTCTCTGCACCCAATCCCAACGACAAGTGCCATTTAAGTCGGGTTTCTTTCCAGTATTCGTACCACTTCATCTCTTCACCGGGCTTCACAAAGAATTGCATTTCCATTTGCTCAAATTCCCGCATCCGGAAAATAAATTGTCGCGCAACGATTTCATTACGGAACGCTTTCCCTGTTTGAGCAATCCCAAAAGGTACTTTCATTCGTCCCGTTTTCTGTACATTTAAAAAGTTGACAAAAATCCCTTGTGCTGTTTCGGGACGTAGATACAAATCCATGGCGTTTTCGGCAGAGGCGCCCAATTTAGTGCCAAACATCAAGTTAAATTGACGTACTTCTGTCCAATTTTTTGAACCCGTTTCAGGATCGGCAATTTCCAATTCTTCAATCAAGGCTTTTACATCTTCCAAATCGCCACTGTCCAAAGACTTAGCCATGCGTTCTAGAATGGATTTCTTTTTGGATAAATATTCCACCACACGTCCATTCGTCGTGACAAACTGTTGTTCATCAAAGGAATCGCCGAATCGTTCGCGGGCTTTATCGATTTCCTTTTGCGCTTTTTGCTGTAATTTTTCGCAATAATCCTCTAGCAAAACATCGGCACGATAGCGTTTTTTGGAATCTTTGTTATCAATGAGGGGGTCGTTAAAAGCATCAACGTGCCCCGAAGCTTTCCAAGTGGTAGGATGCATTAAAATGGCCGCGTCAATCCCCACAATGTTCTCGTGCATTTGCACCATTGCCTTCCACCAATATTCGCGAATGTTTTTCTTTAATTCAGCACCGTTTTGTGCATAATCGTAGACGGCACTTAATCCGTCATAAATTTCGCTCGACGGAAAGATGAATCCGTACTCTTTTGCATGCGAAACTACATTTTTGAAAAAATCTTCTTGTTTTGCCATAGTGGTGCAAAAGTATAAAAAACTGCCTTGTAGCGATGAGGATTACCGTGATTTTTATATCTTTATTTTTTTTAATTATAAGCCTATGATATCGCATTTTATTCGCCTATTTTATCCCGAAACTTGCGCTGCCTGTCAAGCGCTCTTACTCCATCAAGAATTTGTGATTTGCACCCGATGCCGGCATGACCTTCCGCAAACCATGCATCATCTGCAAAAAGATAATGAAGTCGTACGAAAATTCTATGGCCGCATCCCGTTGGTGTATGGTGGAGCCTTGTTGTATTTTCACAAAAAAGGGGCCGTGCAGGAACTCATTCACCACTTAAAATACAAAGGACAAGAAGCTATAGGGACAGCCATCGGTCATTGGCATGGCACGGTTTTACAACGAAATTTCCCATCGCCATATCCCGATTTCATCATTCCAGTTCCGCTTCATCCACGGAAACAGCGCCAAAGGGGATTTAACCAAGTGGATACCTATGCAGAAGCGCTGGCAGAACAGTTGGCAATTCCCTGCCTTCGCACCTTACTCGTGCGGCAGTTGTATTCAAAAACGCAAACGAAGAAATCGATTTTAGGCCGATCGGAAGTGGTGCATGAAATTTTTGGTCTTCGTAATGCGGAAGCCTATCACCACAACCATTTTCTGTTGATCGACGATGTCATCACTACAGGGTCAACCTTGGAAGCTTGTGCCCGTGAACTTTTGAAAATTCCGGGGGCAAAAATTAGCATTGTTTGTATGGCGATGAGTCAATAAATTCGTTAAATCTCCACAAAAAGATTTTCGCTTCCCCAATTATAATTGTTACTTTGCGGTGTAATTTCAGGCATTTATGTTTAAAAAAGTAGTATTCATCCTCCTTCTTATCACCCTCATCGGTTGGATGCCTTCTTGTGCTCGTCGTGGGAATGTTAACGGGGGGCCTAAAGATTCGCTCGCGCCGCAATTGGTCTCGAGTTTTCCTAAGAATTTTAGCACCCAATTTTCGGGCAATATCATAAAACTGCAATTTGATGAATATGTTAAGCTCAAGGATTTGGAAAAGCAATTGGTCGTTTCACCTCCTATGAATACCACCCCTGAGGTGACTCCACAAAACCCGAGTAAAATCCTTACCATAAAAATTAAAGACACCTTACAACCCAATACCACGTATAGTTTCAATTTTGGACAAAGCATTCAAGACAATAACGAAGGAAATCCGTACCAACAATTTCGCTTTGTTTTCTCTACAGGACCCGCCATTGACACCTTGCATTTGGGGGTAAAAATTAAAGATGCTCTCGAACGGAAAACCGACAATTTTGTATCGGTCATGCTCTACGAAGTGGATGCCAATTACACCGACTCGATTGTATTTAAAAAAGCGCCCAAATATGTTGCCAACTCACTGGATAGTGCCAAAGTGGTGCGTTTGGAAAACCTAAAATCGGGCACCTACCGATTAATTGCCTTAAAAGACCTCAACAAAAACAATCGTTTTGATCCCCAAACAGAAAAAATTGGTTTCCAACGCGATTTTATTCGTATTCCCAACGATACCGTTTATCAACTTGAATTGTTCAGTCCGCAGCGCGAATTACGCATTACTTCGACATCGCACACAAAGAAATCACGCGTTTTGGTTGGTTTTCAAGGCGCCATTTCCAAGGCTTCGCTGAAACTTCAAAAAGGAAATGAGGTGATTCCCCATCGCCTGGTGAAATTGGCCGGAAAAGACTCGGCTGAAGTTTGGTTCAATACCACTAAAGGAGATTCCCTTACGTTACACATGCAAAAAGACGCATATCAAAAAACTTTTGGGTTTAAAGTGAAAGATGCCAAAAAAGACAGTCTTCAAATAGGGATTGGTCCTGGAGGCAATTTACCTTTTAGGGATACCTTGTTCATCAAACCGTCCATTCCGCTCAAAAAATGGGATTCGAGTTTGATGCGCTTATTACGAAAAGATTCCTCTGAGGTGAAGTTTACGTTGCAGTATAATGAATACCGCAATACCATGGCCGTACTTTTTGACAAAGAACCTCAAGAAAAATACAAATTTTCGGCTTTACCCGGCGCTCTAACGGATTGGTTTGAACAAAAAAACGATACACTCCAACTGAATACTAATACGGGCGATTATGCAGATTTTGGGAATTTAAAACTCAACCTTAAAAATGCCAAGCGTTTTCCCATACTCGTAGAATTGACAGACAATCAAGGCAAAGTTTTAGCTTCGTCATATAGCGATAAATCATCTTCCTTTTCCTTTGATTTGATTCAACCCAACACCTTTACGGTACGCATTATTTATGACGATGACAAAGATGGAAAATGGACTCCTGGTAACTTTATGGAGTTAAAACAAAGCGAAGAAGTCTATTACTATCCCGAGCCTATTGAAGTTCGTATGAATTGGGATGCCGAACAGACCATTGATTTAGGACCTTGACGCTATAACGTAAAATGGTCGCGATCGTTTAAGAACGGAAATCGTAATCGAGCTTCTACTAATTTTTCTTTATCCAATTGTACTGTGAATACTCCTTCCCTTTGTTGTGGCGGCAAAAGGTAGTTTCCAAAGCAATCAACCCCTTGCGAATGTCCGGGGTATTCCAATCCATTGCCGTCGATTCCGACGCGGTTGACGCCAAGGGTATAACACATATTTTCGACTGCACGTGCCCGTAAAAGCACGTCCCAGGCTTGAATACGAAGCGCTGGCCAATTTGCCACATATAGCGATATATCATAATCCTCAGTATTGCGTGAGAACACTGGGAATCGAAGGTCGTAGCAAATCATAGGGCAAATTTTCCATCCTTTATAATCAATGAGTAAACGGTGTTTTCCCGCTTCATACACCTGATCTTCTCCCGCTAAGGTAAAGCGGTGTTTTTTGTCATACATCGAGACATCACCTTCAGGCGTTAAAAAAAGCAATCGGTTATAAAACAATCCGTTCTCCACGATAGCTACACTGCCTACAAGTGCGGCTTGTAATTGACGTGCCCATTGCCGCATCCATTCGACGGTAGGCCCTTCCATCGTTTCGGCACAGTTTTGCGGATGCATCGTAAAACCTGTCGTAAACATTTCGGGCAAAACTACTAAATCGGTATGTGGCGAAATAGCGCTTAATTTTTTATCCAATAAAGCTCTATTTTCACTGGGATTTTCCCATTCTAAAGCGGTTTGAACTAAGGCTACTTGCATCGTTAGTTGATTTCAATTTCATCCACAAAAATAAAAGCATCTCCGCCTGCACCGATATGCCACTCGGGTAATTTGCCGTAATTGATGGCTTTTACCTTGATATAGCGGGTTTGAATGGATTTGGACAATTGCAATGCAAAATCATGGATCGAATTTTCATAATCTTGCGGGTCGACCGTATGCGTCAGCGTTCCCAACAATGTAAAATTAACCCCATCGAGTGAACTGTAATAGGCTACTTGTGTAGGCATGACAATCCAAGAACGGGTATCTTGTAAACAGAAGGTTTTGCACGTGCTAATGCTTTTGGTTTCCTTTAAATCGACTACGGCTTCAAAATCTTGGGCTTGATATCCTTGCCAATCGCCTTTTCGCCAATTGGTAGTACCATGAATCCCATCGAGTAAGCCTTCGGAGCCGCCAGCATGGTATTGTGGATTGTAGGTTGAAGTTATTGCTATTGAATAATTGTTGGGTTTTTTGAAAAACGCAGCAAAAATCGTTTGACTTGTTTGTTTTCCCTCCATGACATAAGCACTCACGGTTGACGTCGCATCAATAGTAAATGGAGCTACATAAGGAACGAAGGTTCGCTTCACTCTTGAATAATCGGCTCCTTTTACGGTAACCAAATAGAAAATCCTATGCGAGGGATGCTGAGCGGTAATGGTAACCTGCATTTGGTCTTTAAAAGCTTTATGTGCAGCTTCAATAACAGGAACGGGAACAATTTTGGGTGCGGTTAGGAAATTCGCTTGAGTATTTGTTGGAACCGTGGCAATTCCCAAACGACTTTTTGGTGTTTCAGGGGTTAGGGTAACGCGAGATCCGTCTTCCATTTGAATCGTCGCCGAAGAAAACAAGGGTTGGGTTTGTGTCCACTCTGGAATTCCGGGAGTAACTGCATAAATCCCCAAAGCGCTCAACACATACCACGCACTCATTTGACCACAATCTTCGTTGCCAATCAAACCGTCGGGGCTGTTTTTGTAGAAGGTGTTCAGGATATAGTGGACTTTCTCCCTCGTTTTTTCGGGTTTTCCAATGAAATTATAGAGGTAGGCCATGTGATGACTGGGTTCATTTCCGTGCGCATACTGGCCGATGAGTCCGGTTACATCCACTTGCTCGCGTCCTGTAGTTTTGCTTTCACTGTTGAACATTTCGTCTAATTTGGCTTCAAACTTTGAATTGCCGCCATAGGCCTCAATCATGCTAGTGATGTCTTGGGGGACAAAAAAGGAGTACTGCCAACTGTTGCCTTCGGTAAAATTATTGTTGATTTCACGCGGATCAAACGGTTTATCCCATCCCCCATTTTTCTTGGGGCGCATAAAACCTGTATTCGGATCAAAGACATTTTTCCATGCTTGGGCGCGTTTCATAAAATACTGGTAATCGTCAGATTTGCCTAAAATTTTGGCCATTTGGGCTATACACCAATCGTCGTAGGCGTATTCTAAAGTTTTGGAAACACTTTCGTGCTCATCGTCCATGGCAATAAATCCTTGTTTTTTGTAGGCTTCCAATCCCAAATGATCGAGCATTGCCGAATGTTTGGAGGCTTCAAAAGCTTTTTGATAATCAAATCCTTGAATTCCTTTGGCCATCGCATCAGCAATAACGGAGACCGCGTGGTAACCAATCATACAATCGGTTTCGTTGGACGCCAATTCCCAAACAGGCAAGCGGCCGCCCTGTTCATATTGTTTGATAAACGTGTTAATATAATCGGCCGTACGTTTTTTATCGATTAAGGTATACAAGGGATGGGCGGCACGAAAGGTATCCCACAAGGAAAAAACCGAGTAATAGGTAAACCCCTCAGCTTTGTGAATGAGATTATCGCGTCCTCGGTAGGAGCCATCAATATCTTGAGCAATGTTGGGCTGCATCATCGTATGGTAAAGCGCGGTATAAAAGACCGTTTTTTGGTCGGCATTAGAGGTCGAAATTTGAATTTTTGACAGTTCCGCTTCCCACGCTTTTTCAGCATTTTTACGTACCTGATTAAAGTCCCAACCCGTTACCTCACTGCTGTTTAAACGAGCTCCTTCGTAGGAAGTAGGCGAAAGGGTAACTTTAACCTTAATTTTATCTCCGGCTTTGACGCTTTTTTGAAGCGCAATTTTCAAAACGGTCCCTGAGTAAAAATCATTTTGTTGTGTACGATTGGCTTCAACACGAGCTATATTCATGGGTGTATCCAATTCAATGCGGGCAAATACCCATTGATCTTTAGCCCAAGCTTCGCTACGACGGAGCACTTCGAGCGTACGATTATTGACTACACGTATTTCGCCATATAGCAATTTATCTCTATGGTTTAAATCGAGGATTAGGTTGGCCAACCCTTCTTGCGTAAAGGTATATTCATGAAAACCCACTCGTGTTGTAGCGGTGAATTGCGCTTGAATTTGGTGCTTTTCGAGGCGAACTTCATAATACCCAGCGCTGGCTTTTTCGGTTGTATGTGAAAAAGGAGAACCATACTCTTTCGGGTCGAAAGAAACAGTACCCATAGTCGGCATAAGCATGATATCGCCATAATCTGAGCACCCTGTTCCGTTTAAGTGCGTATGGGAAAACCCGTATATCACTGGATCGGAATAATGGTAGCCTGAACATCCGTCCCAACTGCCATCAATACGCGTATCGGGGGAGAGTTGAACCATTCCATAGGGTAAAGTGGCTCCTGGAAACGTGTGGCCATGACCGTCGGTTCCAATCATAGGATTGACAAAAGAAGTGTTATTTTGAGCTGGGAGTAGTAGCACCCATCCCGAAAGTACGAGTGTAAAAAGGGATTTCATTCGTGTGGTTTGTTTATTGTATTCAAATATACGTTTTTTTTACAGGGATTGCGAGAGGGACCTACCTATCGGCAGGCAAGTAGGAGCCAAGTGCCGCGCACGGCGGATAGCCTGGCCCCGAATTCCAAAATCACTTTTTAGCAGAAAATTTGGCGGGGCTCGCCCAAATAAAAAAAGCACCTCCGAAGAAGTGCTCTTTATGAATTAACCTTTTGTAAGGGATTTATTTAAGACTTGCTTTCAAATATTCGCGGTTCATGCGAGCGATGTTTTCTAAGGAAATTCCTTTTGGACATTCGATTTCACAAGCCCCTGTATTGGTACAGTTTCCGAATCCTTCTTCGTCCATTTGGCGTACCATGTTCATTACACGTTGTGTTGCCTCAACTTTTCCTTGAGGTAACAAAGCATATTGCGATACTTTGGCGCCTACAAACAACATAGCCGAACCGTTTTTGCAGGTGGCTACACAGGCTCCACATCCGATGCAAGCGGCCGCTTCAAACGCTTTATCGGCATTTTCTTTGGGCACTGGAATTGTGTTGGCATCGATTGTACGACCAGAGGTGTTTACTGAAACGAAACCTCCCGCTTGTTGGATACGGTCAAAGGCACTGCGATCCACCACCAAGTCTTTGATGATTGGAAACGCACGGCTTCTCCATGGCTCCACGTAAATAGTATCGTCATCTTTAAACATACGCATGTGCAACTGACAGGTGGTGATACCCATATCAGGTCCGTGCGCACGTCCGTTGATAAACAAAGAGCAGGAACCGCAAATTCCCTCGCGACAATCGTGATCGAAAGCTACAGGCTCTTGTTTTTGGGATACCAATTGTTCATTCAACTGGTCTAACATTTCAAGGAAGGAACTGTCAGTAGAGACATTATCCAACTTATAATCGACCAATTGTCCTTTGACGTTTCCATTTTTTTGACGCCAAATTTTCAAATTTATATTGATGTTCTTTTTAGAAGCCATGTTTCAATTATTTATAGTTTCTCGCTGCAATTTTAATATACTCATATTTCAGCTCTTCTTTTTGAAGCTCTTCTTTGCTGATGTCGGGTCCTTTGTATTCCCAAGCGCTCACAAAAGAATAGTTTTCGTCATCACGAAGCGTCTCCCCTTCGGCGTCTTGGTATTCTTCACGGAAATGACCTCCGCAGGATTCGTTACGTTCCAATGCATCCATCGCCATTAACTGACCCAATTCAAGGAAGTCGGCAACGCGAAGTGCTTTTTCTAATTCTTGGTTTAACTCATCGGCGCTTCCTGGCACAAACACGTCTTTGTAGAATTCAGCACGTAACGCATCTATTTCGCTTATCGCCTCTTTTAATCCTTGCTCGTTACGTCCCATACCAACTTTATTCCACATAATCAATCCGAGGCGTTTGTGGAAATAATCGACGGTCTTGGTACCGTTATTCGACAAGAAGCTGTTGATTTGGTCTTTGACGCGTTTTTCTGCTTCGTCAAATTCGGGCAAGCTCGTTGAAATTTTGCCCGTACGAATATCGTCAGCCAAATAGTTAGAAACCGTGTAAGGCAATACGAAGTACCCATCGGCCAACCCTTGCATCAAGGCGGAGGCACCAAGTCGGTTGGCTCCGTGATCAGAGAAGTTGGCTTCTCCTGCCACGAAACAACCTGGAATAGTTGATTGTAAGTTATAATCTACCCAAACACCTCCCATGGTATAGTGTACCGCTGGGTAAATTTTCATTGGGGTTTCATACGGATTCTCGTCGGTGATTTTTTGGTACATGGTAAACAAGTTACCGTATTTTTCTTCCAACCATTTTTTACCTAAACGGGTAATTTCTTCGGGAGAAGGATTGTGATTTCCAGACGCATAGGCTGCTTGCTTCCCTTTGTTTTGAATTTCAGTAGAGAAATCCAAATATACCCCTTCATTCGTGTCATTAGCTTCAATACCATATCCGGCATCACAACGCTCTTTGGCAGCACGAGAAGCTACGTCACGTGGTACTAAGTTTCCAAACGCAGGGTATCTTCTTTCCAAGAAATAATCTCTATCTTCTTCGGCAATTTGCGTGGGTTTCAATTGCCCAGCGCGAATGGCTTCAGCATCTTCTTTTTTCTTTGGCACCCAAATACGACCAGAGTTACGAAGTGACTCCGACATCAAAGTCAACTTGGATTGATTTGTTCCATGAACAGGAATACACGTAGGGTGAATTTGCACGAAACAAGGATTGGAAAACAAGGCGCCTTGTTTGTGTACTTTCCAGGCAGCGGTTACGTTACTTCCCATCGCATTGGTCGATAAGAAATATACATTTCCATATCCCCCAGAAGCAATAATTACAGCGTGTGCCGAATGACGTTCGATTTCACCGGTGACCAAATTACGCGCAATAATACCACGGGCTTTCCCGTCAACTTTTACTAAATCCAACATTTCGTGGCGGTTGAACATCTGCACACGACCTAATCCGATTTGACGAGATAAAGCAGAATAGGCTCCTAACAACAATTGTTGCCCAGTTTGACCCGCCGCATAGAATGTACGCTGAACTTGAGTTCCTCCAAAAGAACGGTTGTCCAACATTCCGCCGTATTCACGTGCAAAGGGAACACCTTGCGCCACACATTGGTCAATGATATTTCCCGACACTTCAGCCAAACGATGAACGTTAGCCTCGCGAGCACGGTAGTCACCACCCTTAATAGTATCGTAAAACAAACGGTACACAGAGTCTCCGTCATTTTGGTAGTTTTTGGCGGCATTAATCCCTCCTTGTGCGGCAATCGAGTGCGCACGACGGGGTGAATCTTGAAAACAGAATGCTTTTACATTGTATCCCATTTCTCCTAAAGAAGCTGCCGCAGAAGCACCCGCCAATCCAGTCCCTACCACAATAATGTCAATTTTTGGACGGTTATTGGGCGCTACTAGCTTTAAGTTATTCTTGTGATTGGTCCATTTTTCTGAAATGTGACCTTCCGGTATTTTTGAATCTAACTTCATATCGTGATGTTGATTATTTTAAGAAAAAATGAATGTAAACAGGAATCGCAGCAAACAAGGCAGGAACCAAAATAGCAAAAGCAGTTCCAAATGTTTTGATGAGTGGCGTTAACTTACGACTGGTTACGCCCATCGATTGGAAGGCACTTTGAAACCCGTGCAATAAGTGAAATGCCAAAACCAACATGGCCAAAACGTATAATCCTGTGGCAGCCATTCCCCATTTTTTATCTTTAAACAAGTCGATGGTGATTTTGTACAAGTCTTTTTGACCAATAAAAATTACTTCACCATCTTTTTTGTTGTACACCGTAGTCAAGTCGCGAACCGCTAAATCATATTGACCCATGGATTGCGTCTTAATGTCTTCTAAGATTTTCGCTCCAAATCGTCCGTTTTCATCAATTTGGAAATAGGGATTCGGCGACTCTTTAGTCCCCACAGCCACACGCTGTTTTCCACCCATACCACCGTTCATTTCCTTTACTACAATGGGCATGTTTTCATCAAAATGCATACGTGCCCAGAAATTAGCCATGTGGGTTACAATAAAAACTAAGATTAATGTTCCCAACACCGCCATGTTGCGCGACGCCAAGCTACTACTAGCCGACGCATTCACTTTGGCATAGCCTACGGGACGAGCCGCTTTATTCTGAACAGTCAATAAAATACCATCTACCGCATGGAAAATGATGGAAATGTAAGTTAGGTAAGAAAGAATTTTTACCGCTGGATTGGTCGTCATAAACAACGCATAATCGTTGAAATGCTTGGCATCACTGAAAATCAACTGGAGATTCCCCAGTAAGTGACCGACCAAAAACAAGCATAAAAATAAACCCGTTAGCGCCATCCAATATTTTTTTGCAATGGAGGACTTCAGAAGTGCAGATTTTGCCATAATTTTTATTTGATTGTAACAGTTTTTTAAAAAATCAAACAAAAATAAGGGTTCTTGCAGTTAACTACAACCTTTTCGCACTAATTTATAATGAATTTAAAAAGCGTTTAGGGGACTACAAAATTGGAAGCAGAACAACACAAAAAATAGAAATACGAAAAAAAGAAGTCTTATTTTTCAAAGGTTGGAAGTAAACCACGCAATCCCATATCGACTACCGTTTCGCCTGCAGCAGGTTCAAACTTACCATCGGGCACCACTTCAATCCATTCAAAACTGTTGTTGTTGGACAATGAGAGCGTGAGTTCAATATCGCGGGTTTCGTTACCTGTGATTTGTAGTGCTGCGGGAAACTTCCCTGTTACGACACACGACCCCACAGGGATTGGCGATGTAGCCGCTAGGGGATTGGGTACAGTCGTTGCCCCTGCAGGAGCTTGTCCAGAGGATGAATAGGGAAAATCATTCAAGGCAAACGCCCAATACCCTTGCGCCCGATTGCCATCGACAGCAAAAAAATTATTTCCTATAGCATGACTTGTAATGTAAGTATTGTAGCCCACAAAACTCGCCAGGGTCCCCGCATAATCCGTGCCCGAATGCCGAACAGAAATCCCGTAGTTTTGATACGATAATGAAACGCGAACCCACTCGTAGGTACCTTGTGCCAAAGTGCGTAAGGGTATTTTCAGAAAAACCGCTCCTTCGGCAAGAATCTTAGATTGATTAAAGTCAATGGCCGTCGCACCTCCAGCATTGGTCTCAGGGGCATGATAAACCACCAAACCTTGGCCTAATTGCGTATTGGCGTTTTGGGCTAACTCCAAATAATGAGCTCCAATGGTGTTGAATGTAGGCGATTGAGCTGCATGTCCCGAAGGTACCGCCGCCGGTTGCCCCAAATTGTTTAACCGTACTTGATTGGGGTCAAATTGAAACCGAACCACCAAATACGGTTCTGCAACCGTTTCTTCCTGATCACAAGAGTAAAAAGGTACAAAAACCAATACAGCAATCCCAAAAGCGATCCATTTTTTCATACGTAGAGCATTTACCTTCCAGACGAAACTAATACGTCTTTGTTACATCCTCATCGATAACGAGAATAAAGTCGGCTTTATTGTAATGCTCAGCTTCAAGTTTTCCCACATCCTTTTGTTCTACCGTAGCAATGGTCATAACTTTTAAACCCGGTTTATAGGTTTTTAAATACCAATTGATTCCATCATAATTGTCGGAATGGTACGTCCCGTTGTAGTGTAAAAAAACCGTTCCTGGCTGAAGGTTCTGTACAATAAAATACCCCATAGTCGCATCTTTAGTCGCTTGGGCTTTGGGCATATTTGGACTCGTATGTTCGCCCATCATTTTCATCATATTGACGTATCCAGGTAAATTCGCATCATAGGGCATAGGCAACGGTGCCATCCAGGATTTCTCTTCAGGCGTTAAGGTTTCTAAGACTTCGAATCCTTTTTTGGCTACCATCGAAGCATACCGGCGGGGAATGTTGGTCGCCACAAACGTTATCTTCTTTTCTTTGGCAAAATCCAACAACGGCTTGTAATCGGTTTTGTAATTGGACCACAACCGCGCCGTACTGTCCAATTGTTTTTGCGTAATGCTATCCGCTAAATACCGATTGACCGCTTTTTGATTGTCGGCTTCAAACATTTCGGCGCCCATCACCAAGGGTTTTACTTCGGCCAAATCCTTGGTCAACTCCAATTGCAACCAATGGCAAATCGCATTGTTATGATATTCGCCAAACAACACTACTTCGGTTGCCGCGGCAGCTTTTAGCATTTTGCTATACGTTACCTTCTTCCCTTTATTATCATACAATTGATACGCAGGCTTGTCTTGTGCATGCAACAAAACACCAAAGAGCAAGATTAAAGAAAGGATTCCCTTTTTCATGGATTTATTTTTTTCTAAAAGTACACTTTTCGCTTCATTTCCAAAAATTGCCTAATATTGAAATCGAATTTCGAAAAAATCTAAAATAACGCCTTTTGTCTAAGAATCGCTTTAGACTTATCCGTAATTTTGATAAATCATTTTCAAATCTTCAACTAAAAAAATCTTCAAATAAAAGAATATGAAATACCATGCTATCGACCGCGAACTGTTTATCGCCAACCGCGCCAAGTTTACGGCACAAATGAAACCCAATAGCGTTGCCATTTTTAACTCCAACGATATTTATCCCGTATCGGCCGACAGCACATTGCCTTTTGCCCAACACCGCGACATATTTTATTTATCGGGTGCCGATCAAGAGGAAAGTATCTTGTTGTTATTCCCCGATGCTCCTTATGCGCATTTGCGAGAGGTTTTGTTTTTACGCGAAACCAATGAACATATCGCCATTTGGGAAGGGGAAAAACTAACCAAAGACCGCGCTTTCGAAGTTTCAGGCATCCGTAACATTGTTTGGTTGCAAGATTTCCAAAAAACGCTCAAAGAAGTGATGACCTACGCTGACACGATGTACATCAACACCAACGAACATTACCGTTCAGCCGTGGAGACACAAACCCGCGAAGATCGTTTCATCAAATGGTGGAAAGAAACCTATCCCGCGCACAAAGTCGAGAAATCCAACCCGATTTTACAGCGCTTGCGTTCGGTAAAAGAAAACCAAGAATTGGCCCTAATGCAAACGGCTTGCGACATTACCGAAAAAGGATTCCGTCGCATCTTGAACTTCGTGAAACCTGGCGTGATGGAATATGAAATCGAAGCCGAATTTGCCCACGAATTCTTGCGCAACCGTTCCAAAGGTTTTGCCTACACCCCAATTATAGCGAGTGGCGCCAATGCCAACGTGCTGCACTATATCGAAAACAACCAAGAATGTAAGACGGGCGATTTATTGCTTTTGGATGTGGGTGCCGAATACGCCAATTACTCCAGTGATTTGAGTCGCACAATTCCCGTTTCAGGTCGTTTCACCGATCGCCAACGCGCGGTGTACAATGCGGTTTTGAATGTGAAAAACGAAGCGACCAAACTGTTGGTACCTGGCACGCTTTGGAAAGAATACCATGTGGAAGTGGGTAAAATCATGGCCTCCGAATTGCTCGGCTTGGGCTTGTTGGACAAAGCTGATGTGCAAAACGAAGATCCGGCGTGGCCTGCCTACAAAAAATATTTTATGCACGGCACCTCGCACCATTTAGGCTTAGACACCCACGATTATGGCTTGTTGCACGAGCCGATGCAACCCAATATGGTGTTTACCGTCGAACCCGGCATTTATATCCCCGCCGAAGGTTTCGGAATTCGTTTAGAAGACGACGTGGTGATTCAGGCGAGCGGCGCACCGTTCAACTTAATGCGCAACATCCCGATTGAAGCGGCAGAGATTGAATCATTGATGAACGAAAACTAGTATACAGTCGCAGTCGCAGTGAACCGTTTTTTTGCTGTGAAAAGTTCATCATTACTGAAATAACGAGAGACGGCCTTATGGGCCGTTTTTTTATGCAGCAGAGGATTATTGACTATTGTAAATTTTGAATGTTAAATTATAAATGAAGAAACGGTGCTAGCAAAAGCCGTTTTTTTATTAGGCAGCAGATGCTTTGTGCTTCTATCATGCGGCTTCCCGCTTTCCGCGCTATCTGCCGTAGAAATTTAGTTGTCAAATCAACAAAAGAGAACGGCAGGATAGCTTGCTGCAATCGGGGCTGGAGAGAGGGGTTGTTTTGAATGATGAATTATAAATTACGAGTTATGAATTATGAATTAGGAGTTAACTGCTAATAAGACGGTTTAATTTTTTAATTGAATGTTTAGTTCTCTTATTTTTGCAATCGGTTATGGCACAAATCCAGTATAAAAATATCACGATTGACTATACCGCTACGGGCAAAGGTACTGCGGTGGTGTTGTTGCATGGCTTTTTGGAAAACCAAACCATGTGGCAGTATTTGGCTCCCGTTTTGGCCACCAAATACCGTGTGATAACAATAGATTTATTGGGTCATGGCAACACCGATTGTTTGGGCTATGTGCACACCATGGAAGACCAAGCCGACATGGTGCATCATGTGTTGCACGAACTTAAAATCCGGAAATCGGTCTTGATTGGGCATTCCATGGGCGGCTATGTGGCGTTGGCATTTGCCGAACTCTACCCCGATAATGTAAAAGGATTGGTGCTCTTAAATTCAACCTCCCGCGCAGACAGTGACGAACGTAAATTGAACCGCGATCGCGCCATTGCTGCGGTGAAGCAAAACTATACGGCTTTTGTACGCATGTCGATTGCCAACTTATTCAGCGAAGACAACCGCGAAAAATTAGCCGAAACCATCGAAAACGTCAAACTCGAAGCGTTAAAAACCCCTTTGCAAGGCATTGTCGCCGCTTTGGAAGGCATGAAAATCCGGAACGACCGCGAAGTACTTTTGCATTTTGGCCCGTATCCCATCGCTTTGATTTTGGGTAAAAAAGACGGCGTACTTCCATATGACGACAATGTCACCCAAGTCGAAAATACGCGCGTGCAACTCATCACGTTCCCCGACGGCCACATGAGCCATTTGGAAAACCAAAAAGCGTTGGAGAAAACAATTGTAAGCTTTTTGAAGGGGATCTAAACTATCTTCTCCTTAAACGGAATTTCAGGATTAAAAATCTCCGCCAGTAAGGTTGCTAGTTCCTCCAAATAGGCCGCAAGGATTTCAGGAGTGACTTCGGTTTGTACTTCTTTATCGGCTTTGAACTTGAACGGTAAAAATCCGTTTTTTAAATTTTTAAACGAAATGATTCCTACTTCCATGGGTTGCCCTTTCGCCTCTTTTTCGTAGAGAAAGGCATAGGCCAAAACCTGTATAATTTTGTCATTTTTGATGTCTTCTGTCAATCCCTCCCAGGAAGAAAGTGTAACGGATTTACCCTCTACTTTTCCGGTTTTGTAATCGATAATGCGTACACGGCCGTCTCGTAATTCGATGCGGTCGACATTCCCGCCAATTTTTATAGGGAAAGGCAACTTAGGATGCATAAATTCACGTTCAAATCCTTGCTCCAAGGCCACAATTTGCACCACATCGCCTTGCTTTAACGTTTTAAGTTCGAGCTTCAAAAAATTAAAAACGTTGCGCTTCGCCACTTCAAAAGCCAACAAATTACGGCCTTTTTGGATTTCACCTTCTTTGTAAACTTCTTTAAATTTCTCTACTACTTTTGCTTCGATTTTCGGAAAGCAAGCTTCAATGTCATGAACAGTTAAAATTCTACCTATAAAAGGGGTATATAAATCTTCTAAAACTGCATGAATAATCGTACCCAGCGTATTCACCGCAATATTTTCTTCGACTTCCTCGGCATCTGAAATGCGCAACAACCGTTGGAAATAAAACCGTATAGGGTTCCGCACATAATTAGTTAAGGTAGAAGGGGAGAAGTATTTTTCGGTAGCAATTGTTTTCAATTGTTGCATCACCGCATCATCTTTGGGGATCACCATGGGTTCGTAAGCGATTTGCGGGACTTCAGGATGGTATTGTTCAAATATCAATTGGTGCTGAGGTTGTTTTTCAACGTCCAATTGCGTTATAAAACGGCTGCGTTCTCCGGCATCGAGACCTTCCGAATCGGAGTTATACAGTAAATAAACGTTCTTTGCACGCTGCAACAAATGATAGAAATGATAGGTGTAAATGGCGTCTTTTTCTTTGTAGGTAGGCAAGCCATATTCGCGTTTCACATCATACGGAATAAAAGAATTATTGGACTTCCCCGAAGGGAATTTGCCTTCATTGACCGAAGTGATAATTACGGTTTCAAAATCGAGCACACGACTTTCCAGCACGCCCATAATTTGAAGTCCTTCAAGCGGCTCTCCCTCAAAGGAAACCTCCGCCAAATCG
This sequence comes from Flavobacteriaceae bacterium, assembly GCA_947463515.1. GTDB lineage: Bacteria > Bacteroidota > Bacteroidia > Flavobacteriales > Flavobacteriaceae > Flavobacterium. Next base: position 23,383 of record CANHRI010000002.1, read on the forward strand.
ACAATTTGCTTGTACAAAGCAAAAGCCGTTTCGGGTTTGTTATCAACAGGATGCTGCTCAAAATACGAAATTAGCTTATTGACAATTTTATAGAGCGAATACAAAAAGGTATTGGCAATTTTCTCGTCGGTAGCGGTGTAATTCAATTGTGCTTTGATTTCCAGCAGCAACTTTGCCAGGGTTTGGAGGACTTCGGAGGCTTGATGTTCCCATTTTTGAAAAAGGAGATGAAAAAGGGCTGTTGGAGGTTTTTCTAACAAGGTAAACAATCGGTTTTGGGGAATAAACGTGACGTTATTTTGTCTTATGTATTTCACCAAAACGTCGGCTTGAATATAGGGTTCAACCAGCGGATGCGTAATTACATCTAAAACATCTCGAAAATAAAACACATACTGTTGGGGATTGCGTTGCTGCGCATTGAGGTGCATTTTAAACCATTTGTGCGCCAATACTTGAGCGGGGTTGTTTTTACTGGAATACCCCATGGTAATATTCAATGCGGGAACTGAAGCGGGGAGATTATACAAAACAGGCACTAATAAACTCTCCTCCCCTAAAACTACGGCGCAATCTTGTAGAGCGGTGTCTGGATGGTCTTCCAAATGTTTTTCAAGTATACTTCCTACCAATTTAGCCTGACCGATGGATTTGGAGGTCGCGATTACCGTTATTTTTTTAGGCTCTTGAAACTGAGAATACACTTGCTGTAGGGGCTGTGTTTTGTAATGCGGCCATTCTTTTAAGTACCTTCGTAAAAAAAGTCCTGCATCATGCAGCGGGTCTTCCAGAAATGCACGATCAGCATCCCAATACACTGAAGCACGATCTGCGGCTAATAATTGCTGTATGATCGTTTCCTCGGCTTTGGTCAAAGCATTAAACCCGACAAAACAATACTTCCGAACAGGCGAATGTTGAATAAAATTAGAGAGATTAGTAACGGCTTCACGATATATAAGCCCTTGATACCCTCGTTTCTTATCGCGTAAATGTTGGTAAAACTCGTGGTAATACAACGGTAGTTTTCGCCAAAAAGCCAAATGACGTTCGATCAACTCTGTGTGTTTCTCGACACTAACCGACCAATGTTCAATTTCTTTGATATTTTCAAGATAGGTCAAAATGGTATTAGGATGCAACAAATAGCGGTCTATTTCATTAAAATCCTGCAATAATGTTTTAGCCCAAGGAGCAAAAGATTCAAAAGATTCGGGATGCTCTGGCGTTAACCGACAATACACGGCGTAAAACTCAAACAACAATTCAATGGAATCTAAAGCGGTTATTCCTGAAAGATCTTGAACAAAAGATTCAATACTGATAATTTCTGGAGCGACTAAAGGAACCTTGGTCTGGGCTTTCAACGCATTAATCAAAAAAATGCGCGCACGTTTATTGGGAAGAATTACCGTTAGGTTTTCCATCTGATGGCTATGCTCATCTAAAAGTGTGGCGGCGATATCGAAGAGAAATGTGTTCTTTTGCATGCTATAAAAATAAAAAACGCCCCGAACAATTCGGAGCGTTTTTCAATATATTGTTGTGTAGGAAAATTATTTTACCAATTTCACCTCTACACGACGGTTTTGAGATTTACCTGCTTTTGTTTTGTTAGAAGCAACTGGCATAGACTCACCAAATCCTTTAGAAGATAAACGAGAAGCATCAATTCCGTTAGAAACTAAATAGTTTTTCACGGCAGCTGCACGCTCTTCTGATAATTTTTGGTTAGAAGCATCTTTACCATCGCTATCTGTGTGACCTTCGATAGAGAATTGCGCAGATGGATACTCTTTCAAGATTGCTGCCATAGCTTCCAATACAGGGAATGTTTGTTTTTGGAATGACGCTTTACCAGTATCGAAAAGAATCGTTTTACCATAATCATTCAATTTTTTCATTACCTCATCAGTAACTTCAGGACAACCTTTGTTAGCAACAGTTCCTTTTACATCAGGACACTGATCATCTTTGTCTAACACGTTGTCACCGTCTCTATCTGGCCATGGACATCCGCCATTTTCTTTAGGACCTTTAACATCTTTACATTTGTCATCCTTGTCAGCGATACCATCACCGTCAGCATCTGGACATCCGCCCAAAGCTTTCACACCCGCTGCATCTGGACAAGCATCTTCTTTATCTTGGATTCCGTCACCATCGGTATCAGGACAACCTCCGAATTGAGCTAAACCAGGAGTATCAATACAAGCATCTTCTTTGTCAATGATTTTATCACCATCTGAATCTGGACATCCTTTGAATTCAGCCGTACCTGCGTCTGTAGGACAAGCATCTTCGTTATCATACAAACCATCGTTATCAGAATCTTTAGCGCCAAACTTGAAGATTAACCCAGCAAAATGTTGTACGTGAGGTGCAACGTCAACAGAAGGATCTCTTGAATCATCTAATGAATGCTTGTAAGTAGCGGTATACGTCAAACCAATTTGTTTTCCAAACCAGTACGTCAAACCTAAACCTCCATTCACAGTTCCTGCAGAAGCATTACCCAAAAAGGTATAACCCCCACCAATGTGTGCAGATGGTTCAATCGTTTTTGATTTGATTAAACTCATGAAACTGTAACGTACAACCCCGTCAATGCTGTAATACATCAAATCGCCAGGATTTGCAACAGGATAATCATTGGTATTTGTAGTAGCATCATAAAAGCGCTCCCCTACAATTTTGTTTATTCTATTGATAGAACCGGTAACACCAAAAGAAAAGTTATTCCCTACATATTTGGATACATTAATAGACGAAACGGCTGGCATGATACTCCAGTATCTCTTTGCATCGAAAAATTGAGAAAACTGATCTTCAATTTTTGAGGCCGCACTTACACGTGCACCATCAATTCCGTTTACTCCAAACGAAATGGCCCATTGATTGTTACTGTCCTGAGCTTGAACGCTTAATCCGGCAAGCATCAAAATAGCACATAATTTTTTAAGATGTCTCATACTTAATTTTGTTAGATTTATATATGAATATGGGTACAAAATTATAACCAATTAATGAATTATCAAAATGTTAAGGCACATTTCGGTTAGATTACGCCCAAGCTTTGTCCAACTTCGGTAAATGCAGCAATCGCTTTATCCAAATGCACTTGGGTATGTGCCGCCGAAAGTTGTACCCGAATACGCGCCTTTTCTTTGGGCACCACAGGGTAAAAGAAACCGATTACATAGATGCCTTTGGCCAACAATTGGTCGGCCATTACTTGGGACAACTTGGCATCATATAACATTACGGGGACAATAGCGGAATCGCCATCGATGATATCAAATCCTGCCGCCTTCATGCCGTTTTTAAAATAATTGGTGTTCCACTCCAACTGATCGCGCAGTGTCGTATCTTTCTCCAAAAGTTCAAAAACTTTAATTGAAGCCCCAACAATAGCCGGTGCCAACGAATTGGAAAACAAATACGGACGAGAGCGTTGACGCAAAATTTCAATAATTTCTTTTTTGGCTGTTGTATATCCTCCCATGGCACCACCCAAGGCTTTCCCGAGGGTTCCTGTGATAATATCCACACGTCCCATAACGCCTTTTGCTTCAAGCGTTCCCTTGCCCGTAGACCCAATAAAACCTGCAGCATGGCATTCGTCGACCATCACCATCGCATCGTATTGATCGGACAAATCACATATTTTGTCCAACGGAGCAACCAAGCCATCCATAGAAAACACTCCGTCTGTAACAATCAATTTAAATCGATGCCCTGCAGCTGTAGCTTTTTGAAGTTGCACCTCCAAATCAGCCATGTTGTTATTTTCATAGCGATAACGAGCTGCTTTACACAAACGAACGCCATCAATAATCGAGGCATGGTTCAAACTATCAGAAATAATACAATCTTCTTCGCCCAACAAAGGTTCAAAAACCCCTCCATTGGCATCAAAAGCAGCGGCATATAAAATGGTATCCTCTGTACCATAAAAATCGGCAATTTTTTGCTCCAAGGTTTTGTGTATATCTTGTGTACCACAGATAAAACGTACCGACGACATTCCGAAACCATGCGTATCGAGCGCTTCTTTGGCTGCTTGAACGACTTCTGGATGCGAAGACAATCCGAGGTAGTTATTGGCACAAAAGTTCAAAACGGTCTCCCCGTTGACAATAATTTCAGCCCCTTGAGGCGAGGTGATGATTCGTTCTTTTTTGTACAAGCCTCCTTCTTTAATGGCTTGAATTTCCTGTTGCAGATGCTCTTGAATTTTTCCGTACATAATCTTAATTCGTTTGTTCTTGCAAATGTACAACTTCAACGTGTTCGCCAATATAAACCAAACATTTTTTCCGTACTTGCCAACCCATCGCTTCTAAGGCTGTTTGATACCCTTCCAATTGGGCGCGATAGGCTTCTTTGTGGCTACCTGTTTTGTAATCTAATAAAACAGCGGTTTGATCGTCAAAAACTACCACACGATCGGGCTTTAAAACGGGTCCTTGTGGCAATAAAAAAGTTTGCTCGATGTACACACGCCCTTTTTCTGAAAAAAATTCAACCAACTCCGGATGGGTTACCACGGCAAAAAGGGTTTGTTGAATCAATTCCTTTTGTGAAGCCGCTAACAATCCTTCCTCTAGCGCATTTACTAAAACCATTTCTATATCGCGGATTGTGGTAACCGATGCCAAAATTTCGTGTACCAAATTTCCATAAGCAATGGCATCGCCCTGTTTCGTATTCCACATTAAGCTTTCCCTTTGGGCAATTTTGATGTTGCTCGGACTAAATAAAGCTTTCACTTTGGGAATGAGCATGGAACTAACCCCAACATCGTCGGGCGTGGAACGACGCACTGCTTCACCAAAACGTACTTTTCCTTGATCAAGTGAGTAACCTTTGGATTCTAAAAACGCAAGGAAGAAGGACGACAAATTGGACGGTAGTTCACCCTTACTCGTACGATTTTCGGCAGAAATAACATACAACTGCTCTTCGGCACGGGTCATAGCAACATATAATACGTTGATATTGTCCAGCAACTCTTCTTCATTTCGTTGCCTGTACACCGCAGCAGCTTCGGGACTGAATGTTTCAACCTCTTTGTTTTTTGCAACTAAAGCTTTGGGAATGCCTAAGTCGGTATCGGGAAGATTGAGCCACAACTTATCTTGTTTATTTTGGGCAAAATTTTCTTCAGCAAAAGGAAAAATAACAACGGGAAATTCGAGTCCTTTTGACTTATGAATGGTCATAATTCGTATAGCATCGTTGCCTTCTGGAGAAGCGATGCTTAACTTTTGCGCTTGACGCTCCCAAAAAGCTAAAAAATCAGCTATCCCCGCTTGTTTGCGCAAATCGTGTTCCAACACTACATCTTGAAAAAATTGCACATACGCATTGTGTTTTGAGGGTGGAATAAATAAATGGCTTACGTATTCTACCACTTCATACAGCGACTTTTTGCGTAGGTTTTGCAGTGAAAAATGGGAAAAAGTAGACCCAAACCGTGTGCTTAACCATCGTTCCCAGTCGGTTTCTAGCGTTTTTGCCATTCCCTCGGCAATGCATTCATGCACGTGGGTTGGATTAAAATGACACGCCAAATAGTATAAAACATTGGCTTTGGCCTCTTGATCTTTCGCATTATTCAAAAACCGAAGCGCCGCTACCAAGACGCGAACTTCTGCAGATGCTGCCAATAACAAACTTTCCGAAGAAATAATAGGCAATTGCTTTTCGGTGAGATACTGTGCAATGAGCGCTCCATTTTTATTGTTTCGTATCAATATCGCGATATCGCGATAGGCAAATCCTTGCAATCGAATCTGAGCTATTGTATTTACTAAAGCTTCCAAATAAAGATCGGCTTTTTCTAACCCTTCATCGTCATCAGAATTTTCTACTTTTCCGGGTAAAAATTCAAACTGAACGTAGCCTCCTTTTTTGGAGTTGGTTTTTTGAAAACTATAATTTGCATACAATTCTTGGTAGTCCGGATGCTGAAATTTTCCTGATAGAAATTGAAAAAAGTCATTGTTAAATTCAATGATTTGCGAATAACTTCGGTAATTCGTATCCAAGGTTTTTCGAGCAAAATTTTTGTTTGAAAACGGAATTTCTCCTTTTCCCAAAGCAATAAACTGCTCGGCTTTTCCTCCGCGCCAACGATAAATTGACTGTTTGGGATCGCCCACCAAAAGTAAGGAACCGGGCACTCCATTTTCTTCTCCGGCCAGCGCATTATCGATTAAAGGGATCAAATTGTGCCATTGCAACTCAGAAGTATCCTGAAATTCGTCGATAAAAAAGTGACGGTATTTTTCGCCTAATTTTTCATAAATAAAAGGAGCAGGTTGCTGTTGAATTTGCTCTTGAATTAGGGTATTGAACTCGGTTATTGAGAGGATATTTTGGGCTTCTTGTATGGCTTTTAACTTTTTTTGAAGCGTATTGAGCAACGAAAGGGGCGTGACATTTTTTAAAAACGCTTTGTAGAACAGCATTTTTTCTAAGGCGCCATACATTTGGGTTAAATGCAACACCATTTCGGGCAATAAGGATTCGATGAGCGCTCTGTCGGAAGCGGTTTTATTGATTTGAATCGCCTCCGCTTCGTGATAGGTTTTATTATTCGGATTATAGTCCTTTCGCGCAATGCTTTTTAAATGGTTGGGGAAAATTTCCCGAGAAAATGATTTTAAATCCACCCCATTATTTTCCAATATCCCAAGAATATAAAGAGCCTCTTGCGCGGCGTTTTCTTCCATAGCGCGGCTTAATTCAATCAACTTTTCTTTGAGAACAATGAAATCTTCTATGGACTTGTCTTGCAATTGTTGAATTTCCTCCCGGTTGTTTTCATTCAACATCAATTTCCCCGTTTCAATAATTTCCCGGGAAATGTCCCAACTCTTATCTTCATCGGTTTTTTCCATGGTAAAATTCACTAACAATTGCGTCAACGTTTCGTCTTCACCCGCCTGCGCAATAATGGCATCTACTGCTTCTTGTAACAATCCATCGGTATCTAAAGAAACTTCAAAGGTGATGGGTAACTTCAATTCATGAGCAAACGACCGAATGACTTTGTGGGTAAACTTATCAATGGTTGAAATATCAAAGGCGGCATAGTTGTGAATCAAATTTTTGATAATCACGCGGGATTTATCTTGAATGGCAACGGTTGACATCCCCGTTTCTGCAGCAATATCTTCAAGTAAATCTTGGGCCTTTGCACTCGGTTGAAGTGCGGCAAATTGCGATAAACTTTCCACTACGCGACTTTTCATCTCATGTACGGCCTTGTTGGTAAATGTGATGGCTAAAATAGAGCGGTAGGCATCGGGTTGGGGCGCCGTTAAAATAATCTTCAAATACGATTTTACCAAAGTATAGGTTTTCCCCGAACCGGCTGAGGCGTCATACAAAGAAAAAGCAGGTGTTGTACTCATGAAATAGGGTTAGGACGGTGGATTTGATACACAAAGTTAGTCTTTTCTGCTTCGCCATAATAAGCTACTTGAATTTCGTCAATTTTTTCAGCTCCTAACTTGGCCATGGCTTTCTGGGAGGGAATGTTCTCGGAACCCACATGAAAGTATACGGTATCGACATATTGGAATATGTAATCTAACATGAGTTGCTTTATATCCGCATTATAGCCTTTGCCCCAATAGGTTCGCCCGATGAAAGTATAGCCGATGAAAATTGATCTTTCCTCGAAATTATAGGCGTAAAATCGGCTACATCCTACCACTAAATTGGTTTGTTTATCGAGAATCAACAAAGCCCCCTTGGATTGAATTGCTCCTTCAAAGTACGTTTGAAAAACGCTGCGTTGGTAGCGATTGGGATTCGGATGTTGTTCCCAAACCAAGGGGTCAGAGGCCACCGCATACAGCATCTTAAAATGCGCAAGAGTCAAGGGAATAGTATAAACCTTTTCGCCCTCCAAACGAGCGGGTTGTAGTGAAATGGACATAATAAACGATACGTTAAACCTATGGTAAAATTGAAAAATAGTATTTTCTATTCCGAAGTTAAATGTATAAATTTGAAGTCAATTAAATAATCCTTTAAACAAAATAGTTATGGCATTTGAATTACCACAATTACCCTATGCTTACGATGCATTGGAGCCTCATATTGATGCCCGTACTATGGAAATTCACCATAGTAAACATCACAATGCGTATACCACCAACCTAAACGCGGCCATTGCGGGCACCGATTTGGAGGGAAAGACCATTGAAAACATATTGATTAATTTGGACATGAAAAACGCCGCCGTTCGCAACAATGGTGGTGGATTTTACAACCACAATCTTTTTTGGCGTATTATGACTCCAGGAGGGGGCGGAAAACCCATAGGGGAATTGGCAGAAGCCATTGACCGCGACTTTGGATCGTTTGACGAATTCAAAGCCAAATTCGCTAAGGCGGGAGCAACCCAATTTGGATCCGGTTGGGCATGGCTTTGTGTACAAAAAGGAGGTAAATTGGAAGTGTGTGCAACCCCGAATCAAGACAACCCATTGATGCCTGAAGTAGGTTGCGGTGGAATGCCCATCTTAGGTATGGATGTATGGGAACACGCCTATTACCTTAACTACCAAAACAGACGTCCCGATTATATTGAGGCCTTTTTCAATGTAATCAATTGGACCGAAGTAGCGCGCTTGTATGCTACTGAAAAATAACACGTAACTCACAACCAAAAGAAAACCCGATTGATCGCTCAATCGGGTTTTTTTATACTAAAAAAGACGTTCGTGGATACGAACGCCTTTTTGCCCCAAATCTACCATAAACTTAACCTACTAAATTCTATGGTATAACAAAGTTAACAATATCGGCAGGGAAACCCAAACGTTTCTTAAAAAATAAGCTAAAAGGTAATAAAAAAAGGGTAGATGAATGTGATTTGAAAGGGGATGCACTGAAGTCGACAGAAAATAAAAAAGGTGAAAGTAAACTTTCACCCTTTTTGCCCCAAATCTACCATAAACTTAACCTACTAATGCTATGGTGATTCAAATATATACCTGCCCTTAAGGTGATTCAAAATATTATTGATGAATAACCATAAAAATCGATAAAATGCATGTTTTTCAGAATTTTAGTAAGCACGTGCATCTTTACCTTCATAAAAATTCATAAACGCTTTATTCACCACTCGGTTGCCCCCTGGCGTGGGATAATCTCCCGTAAAATACCAGTCGCCAACATGCTCAGGACAGGCTTTATGAAGGTTGTCAACTGATTGAAAAATAATATCCACTTCCGCATGAATACCCTCTGGTTTCAGAAGCTCAACTATCTTTTTTGAAATCTCTTTATCGCTAAATAGCGAATAAATTGATTTCACATGATTAATAATCTCAGCATCTGGCTTTCCTTCTTGTGCTTTACATTGTTGGTAAACCGTATCAACCAAATCATACTGCCCGCGTTCCTTTAAAAGCGCTATCGCGGCTTGAAAAGCAACCAAGCCTTCCAACTTAGCCATATCGATACCGTAACAATCGGGATAGCGAATTTGAGGCGCCGACGATACTACTACAATCTTTTTCGGATTCAAACGATCCATCATGCGGAGAATGCTGTTTTTTAAGGTCGTCCCGCGCACTATACTATCGTCAATAATCACCAAATTATCGCTGGGTTGAATAACTCCGTAAGTCACATCATACACGTGGGCTACCAAATCATCGCGGCTGCTATCTTCTGTTATAAAAGTGCGTAATTTGGCGTCTTTTATGGCAATTTTTTCCGTGCGAATTTTGACCGCTAAAATCTCTTCCAACTTTTCTTTGGTCAACGTTTTCCGGTGATCCAAGATATATTGGTTCTTGCGCTGATTCAAAAAGTCATTGGCCGCTTCTACCATTCCAAAAAAGGAGGTTTCGGCCGTGTTGGGAATGTATGAAAAAACCGTATTGTCAGTATCGTTTTGAATGGATTCCAACACATCGGGTAAAACAAGTTTCCCCAAAGCTTTTCGCTCTTGATAAATGGCCGCATCACTCCCGCGGGAGAAATAAATCCGCTCAAACGAACAGGCTCTTTTTTCGACTGCTGGTATAATTGACTCCGAAGTAACCGTCCCATTTTTCTTGATAATTAAGGCATGACCCGGTTGCAATTCCTGAACCGATTCGAAGGCTACATTAAATACGGTTTGAATCACGGGACGCTCTGAGGCCACAACGACCACTTCATCATCTTCATAGAAAAAGGCAGGGCGAATTCCCGCAGGATCGCGCAATACAAAAGCATCCCCATGGCCGAACAATCCGGCCATAGCATAACCGCCATCCCAACCTTTGGAAGCGCGTTTTAAAATGCGTTGTATATTGAGTCGTTCGGCGATGACCGGCGAAGCCTCTCGTTTGGACAAGCCTTCGTTTTTGCATTCCAAATACAAATCTGTGACCTCATCATCCAGGAAATGGCCAATTTTTTCCATAACCGTTACCGTATCGGCCATCTCTTTGGGATGTTGCCCCAACTCGACCAAACTAGCAAAGAGCTCGGTAACATTGGTCATATTGAAATTCCCAGCGACGATCAAATTGCGGTGCATCCAGTTGTTTTGACGTAAAAAAGGATGTACACTTTCGATACTGTTCTTGCCAAACGTTCCATAGCGCACATGACCCAAAAACAATTCGCCAATATAGGGTATGGTGGCTTTTTGCCATGCTACATCGTCGATTTTATCGGGATGCGCCGCCAAGTCGTTGGAAATTCGTTGATTGATTTGGGCAAAGACATCTTGAATCGGTTGCGCGTCATTGGAACGAATACGACTGATGTAGCGTTCCCCTGGAGCCACATCAAACTTGATCGAGGCAAAACCAGCGCCATCTTGGCCACGGTTGTGTTGCTTTTCCATGAGTAAGTACATTTTTTGTACCCCATAAAAAGCCGAACCGTATTTTTGTTTGTAATAGTCCAACGGTTTTTTCAACCGTAAGAGTGCAATTCCACATTCGTGTTTTACGGCATCACTCATAAATGGTAGTTGTGTTGTGTTTGTGTTGTTGTGTTGTTGGGGTTTAGTGTTCTGAAAACCAATGAAATTCTCGGAACTTCTATTTTTAAAGTAAACAAAAATGCCCCGAAATTTCGAGGCATAAAGTTACTATAATTCTATTTCAAATTGGGTGAGTGCTTTAAATTGTTTCAAGCGCTCGGCCACTTCTTCTTTCGTCAGGCGCACCATTCGCTCCGTTCCAAATTGCTCCACACAAAAGGAAGCCAAATTCGATCCTTGAATGATAGCGGTCTTCAAGGTTTCAAAAGAGGTATCACCTTGTTGTGCCACATAGCCCGCAAATCCACCCGCAAAGGTATCGCCTGCTCCTGTGGGATCAAATACGTCGGCCAAAGGTAAAGCAGGCGCAAAGAAAATATGCTCGTTATGAAACAACAATGCCCCATGTTCGCCTTTTTTAATGACCACATATTTTGGTCCCATCGCATGAATTTTTGCCGCTGCTTTTACTAACGAATATTCTCCCGACAATTGACGGGCTTCTTCATCGTTAATCGTAATCACATCAACTCGCTTGATAACGTCCATCAATTCGGGTAAGGCGCAATCCATCCAGAAATTCATGGTATCCAATACCACTAACTTGGGTTTTGCAGTCAATTGATTTAAAACACTTGTTTGCACAAGGGGATGCAAGTTGCCCAACATCACTACCTCAGCATCTTTGAAGTTTTCGGGCACAATTGGATTAAAATCAGCCAATACGTTTAGCTCGGTGGCCAACGTATCGCGGGAATTCATATCGTTATGGTAACGACCGCTCCAGAAGAACGTTTTCCCGCCTTGAACGATTTCCAAACCGGAAATATCAATGTTGCGTGCCGTTAATAAATCCAAATACTCTTGTGGAAAATCATCGCCCACTATCGAAACGATAGCCGATTGAAGATTAAAATGGGAAGCCGACAACCCAATAAAGGTACCTGCTCCTCCTAATATTTTATCGGTTTTCCCAAAGGGCGTTTCGATTGCATCAAAAGCCACGGTTCCCACGATTAAAAGCTTGTTCATGAACTCGTTTTTATAATAAAGGCGCAAAGATACGTATTCAAATGATAAGAATAAAACTTCTCTTGTAAATGAAGCTGTATAATTTTTTCATTAAAAAAACCCGGCCTAAACCGGGTTGCGTCACTTTCGAATTATAGTCCTCAAGTCGTTAGTCTTGAAAACTACCGTGTAAAAACACGACCTATTGCACCTCCGAAAAGGCCCATGCGGTAACTATTTTTGAAATAATCCATTTTCTTGAGCTAACTTACAAAAAAATACACACATCTGAGAAATTTTTGAGAAATATTTTTCCCACATAAGTGTAAAACTTTGTAGGGATGGAAAATAGAGGAGAAATAATCAAAAATGCGATTTACCAAAGCGGCATGCCTATCAGCGCTATAGCGAAACAAATGGGGAAAAGCCGACGTTGGTTTTATCAAATGTTTGAGCAAAAAAATGTCTCCATCGATACTATACTCACCATAGGAAAAATCATACACTACGATTTTACCGAAGAAATCAAAGAAATGTATCCCAAAATCCTTCACGAACCTCCTGAAGAATACCCCGAAGAGGAAACTGTTGATTATTGGAAAAATAAGTACATCAAATTATTAGAAGCCTATAATTCAATACTTTTAAAGAATAAAGACGATTTATAACAGCGTATCTTGATGCTGTTCATAGTACATATCTACCGACAAATTTGATTGCATGGATGCCATGACCGCCAATTGATCGCACCGCTCGTTTTGCGGATGGTTATTGTGGCCTTTTACCCATTGAAAATCCACTTTATGCTGGCGGTATACTTTTAAAAAACGCCTCCATAAGTCGGGGTTTTTCTTGCCTTGAAATCCTTTTTTTTCCCAACCCATTACCCAACCTTTTTCAACGGCATCGACCACATACTTACTGTCCGACACCACCAATACCGACATGCCCGGTTGTTTTAATTTTTCCAAACCCACAATCACAGCCAGCAATTCCATACGGTTGTTGGTCGTTAGGCGAAATCCTTCATAAAACTCTTTGCGATACCCCGTACCTACTTGTTCCAAAACCACACCGTACCCACCGTTTCCGGGATTTCCTTTGGCCGCACCGTCAGTGTACAAGTGAATTTGATACATTTAAAAAAATTATGAGTTATGAATTATGAGTTTTGTTGGGCAAAAAGAAGTTGTTCAATAACTTTGGGGAAATGTTCTTGTTCGAGAGCATGAACCTTGGCGGCAATACACGCTGCAGTGGTACACTCGGCAATCGAGGTTTCAAATTGAGCGATAACAGCACCCTCGTCATAATGCGCGTTGACATAGTGAATCGTAATGCCGGTCACCGTCTCGCCCTGAGCCAATACCGCTTCATGAACATGCTTACCATACATACCTTTCCCTCCAAATTTAGGCAATAAAGCGGGATGAATATTGATAACTTTGGGAAAAACGTCTAAAATCGCTTCGGGAAACTTCCACAGAAATCCCGCCAGTACAATCCAATCGGGGGCAAACGTTTGCAACTGTTGTAGCACTTTGCCCTCTTCAAGATCTTGCCGCCCAAACAACACTATGGGAACCCCTAAATCGGACGCACGTTGCAACACGCCCGCTTGGGTATTATTGCAAAAAACGGCCACCACCGAAGCGGTAGATTTTTCTTGAAAATGCTTGATAATAGCCGCAGCATTGGTGCCTTCTCCTGAGGCAAATAAAACAATTTTGGACATAAAACGGGTCGTGTTTTTCGACAAAAATACCGCCTACAAAAAAACGAATAATTGACGAGATAATTCAACTACCGTAAAAGGTTTGTTAAAATAATTTATTACCTTCGTGGTAACATTTGTAAATCAAAATGCTGAAATAAAATAAAGTTTTTTATTTTTGCCAACAATTAAAAATTAAAAATTAGAAACTATGTCAGACATTGCATCAAGAGTTAAAGCGATTATCGTGGACAAACTAGGAGTTGACGAGAATGAAGTTGTATCTGAAGCAAGCTTCACCAATGACTTGGGAGCCGATTCATTAGATACTGTTGAGCTTATCATGGAGTTCGAGAAAGAATTTGACATTCAAATTCCAGACGATCAAGCTGAGAACATCTCAACAGTTGGTCAAGCTATCTCTTACATCGAAGAAGCTAAAAAATAATAAAATATACCAAACCCGCGTACCTTTTTGGCATGCGGGTTTTTATTATTTTCAAAATCACTACATTGCGATTGTAAATCAATCCTAAAGATAAATACCCCTGTCTCTTTGCGATTTGCCAAAAAGGAACAAGGGTATTCTTTATATACAGAACAAACTAAATCCATTTTTATGCAATTAAAGCGTGTTGTTGTCACCGGTCTTGGCGCCTTAACTCCCATCGGAAATTCTATCGAAGCCTATTGGGAAGGTTTGGTCAATGGGAAAAGTGGGGCTGCCCCCATTACCTACTATGATACCGAAAAACACAAAACCAAGTTTGCTTGTGAGGTCAAAAATTTTGACATCGAACAATTCATGGACCGTAAAGAATCCCGTCGTTTGGACAAATTCTCACAATATGCTATTGCTGCAAGTGATGAAGCCATCAAAGACGCTGGAATCACCGACACCAATATCAACAAAGCGCGTGTGGGTGTAATTTGGGGCGCTGGAATCGGTGGTTTAGAGACGTTCCAAGATGAGGTTTTAAACTACGCAAAAGGCGATGGAACTCCAAAATTCAATCCATTTTTTATCCCAAAAATGATTGCCGATATAGCTCCTGCACACATCTCAATGCGCAACGGCTTTATGGGCCCTAACTACACCACTGTTTCTGCCTGTGCTTCCTCAGCCAATGCCTTGATCGATGCGTTCAACTACATACGATTGGGCATGTGTGATGTTATCATTTCTGGGGGTTCTGAAGCGGCGGTAACCATTGCCGGTATGGGCGGATTCAATTCGATGCACGCTTTATCAACCCGCAACGACAGCCCTGAAACTGCTTCGCGCCCGTTTGATGCGACCCGCGACGGTTTTGTACTTGGTGAAGGAGCAGGTGCTTTGGTTTTGGAAGAATACGAACACGCCAAAGCTCGTGGCGCTAAAATTTATTGTGAAATCGGAGGCGGCGGTCTTTCCTCAGACGCTTACCATCTCACTGCACCACATCCTGAAGGCGTAGGTGTTATCGCCGTTATGCAAAATACCCTTCGCGATGCGGGTATGCAACCCACCGATGTCGATCATATCAACACCCATGGAACCTCCACGCCTCTAGGCGATGTGGCTGAATTAAAAGCGATTAGCGCAGTCTTTGGAGACCATGCCAAAACCCTTAACATCAATTCTACCAAATCAATGACCGGCCACTTGTTGGGTGCAGCAGGTGCGATTGAGGCGATTGCGGTAATTTTGGCTATGCAATACGGTATCGTTCCGCCAACCATCAACCATGAAGTTGTCGATGAAAACATTGATCCTTCGTTGAATCTTACCTTGAATAAAGCGCAAAAACGCGATATCAAAGTAGCAATGAGCAACACCTTTGGGTTTGGAGGCCACAACGCTTGTGTACTTTTTAAAAAAATTGAAGCGTAATCTCTTCTATGATAATTATTAAAAAAATATTTGCTAAAAACTCCCGTCCTCAGACAGAAGGCGGGATTTTTTTTGAGACCCTACAAACCATCTTGGGATTCGCTCCTGGGCAATTAAAATATTATAAAAAAGCCTTTACGCACCGTTCCTCCAACTTAATGGACGAAAACGGGCGCCCCATGAATTACGAACGTTTGGAATTTTTGGGCGATGCCATGTTGGGCTCCGTAATTGCCGCCCATTTATACCGTCAAGTGCCTACAGGTGACGAAGGGTATCTTACCAAAATGCGCTCCAAAATTGTGAGTCGGGAACACTTAAACGAACTCGGGCGCGACCTCAATCTCATTCAATTTGTGGAGAGTAAAGTCCCCGCCCAACATTTTGGCGAAAACATCCACGGAAATATCTTTGAAGCCTTAATTGGAGCCATATTTTTGGACAAAGGCTATGATTTTTGCGAAAAATTTATCCACGAAAAAGTCATCATTCCCTACGTGGATATCGAAAAATTAGAAGGAAAAGTCATTAGCTACAAAAGCCTTGTAATCGAATGGTGCCAAAAAGAAAAACACAACTTTCATTTTGATGTTTTTGATGACAACGGCAACGACGGTCAAAAATATTTTGGCGTGCGCTTAAGCATTGACCAAAAAGTAGTAGCCAAATCACGAGCAACCTCCAAGAAAAAAGCGGAAGAAATCGCAGCCAAACGAGCCTATTTTGCATTTCAAGAAAAAATTAACAAAATATAGGGCAATATCTTAAAATCCTACAACGATTTCGTTCATAAAATAACGTTAATCTAACTTCTTCTCGGTAAAACGCATTCCGATATGAAGTATATTTACAACTTATTTGGGCGGAAATGGCGACGCAAAAAATCTACATCCATGAATTTGAAGCGCAAGATTACGAGGTAATCGCCTTGCATACTTCGTTGGAAGATTCCCGTTTGGCCTTTCACCTAAACCGACAACTCGACGTTTTGTTGGCGAGAACCCTAGAAGACCTTCACATACAAATCAAAGAGGGAAGCACCGGACTTTCACGCTTTGAATTTTATGACGAATCCCGCTTCATTACCTGGCATTTGGTGCAAAATAAAAGTGAAGTCATCACCGAAACGCAAGGTCCTGGGGTGCTGTTTGCCGCGCTAAAAAATGATGTCGCCACTTCGGTGTATTTATTGCCCGAATACAAAAAAGTGGATTATATTCTCAAAATTGACAATCTAGAAAACGATGTCGATTTGGATGAAGTGATTCGAAAAATCAGCGAAATTGAATGGGTAAGTATGGCTTACCGTATTGATAAAAAACAACTAAAGTCCAAACACAATCTAATTTTTTAAAAGAATGCCGACTAGAAAAAAAACCAAAATCGTGGCCACCTTGGGGCCGGCGTGTAGTACCCGCGAGGTAATCAAAGACATGATCGACGCCGGAGTCAATGTGTTCCGTATTAACTTTTCGCATGCCGATTATGCCGATGTAAAGGAGCGAATTGACATTATCCGTGGATTAAACCAAGAATTTGGATACACCACCGCTATTTTAGGCGACTTACAAGGACCCAAATTACGGGTGGGCGTCATGAAAGAAGACGTTGTGGTCAATCCGGGCGATGTGATCACTTTTCAAACTGCCGAAGACGTTCCCGGCAATGCCGAACGCGTATACATGAACTACAAAGCGTTTCCTAGTGATGTAAATCCGGGCGAACGCATCCTACTCGACGACGGAAAACTCATTTTTGAAGTCATCGAAACCGACGGGAAAAACGAGGTAAAAACCAAAGTCATTCAAGGAGGACCCCTAAAATCCAAAAAAGGAGTCAACCTGCCCAACACCAAGGTTTCCCTTCCTGCTTTGACCCCAAAAGACATCAAAGACGCGATTTTTGCTATTGAAAACGACGTGGATTGGATTGCACTTTCTTTTGTGCGCACCCCCAAAGACTTGATGGAATTGCAAGAATTGATTTCTGAACATACCGATCATAAAATTCCGATTGTCGCCAAAATTGAAAAACCCGAAGCTGTAGAAAATATCGATAAAATTGTAGCCTACTGCGACGGATTGATGGTAGCGCGAGGTGACCTCGGGGTGGAAATTCCAGCACACGAAGTGCCTTTAATTCAGAAAAAATTAATCCACCGCGCCAAAACAGCCCGTATCCCTGTAATCGTAGCGACCCAAATGATGGAAACCATGATTACCAGCTTGACTCCCACCCGTGCTGAAGTCAACGACGTGGCCAACTCGGTTATGGATGGCGCCGATGCGGTAATGCTTTCGGGCGAAACCTCGGTAGGAAACTATCCTGTGCAAGTAATTGAAAAAATGACCCAAATCATTGAGGCTGTCGAAGATTCTCCTTTGATTCAAGTTCCCCAAAACCCACCGCACGTGCGTACCAAACGATTCATCACCAAATCCATTTGCTACCACGCCGCTACGATGGCCAACGACATCAAAGCCAAAGCGATTTCAACGCTTACCAACAGCGGATATACGGCTTTTCAAATTTCGGCATGGCGCCCCTCAGCACACATTCTCGTGTACACGTCCAATAAGTATATTCTAACGCAATTGAACTTGTTATGGGGTGTTAATGCGTTTTATTACGACAAGTTTGTCACCACCGACGATACCGTTGACGACATTAACCAAATGGCCAAAGACCGTGGGTTTGTTAAAAAAGGTGACATCTTGATTAACCTTGCTGCGATGCCCGTAGTAGAACGCGGAATGGTCAACACCTTGCGTATCTCTGAAATCGAATAAACGCAACGAAGTATACATCGTAAAAAGGATTATCAACCTGTTAGAATTTTGATAATCCTTTTTTCGTTCCAAAAAATCAAATTATCTTTGAGACATAAACTACAGTACTATGGAATCTAGAAATCCTTTTTTCAACACCAAATCCTACAAGGAAAGTGAAACCGTACACGATGCGGTACTTATTGATTACAACCAAACGATGACCCTAAACGGAACCATCAACAAATCGTTCCTTTTGTTGGTATTGCTCGTGGGCGGTGCCGTCATCACATGGATGATGATTAATGCGGGGTACAACCCGTTAATTCTCGTGTTTGGCGGGGCAATTGTGGGCTTAATTGCTGTATTGGTCGCGTCGTTTAAACCTGCTTGGTCGCCCTTTTTAGCGCCAGGATATGCGGTTTTTGAAGGATTGTTCATCGGGGGCGTATCGGCTTATTTTGAAGCTGCCTACCCAGGAATTGTTATTCAAGCCGTGGGTGCCACATTTATAACGTTTTTCATTTGTTTGGCCTTATATAAATACCAAGTGGTGAAAGTCACCGAGAAGTTTCGTTCGGTGGTCGTGGCCGCTACGTTGGCTATTGCTGCCTATTATTTGATCTCTTGGTTGATTTCGCTATTTACCAACTTCCAACCCGTTCATCATGGCCACAGCTTAATGAGTATTGGCATTAGCGTTTTTGTGATTGTCATTGCGGCGTTAAACTTGTTTTTGGACTTTGATCAAATTGAAAAAGGCATCTCCAACCGCATGCCCAAGTATATGGAATGGTTTGGCGCGATGGGCTTGATGGTAACCCTAGTTTGGTTGTATATCGAGTTCTTGCGATTGCTATCCAAAATAAGCAGCCGAGACTAAGCCAGCATTATACCATAATAAGAAAACCATCCTTCGGGGTGGTTTTTTGGTTTATAAAAGTGCCGTGAACCGCAAACCTGAATATATTGTTTTGGAGCTATTTCCTGTTGTTCGTTGCATGTCCTCAGCGGCCTGCGTGTTTTTACTACGCCGCGCGCAAGCTTCTTGGGTCGCTCTCGCTTGGCGGTAAAAACCAACGCATTCCCCTTCCGGGCTTTCCACTGCCACCAGGGCTAGGGTTTCAGCTATTTATCAACTAAAGTGTAATTAGAAATATAGAATTTTATAACACAAAACCACCCGAAGGTGGTTATGTTTTTATTTATTCCGCAAAGTCGGGAGACTGTTGCGGAGCATCGTGCATCAAATGAACACTTTGCGGAGCGGGGTATTACCAGTTGAAGTTGGATTACTTCCATATATTAAATATGAATTACCTGTAGCCTCATTGGTTATAAAAAATTCATAAGCAGGAAACCCATCTCGTAATCCGATAATACTAAAATCAAAATTCCCATCTTCTTTTTGAATTATAGTAATATTTACATCGTAGTTTATTGCAGGTGCCCCGATAGCGCGGATTTGTACCCCCTCTCAAAACGCAAACTTCAACTGCACCACCACCGTTTTTTTGACTTCGGTATTCAAATTACTCAACGAAATGCCCAACAACCGCACCGATTCTTTCAGGCGTTCTTGGTACAACAATTCTTTGGCTGTTTCCAATAACAAGCCCTTGTCACTGATGTTATACGGCAAGGTCTTACTGCGGGTTTGGGTCGTGAAATCGCTGTACTTGATTTTTAACGTCACCGTTTTGCCCGAAATATTGTACTTTTTCAAGCGCCGTTCCAAGGTTTCAGCAATATGCGCGAGCCTTTCTTCCATAAACAACTCCGAAGTCAAGTTCTCTTCAAACGTATGCTCGGCCGCTACCGACTTCGACACCCGATTGGGTTTGACCTCACTGTAATGAATGCCCCGCACAATGTTGTAATAAAAGCCTCCGCTCTTGCCAAAATGCTCCTCTAAGTACTCCCGCGAGCGCGCTTTTAAATCGGCCCCGGTAAAAATCCCATGATGGTACATTTTTTCGGCGGTTACTTTGCCAATGCCATAAAACTTTTTGATATCCAAAACCTCCAAAAAGGCTTCCACTTCATCCGGCGGCACCGTTTTTTGACCGTTGGGTTTGTTGTAATCGCTGGCAACTTTGGCAACAAATTTCGTGTTGGAAATCCCTGCCGAAGCGGTCAAACCGATTTCATCAAAAATGCGCTGCCGAATCTCCTGCGCGATTAAGGTGGCACTCGGATTCCCTTTTTTATTTACCGTCACATCCAAATAGGCTTCGTCTAGCGATAAGGGTTCCACCAAATCCGTATACGCTTTAAAAATCGCCCGTATCCGTTTGGAAATCTCCGAATAGCGATCAAACCGCGGAGGAACAAAAATTAAATCGGGACACAAGCGTTTGGCCTGAACGCCACTCATGGCACTGCGTACGCCAAACTTACGGGCTTCATAACTGGCCGCCGAAACTACCCCGCGCACTTCACTTCCGCCCACGGCAATGGGTTTACCCTTTAACTCTGGGAAATCCAATTGCTCCACCGACGCATAAAACGCATCCATGTCGATGTGAATAATCTTCCGTAATTTAAGGGAATCCGACATGTCTCAAATTTACTAGAATTTCTCAAAATCAATTCACTCAACAACAAGGTTTAATTCCTATTTTTGAGGAAAAACTTCAGTCGATGATCGAAATTGAACGTAAATTCTTAGTGCGAAACGAACAATTCAAAGCGGAAAGTCGCGCGGCTATACCCATAGCCCAAGGCTACCTATCCTCGGTTCCCGAACGTACCGTGCGCATTCGAATCAAAGGGAATCAAGGGTTTTTAACCATCAAAGGGAAAAGCAATGCCTCGGGAGCAAGTCGGTTGGAATGGGAAAAGGAGATTACGGTAGCCGAAGCACAAATGCTCTTGCCCCTTTGTGAAAAAGGAACGATACAAAAAACCCGATACGAAGTGGTATCGGGGCAACATATCATTGAGGTGGATGTTTTTGAAGGTGAAAATGCCGGACTGATTCTTGCTGAAATTGAACTGCAATCGGAAGACGAAACGTACCCAAAACCCGATTGGCTCGGTGAAGAAGTGACGCACGATACACGCTATTACAACGCCTATTTATCGCAGCATCCCTTTGGTTTATGGTGATTTTTTCTCCACTTCTATCACTTCGAGTGTAACGGTAGCTGAACCTGAATTGCGGGATCCCGAAATCAAGAAGAACGCGCGTTTAGACAAATCGATTTCACGACCACGAGCAAACGGACCACGATCGGTAATTTCAACGATAACCGTTTTACCATTGGCTTCATTGGTAACACGAACCAAGGTTCCTAAAGGCAATTTTTTGTGCGCCGCCGTAAGTTTGTTTCGATCATAACGCTTGCCACTAGCCGTTCTTCGACCATGAAATCGATCGGAATAATAGGAAGCATGAGCTTTCTTTTTGAAAAGCTTAAACTTTCCATTAACTACTGGTAAAGTATCGGCTACAAGTACATCCGTTGGTGCCTTTTCTTTCTTGACCGTATCATTTTTTTGCTTTTTTAATTCGGGATTCACCGTATTTTGAGCGAAAAAAGTGCTACTAAAGAAAAGACCGATGCCGAGGGTGATACCGTAAATAAGTATTGATTTTGTTCGCATTGGACTTGTTTTTGGGCGATTCAAGACGTCTATAGCTTAAGATCTTGACATCAATTACATACTAAACGGTTGACTTACAACCAAAGTTTCCAAGGAATACGCGATAAAATCAACACCAATCCCAAGGTATAGAAAATGGCGAATTTTTTAAACTTAACGCCCGATTCCGTGGCTTTTTTATGGGTTGACCAGCCTACAGTAATCAACACAATCGCAATAATATTGGTCAACGGATGCTCTAAAGACGTTAAACGCGCTTCTGCATTGGACATATCGCCCAACAACGCTTTACCAAAGGGTGATATAAAATACAACACCAACCCAACCAACAATTGCACGTGTGAAGCAATCAAGGTAAATAACCCGATTTTACGGTCGCGCGCTGAAAAATCTCTTCCAGAACTAAGGCCCATTACGGCATTAATCGCAGTGAAAACCAACAAGGCCAAGACAATATAAGCCCACCCAGAGTGGAACTTTTGTATAAATTCGTACAACATATATTTTAATTTTAGTGGATAACAAAAATAGGTAAAAACCATAAAAAAACCGCACCCTCCCACGAGAATACGGTTATTTATCATGAAATTATACTTCTTTTAGCGGTTCTTTAAGAAATGTTCCAGCAAGAAGGTCGTTGAACTGTCATGGGTTTTTACCTGTTGCGATTCGATTTCTTCCAAGATAGAATTGGCTAACTGTTTCCCGAGTTCTACCCCCCATTGATCATAACTGAAAATATTCCAAATTACTCCTTGAACAAAAATTTTATGCTCATACAATGCGATCAATTTTCCTAAAGAGGCAGGGGTTAGTTGCTGAATAAGAAGGGTATTGGTTGGGCGGTCCCCTGAAAACACTTTAAACGGTTTCAAAAAGGCGGCTTTATCACCCGAAATTCCTTGTTGCTCAAATTCAGCCAAAACTTGTTCCTCGGTTTTTCCATTGAGCAACGCTTCGGTTTGGGCAAAAAAGTTGGACATTAATTTATCGTGATGGTTTTGATCCCCGTACAACGCTTTGACAAAACCTATAAAATCCGTGGGAATCAACTTGGTGCCTTGGTGAATCAATTGAAAAAAGGCGTGTTGCGAATTCGTTCCGGGTTCCCCCCAAATAATCGTTCCAGTTTGGTAGTTAACGGGATTGCCATCGCGGCCAATACTTTTTCCGTTACTTTCCATAATCCCTTGTTGCAAATAGGGCGCTAACTTCTGTAAATACTGGGTATACGGAATCAAGGCTTCACTTTCGGCACCGTAAAAATTATTGTACCAAATGCTTAACAAAGCGAGCATAACCGGAATATTTTGATCGAATGGAGTCGTTCTAAAATGCTCATCCATGGCATGCGCCCCCGATAAGAGTTGATCAAAATGCTCATATCCCACGGCCAAGGCAATAGAAAGTCCGACCGCACTCCACAACGAAAAACGACCTCCAACCCAATCCCACATCGGGAAAATATTCTCCGGATGGATGCCAAAAGCAGTTACCCTTTGAATATTGGTCGACACCGCCACAAAATGGCGCGCTACGTCGGCAGGCTGAGCCGATTGTAAAAACCAATGGCGAATAGTTTCCGAATTGGTAAGGGTTTCTTGTGTGGTAAACGTTTTGGAAACAATGACAAACAAGGTCGTTTCGGGATTGACTTTCTTCAAAACTTCCTGCACATGATCACCATCTACATTGGATACGAAATGAACGTTCAAGTGGTTTTTGTAAAACTGTAAGGCTTCTACTACCATGGCTGGACCCAAATCAGAGCCTCCAATACCAATATTGACCACATCGGTAATGGCTTTTCCCGTATAGCCTTTGTGCGTTCCTGAAATAATCGCGTCGACAAATGTTCTGATCCGCTGTTTGACAGCATAAATTTCGGGCATTACATTTTGTCCATCGACCCGAACCGAAGCCGATGCTGGATTGCGCAATGCCGTGTGCAATACCGCTCGTTGCTCGGTTTGATTGATTAAATCCCCTTCAAAATAAGCAGCAATGGCTTCTTTAAGGTGCACCTCATCAGCGAGCTCCAACAAATACTGAAGAGTTTCACGGGTAATTGCATTTTTGGAATAATCGACTAAAAAGTCTTCCCATTGAATATGAAACGTGTGCGCACGATCGGGTTGTTCTGCAAACAACGTTTTGATCGATTGCTGTTGCATGAAGTCGTAATGCGCTTGTAACTTTGCCCAGGCAGCGGTACGAGTTGGATTAATTGCTTGTAATGCCATAAGAGATTTTTTGCCCGACAAAATTAACTAAAATAATAGGGGAAAAATCGTTAAAGTCTTTCAAAAAAGGGAACGACACTGTTAAGAAATCGTTTTCGTTGGAAAAAAATTAACGCCCTTTGAAAACCACTTGGGCCACACTATCCAATTCGCGCTTCAACGGACGCATTTGTTCCTTAAATCGAGGCAAATTTCTTCCTTCCATAGGTTGCGCATTGGGCAGTTGTATGCGAAGTGGATCGACCTGTACCCCATTTTTCCAAAAACGATAACATACGTGCGGCCCCGTAGCTAAGCCCGTACTTCCCACTTTTCCAATCACATCCCCTTGCTTCACCCGTTGACCCCGTCGTACCAAGATGCGCGACATGTGAAGGTATTGCGTAGCAAAGGTTCGGTCGTGTTTGACTTTGACAAAATTCCCATTTCCAGCGGTGTACCCCGCTTGCTCCACAACTCCCGAAGCGGTCGTCATAATCGGTGTGCCTGTGGGAGCTGCGTAATCGGTACCGTTGTGCGCTTTCCAACGCAATTGAACGGGGTGGAACCTACTTTTGGAAAAACGCGAAGTGATATGGATGTACTTCAGGGGCGCTTTGAGGAAGAAATTTTTGAGTGCTTTTCCGTTTTCATCGTAATAATCGGTACGTCCCTTGCGCTCTTGTTGAAAAGGGAAAGCATAGATTTTGTCGCCTTTGTATTCAAAAAAAGCACAGCGCAAACTATCGACTCCATCGTAAATGGTATCGTTAATATAACGCTCAGTAAAACTAACGGCAAATCGGTCGCCTTTTTTCAATTTAAAAAAGTCAATCGACCACGCATACACTTTTAGCAATTTGTTGGATAACGAAGGGTCGACCTTCATTCCGCGCAACGTGGTAGAAAGCGAGCCGTCTAATTTTCCAGCAATCGTTCGAACTTTGAACGTAAGCGGACGCGATTTTTTATAGCCAACGATGGAATCGGTTAAATCGACCAAATAGTAATCGATTTTGTTGGGCTGGTAAATCAAGTACTGTAGTTTGTGGTATTTGTCTTTGGAGCGCAAACAAATGTAGGGCTTCATAAACCGCACAGAGGTGGGAAAAGAATCCTTGACCTTGGCGATAATTTCAGCCGGTTTGCGTCCGTTGAGATTTTGTTTTTTTAAAATTCGCTCAAAAGTATCTTGACTGCGAATGGTATCGAAATGCACGTTAAAATCGTCAAAATTGAATCCGAAATCGACCATAGGTTTCCGAGGCTCCATAGGTTCAATAACGTATTCTTCTGCTTTTTGTGAACAGGAAAACAAAAGCCAAAAGAGTCCAAAAAGGCCTAGTATTTTTAGCGATGCCCTTCTCATTCGCAATCCTCTCCCCAATGTTTTAATTCGGTTTCACTCCACAATTCAGGGAAGAAAATACGACGTTGGTATTTAGGATGCATGTATTTTTTCCAATCGCTACCCCCTGTCGCTTCGCCATTACCTTGTCCGCTTTCAATGTATTTGCGGGCTGCATTGTAATGCCCCATCACCCAAGTGATGTTGACGGTACGGTCATAATGACGCATAGCGGCAATGAGTTCGGGATTTTGACGATCAGATTCAGGAAGTTGTGAAAACTTTTGCCACAAGTTGATGGTGTTATATTCCTCCATAAACCGAAGAAACTCGGCATCATATTTTTGTTCAAACGCTTGAATCAAATAGTTTTTTGTTCCCGTTCGATGATCTTTTCCTGCAGCTTGCCAATACAAATGTTCTAAAGCGTGACGGTAAGGCGTATTTCGGTCGATGGTAGCTCGAAAACGGTAGTCGATTAAATTGATCAAATCGGTGGAGGCGAACTCAATTTTGCGGTACTGCGCACTTTGAAAACCACTGGCAGGTGTCAAGGTATTGCGAAACTTCATGTATTGCGCCACTTCCATGCCTTCGCCCATGATGTCAAAAGAGGTCGTTAACATATCAAAATAACGACTGATGCGGCGTAATTTTTCGGTAAAAAAATCGGTGGTCAACGTTTGCGCATGGCATACTTGATCGATTTCCCATAACACCATTTTAAACAGTAACTCGTTGACTTGATGGTACATGATAAATACCATTTCGTCGGGGAGTGTGGTGCGTTGAATCTGCAAATTCAAAAGCGCATCGGTTTGAATATAATCCCAATACGTGATGGGTTTGGCCCACAAAAGGCCCTCCAGATGGGTATCGGTGTTTTGATTAATCTTTTGGAATTTTTCATCCAAGGCTTCAATCAAGGTAGAGGTTTGTTCGCTACTCATTTTTTTACTTTAATTTCAAAAGGGTTGGCCAATCCCTTAAACGCATCCAAATCTGCTTTTAAGGAGCCAACCATCAAACTGGCTTTGATTCGAATTGGCAATTTGTTATCATCCGCCGAAATCCAAACCGTTAAACTTTCTTGTTCCTTAAAAACGCGACCTGTTTGCACCAAAGGTCGGAAAATCATACAAGGAACGGTGCCAAATTTAGTGTCTAAATCCTCACGACCTATAAATTTTAACCGAAACTTTGTGGTTTCGTTGTCAAAAAACATATCCACATTGATGGATTCCCCCACCTTTAGTTTGTCAACATTCGGATGGTTGCGAAGGTAATAAAAGGTAGAGACAATATCTTGCACTTGCTCGGGAGTTTCAAAAACTGCATTGGTGTTGTTCTTATAATCTTTGACCAACACTGTATTTTTGTCTTGATTGAAAAACCCTTCCTGATTTTTGGTATACCCACCTTCGTCAATTTTACGTACAAATTGATAGGGTTTCCCTGTGTTTTTATCAAAATACGATTCGTAATTGTCGTCGACTTTAAAAAACCACCGGGACATACCCGTAGTATATCCTTTGCCGACAGCATGAAAAACTTTTTTATTGTTACGCGTGGATTCTTTAACTTCCAATGTAGCGTAACCTGCTGTAACTAAACCGTAGTGGATACGAAATTTGAACCATTCGCCCACATCAAAAGCCGAAGGGCGCTCCATATCAAAGGATACGGTAAAAAATAAAAGACTGAGCAAAACAAGATTTTTCATAATGGTCTGTATTTTATTTACCGCATACAATTACTGTTCCAAATGTAAAAAAACAAAAAAACCCAGCCAAAAGTGACCGGGTTTTTATGCTATTAACCAACCAAAAAACTATAAATTATGAAAAACGTAATTACTTTCAAAAGGAGTATTACACCTTTCTTGTTTTCTGAGGTCAAAAGTACTGCCTATTTTTGAATTATCAACAACAGAATGTCTACTTTAACAAATAATTATTAGAAACAACCATACTACAACGTTGTATTTTAACAATTATTCAGTATTTTGAGGTTTTTACAATGTGCCTCGCAATGCTTGTTCCCGTTCAATGGATTCAAAGAGCGCTTTAAAATTACCCGCACCAAATCCTTTCGCCCCCATACGTTGAATGATTTCAAAGAACAAGGTAGGACGATCTTCTACAGGTTTGGTGAAAATTTGCAACAAATACCCTTCTTCATCAGCATCGACCAAAATGGATAAGGCTTGTAAGGCTTTGATGTCTTCTTTCATCACCTCCATATGTTTGCCCAAACGCGCCGGAATCTCATCGTAGTACGCTTGTGGTGGTGGCGGTAAAAATTCGACCCCGCGCGCGCGCAAGCCGGCCACGGTTTGAATGATATCATCGGTAGCGACAGCAATGTGTTGCACACCAGGACCTTCGTAAAAATCTAAGTATTCTTCAATTTGGGATTTCTTTTTCCCTTCGGCGGGCTCGTTGATTGGGAACTTAATGCGTCCGTTGCCATTGGACATCACTTTACTCATCAAGGCGGAGTATTCGGTATGAATTTGCGAATCATCAAAGGACAAGAAGTTTTCAAATCCCATCACGTCTTCATACCATTTTACCCATTGGTTCATTTCGCCCCAGCCTACATTTCCTACCATGTGGTCGATGTATTTTAACCCAAGCGGGGCTGGATTATAATCGGATTTCCAATCCATAAACCCGGGCAGGAAGGTTCCAGAATAGTTTTTACGCTCCACAAAAACGTGCACGGTTTCGCCATAGGTATAAATTCCTGAACGAATAACCTCACCATGAGCGTCCTTTTCAACGGTAGGTTCCATAAACGAACGTGCCCCACGTTTGGTGGTTTCCTCCCATGCAGAGCGGGCATCTTCGACCCATAAAGCGACAACTTTAACACCGTCACCGTGTTTGCGCAAGTGGTCGTTAATGGGAGAATCACTATTCAACGGGGTTGTCAAGACCAATCGGATTTTGCCTTGCTGCAATACATAACTCACAGCATCGCGAGAGCCTGTTTCTAACCCTTTATAGGCCAACGACTGAAACCCAAAGGCTGTTTTATAAAAATGGGCGGATTGTTTTGCATTTCCCACGTAAAATTCAACGTAATCTGTTCCTAACAAGGGTAAAAAGTCTTGGGCGCCTTGAAAGATTTTTTCCAGTCCGTATTCCACGGATTTTATTTCTTTTGCCATAAAAATTAAAAGTTAAGGACGCGTTTTTGGAGCGGGTGTTGCTACAGTATCGGTCGAGGAGCGTTTAAATAATGCATCGTCATACACCGAATCGTGAACTACTGAATCCTTCGCGCGTGTTGTGATTTGTTTTGTTTGTTGTAATAGGTTTTGGTTTGAAAATTTTTCAATGATGTCATAATCCAAAAAGAGAAAAAAGACAGTAATCAAAAGCGCAAGTATCCCGTTGATAATGGCGCTAATCATGCACAAAATTTTTCCCATAGAAACGATAGATCGACTGCCTTCAGAATACTGCTGGGGATCCGCGTCATACAGGCGTAAACTTTTTCCGGCAAGCACCCATCCAAGAATGGCTAATCCCAAAGAAAATGGAATTAAAAATCCGCAGCAGCACACAAAAAAAAGAATAAACAAACTGATTACTCCCAGGATGAGGACTAACGGATCGGCTGGCAGTCTATAATTTTGCATGGTATTACTCAAGCCAAGATTGATAGTACTTATCGTCGGCAATACGCATAGCTTCTTCGGTAACCATCAACGGTTTGAACGTATCGACCATAACCGCCAATTCAAGCGTTTCCTTTTTCCCGATACTGCGCTCGACAGCCCCTGGATGGGGTCCGTGAGGGATCCCAGCAGGATGCAACGAAATATGTCCCGCTTCGACATCATTGCGACTCATAAAATCGCCATCGACATAATACAACACCTCATCGGCATCGATATTGCTGTGATTGTAAGGCGCAGGAATGGACTCGGGATGGTAATCATACAAACGCGGCACAAACGAACAGATAACAAAAGCATCGGTTTCAAACGTTTGGTGCACCGGTGGAGGCATGTGAATCCGTCCCGTTATGGGTTCAAAATCATGAATCGAAAACGCATACGGATAATTAAACCCGTCATAGCCCACTACATCAAAGGGATGAGTAGCGTAAATCAATTCAAAAATCTCATCTTTTTTCTTGATTTTCATCAAAAAATCACCTTTTTCATCATGGGTTTCTAGCGCATACGGTCGTCGAATATCGCGCTCACAAAACGGCGCGTGTTCGAGCAACTGACCAAACCAATTTCGGTATTGCTTTGGGGTATACACGGGACGGTGGGACTCGACAATAAACAATCGATTGTCGTTTGTGTCAAAATCCATTTGATAAATCATCCCTCTGGGGATGACCAAATAATCTCCGTATTTGAAGTCCAAAATCCCCATCATCGTGCGAAGTTTTCCCGAACCTTTATGGATAAAGATTACTTCGTCAGAATCGGTGTTTTTGTAAAAATAGGTCGTCATCGATTGACGGGGTGCGGCCAACACGATATGACAATCGCTGTTGGTCAAGACAATTTTGCGGCTTTCCAAGAAATCATCCTCTGGCGTTACTTCAAATCCGCGCAATCGATAGGATTGAATGTTATTGGCTTTCGCGATTTTGGGGGCAACACTGTATTGCCTGCGAATTTCTTTGACTTGTGTCGGACGATGTATATGGTACAAATTGGAATACATGCCATCAAAACCGATGGTGCCAAAAAGTTGCTCATAATACAAGTCGCCGTTGGGTTTGCGAAACTGAATGTGTCGCTTGTGGGGAGTATCTCCTAATTTGTGATAAATAGGCATAATTGAAATGTTTTTGGTTAACAATAACCCCGAAAGGGTTGAAAACAAAGCATATTAGCAACCTACTCACTCAGGATTTCTCTTGATGAGGAATTTGAGATAGGACCGTAAACCATTCCAACCATTCATATGAACAAATATCGTAAAAAATAAAAAGCCACAATACTGTGGCTTTCAATTTATTCTTTTTCTAGGTTGGAATGTCGTTTGCTGTACAATAGATAAACCAAAATCCCTAGGGTGCCCCAAATAATAAAGGTATACCAAGTTTCGGTGCGGACTTGGGTCATCAAGAACAAGTTAAACCCTACTCCAAGAGTTCCTACCACGTATACGGCTGGTGTTTTGTATGGACGCTCTAGTTCTGGTTTTTTCACGCGCAACACCATCACAGCCATACATACCATAGCAAAAGCCAAAAGGGTACCCATGGAACACATTTCAGACACTTTTTCAATGGGGGTTAACGCGGCCACAATAGAAATAATTAATCCTACCAACAACGTACTCTTGTGCGGTGTAAGGTATTTGGGATGTAAATCTTTGAAGAAACCGGGGAGTAATCCGTCTTTGGACATACCTAAGAAAATTCGAGTTTGTCCTAACATCATCACCAACATCACCGACATTAATCCCGCGGTGGCGGCAATGGTGATTAAAAACGTAGCCCATGTCAAACCAACACCACTGAAGGCAGAGGCTACGGGAGCAGCTTTATCCAATTGATCAAAACGAACCATTCCGGTGAGCACCAAGGAAACCAAAATATATAAAATGGTACATATCACCAACGAAGCGACAATGGCAAAAGGCACATCCTTTTTCGGATTAATGGCTTCTCCTGCTTGGGTTGATACGGCATCAAATCCGATATACGCAAAAAAGACAATGGTCGCGGCTGTTAAAACGCCCCCAAATCCAAAATTAATTTTTTCTACCCCATCTACTATTGTTTTGGTTTCGGCAGGAATGAAAGGTACCCAATTGTCGGTATCAATGAAAAAGGCACCGGCAATAATTACGAAAAGCACCACCGCAATTTTAATAATCACAATGATATTATTCGTTTTTGCGGCTTCTTTGATTCCTTTTATCAAAATAGCGGTGATGACCCAGGTGATTAAAAACGCAGGTAAATTGAATACAATCCCCGATAAATCTATTGAAGAGTAATGCTCGGCAAATTGCGTAACTCCTTCTCCGGTAGCAAAATTTTGAAAATCTTTGAGGGTGGTCAAACTTTTAAAAGAACTAGCAAAATCAGCATTTGCAAAGTGTTCTTTGATCTGATCAAAGGTTGCTGTTGCATGCGTCGCTAAATAGTCCTTTACCGCATCAACAGCTTTGGCATGGTTGAGTTTTTCCATAGCTGTAGCTTTGTCGGAAAGTAATGAAAGTGGGAGTTTGAGGTGAAATAAACCCAATAATTTAGTGAAATATCCACTCCAGGCTACCGCTACTGTAGTCGCACCCATCATGTATTCCAGGATTAGATTCCACCCAATAAACCAAGCGAAAACCTCTCCAATGGTACCGTAGGCATAAGCATAGGCCGAACCTTCAACGGGCAATACAGAGGCAAACTCTGCATAACACAAAGAGGCAAATAAACAGCCAATTCCAGCGATTACAAATGATAAAGCTAAAGCGGGACCTGCATAATCATGAGCTGCAATTCCGGTTAGCGTAAAAATACCTCCCCCGATAATTGCCCCAATTCCCAGCGAGGTAAGTCCCCAACGGGTTAATACGCGGTTGAGTCCGCC
Organism: Flavobacteriaceae bacterium; assembly: GCA_947463515.1. Lineage (GTDB taxonomy): Bacteria > Bacteroidota > Bacteroidia > Flavobacteriales > Flavobacteriaceae > Flavobacterium. The sequence continues at coordinate 55,516 of CANHRI010000002.1, forward strand.
TTTTTTCATATCTGCTTCAAAGGCTGAAACAGGTTTTACTCTCCAAATTGACATATAATTTTGTTTTTGGTTATGTTATAGCTTCCAAATATAACGTATTTGTCGAAAAAACAAACAAAGGAAACGGTTGGCTTAAAACCAAAATCCGGCACTAAACCATAAAAAGCCTTTCGGGAGTTCAGGCGACCAAGAGTATTTGGCCTCAATAGGCCCGATAACTGTCTCCAAACCATATCCCACAGCATACCCTGACATCATGGGCGTTTGCAACCAATTGCCCGTTTTAAACAGCTTATTTTCTAGGTTGGCATAATTGGCCGAAAAATTAATGTGATTCTTTTTGTAGAATTCAACATCTACAGTGGCTAACACTCTAATGTAACTATCGGCAGCAGAACCCACAAAGTCGTACCCGTAAAAATGCCTAAAGTTGTTGATGGTTTGATAGCCATACCCGCCTAAAACAAAGTCCAAATAATGCGAGCCGTTATCACCGATATTGATGCCCGCTTCGGACTGTAAGCGCAGGTTGAAAATTTTATAAAACGTTCGCGTGATACCTGCTTCCCCTTTGATGATGGTAAACCGCTCAAAATTGTTGGCATAGTCGGAGGAATAGAGGTACGAATTGAGCTCTCCGTTAAAAAACCACCCTTTCTTGGGAAAGTATTTGTTGTCCAGCGAATCGTATTTTAAATAGCCGAAAACACTGAAATAGTTGCTGTCTTCAAAGATTTGATTTTGATTTTCAAGCGTTTTGGATTTAATTTCTAAATGCTTTAATTCGATTCCACCTCCGATTAAGAACTTCTGCGCAAAAACCGTTTGAAGATAGGCTTGGTGTGAAAAATCGGAATAATCCACATTGATTGCATTGATGCCTGCTTGATCAAAAAAGGCTCCGTTGTTGAAGTCGGTCGATACATTTCGATTGAATTGATTGAAACGAGATTTCAACCCAAAACTGAAATAAAATCCATTGTCGATATAGTAATCTAAATTATACCGGAAATTATCGCCCAGCCCAACATCCAACGACAAGACATCATTACGGAAGAGGATTTTCTTTTGCGTCAAATTAACCAAAGCCGCACTTTTATACAAACCGTCGTAATGGAGGCCAAACCGAACAAAAGTTTTGTTTTTGCTTTCTGTCAAACGAAGTTCCAATTCTTCACCCTGATTAAACGGATTAATTTGATACAAAATAGCACTAAAGTTCCCAGTTGATGTCAGTTTATTAATCCCATTTTTTAAATCGTCATAACTGATTTTCGAACCTTGTTTGAATCCCAATTTCCCGATTACAAAAGCTCGGGTATAATTATTTAATGTATTGATGGCAATGCGGTCAATTTGCAAACTATCTTTTTGTAACGGTTTTTCAATCAACTGATAGTTTCGGTTCGTTAATTTTTTAAATTTTTCCCACGATTCTCGAGCTGCTTCTTCTCCTTTGGCTATAATTTCTCGACCCTTGTCAAAAGAAATCACCGAATAATTTTTAATATCGGGTTTGATGTAAATGTCGGTCAGCAACTGTTTTCTTTTCATGCTTTGAATCATTTCCAAATTGGAAATTTGTACCAAAATTCGAGTCGCTTCCGAGAGCTTTTCGCGGGTTTGTAAGTCATCTTGCACATCTACACCAATGATGATATCGGCGCCCATTCGACGAATTTCTTCCACCGGGTAATTATTGGTGACTCCGCCATCAATCAACAATTTGCCATTGATTTCAACGGGAGAAAATAAACTAGGAAATGCCGAACTCGCTAGGATAGCCTCGGGAAGATAACCTTCGCGCAACATGACTTCCTCGCCTGTTTCAATATTGGTGGCCACGCACACAAAAGGAATAGGAAGCTGATCAAATTTTCGCACATAACGCACATTATGCAGTAACTTATTCAACAAATTATAATTATATAGTCCACGCGATAACGCAATCGGAATACCAATGGTCAATTTATCAAAAGGTAGCGTCAAAGCATACAATTCGTCGTTATGCTTTTCATAAAAACTTTTGGATTCTCGGGGAATATAATCGCTTAATAACTCATCAAAATTGGTGTTATAAAAAATGGAATCAATTTGGCGCGCACTGTATCCCGAAGCGTATAATCCCCCTACTACAGCGCCCATACTGGTACCGCCGATGTAGTCTATTTTCACACCTGCATCTTCCAATACCTTCAAAACTCCAATATGCGCAAACCCTTTGGCACCTCCACCGCTCAAAACTACCCCCACTTTGGGACGCGGGGTTTCCTCTTGGCTGTACCCCCAAGTTACACCGAAGCACAACATCCCGAATACCCACAGGGTGGAATAAAAAGGAAAAACTTCGAGTAGGCGTTTACGTATTGGTTTCAAGATGGTCTTTATTGGTATTGGTTTGGTAAAATTCGTAAATTTTTTTTGCTTTCGATGGCCCTACAACCTCCGAAATTTCACTTTCAGACGCCAATTTCAATCTTTTAACACTTTTAAAATATTTTAGTAACGTTTGCATCGTCTTTTCTCCGATGCCTGGAATGGTTTCCATGCTCGATTGTAATGCCGACTTACTTCGTTTATCGCGGTGAAAAGTAATTCCAAAACGGTGGGCTTCGTTGCGCAGCTGCTGAATGACTTTTAGGGTTTCCGATTTTTTATCCAAATACAAGGGCATAGAATCGCCGGGATAAAACAATTCCTCCAAGCGTTTTGCAATGCCAATGATGGCAATTTTTCCGCGTAAATTCAAGGCTTCCAAACTTTTCAATGCCGACGATAATTGCCCTTTGCCTCCGTCAATAATGATCAATTGCGGCAAGGGTTCGTTTTCGTCCAACAAGCGTTTATACCGACGGTACACCACTTCTTCCATGGTGGCAAAATCGTTGGGGCCTTCCACAGTTTTCACATTAAAATGGCGGTAATCTTTTTTACTCGGTTTACCGTCTTTAAAGACTACACAAGCCGAAACGGGATTGGTCCCTTGAATATTGGAGTTGTCAAAACACTCGATATGACGCGGCTCAACCGACAAGCGCAGGTCTTTTTGCATCTGCGCCATAATTCGTTGTGTATGCCGCTCGGGATCGACGATTTGCAATTGCTTCAACTGTTCCAATCGATGGTATTTGGCATTGCGTTGCGACAATTCTAAAATTTGTTTTTTATCGCCCAATTGCGGGACGGTCACTTTTATATTTTCACCAAAATCTAAAGGAAAGGGAACGACAATTTCTTTGGAAGTCAACCCAAAACGCTCGCGCAACTCAACAACGGCAAGGGCCAAGAGTTCTTCATCAGTTTCGTCCAATTTCTTTTTAAGTTCAAGGGTATGCGAACGAATGATGGCACCATGGGCTATTTGTAAAAAATTGACAAAAGCCATGCTTTCATCGGATACAATAGAGAAAACGTCGATGTTGGAAATCTTGGGATTGAGGATGGTCGATCGGGCTTGGTAATTCTCCAAGACTTCGATTTTCTCCTTCATCTTTTGGGCTTCTTCAAACTGCATTTCGGCGGCATATTCTTGCATTTTCTTTCTAAAATCCCGTAAACTATCTTTAAAATTTCCTTTCAAGATTTGCCGAATGGCCGCCACTTGGTCGAGATAATGTTGCTCTGATTCCAATCCTTCGCAAGGGCCTTTGCAGTTGCCAATATGGTACTCTAAACACACTTTAAACTTGCCACTTTTGATGTTGGCCGGCTTTAAATCCAATTGACACGTGCGCAACGGATACAATTCTTTGATCATATCCAAAATCGTATGCACCACTTTAAAATTGGTATAAGGACCGAAGTATTCCGACCCGTCTTTGATCATTTTTCGGGTGGAAAAAACCCGCGGGAAAGGTTCGCGCTTAATGCAAATCCACGGATAACTCTTATCATCTTTAAGCAGTACGTTGTAGCGCGGCTGGAGTTTTTTAATCAAATTATTTTCCAGCAACAAGGCATCCGCTTCGGTGGCTACAACTATATGGCGAATCTCGTGAATCTTTCGCACCATGACATTGGTCTTGGCATTGTCGTGGACTTTATTGAAATACGAGGAAACCCGCTTTTTCAAATTCTTGGCCTTTCCCACGTACAAGAGTTTTCCTTCGGCGTCAAAATACTGATACACGCCGGGATTATCGGGTAACGTTTGTACTTGAAGTTCCAAAGAAGGAGAGAGCGCCATCGAATTCTTTTTTACAAAAATACACAGAACAAGCGCGGAAAATTATCCTGAAATTAATTTTTAACGCCTTACCTCACTTGGGATCGGCCTGCTTTATTTTTGCTAACACCCATCCCGAAGGATTTGGGGGACATCGGTGCAATTCCGTACCTTTACCCTAGAACTGAAAATGTACCCCATGCTCAAAAAAGAATTACGGTCCTTGTATAAAGCGAAACGCGCGGAATTGGTTGAAGAAGAAATCGAATTCAATAGCGTGGAAATTGCCAACCAACTGTTGCGTATGCCTATTTGGGACTACGTATACTATCATCTTTTTATGACAATTGAAACCCAAAAAGAAATTCAAACCGAGTATATTTTGCAAATTCTTTTTGGAAAAGACAAAGAAGTGGTGCTGTCGAAAAGCGATTTTGAATTGGGGACGCTCACCCATTTTTTACTCACCGAAAATACCCAACTTCGCAAAAATGCGTATGACATTCCTGAGCCGGTGGATGGCATTGAAGTGCCCGAAAGCAAATTGGATGTCGTTTTTATACCGTTATTAGCTTTTGATACCAAAGGTAATCGCTTAGGGTATGGCAAAGGTTTTTACGACCGATTTTTGGCAAAATGTCGTCCAGACACTTTAAAAATAGGGTTATCGCTGTTTGATGCCGTTTCTGAAATTACCGATGTATCGGCGGAAGATATTCGTTTGGATTATTGTGTAACGCCCGAAAAGGTTTATTCGTTTGGCGTTGAGACTTCCTCTTGAGTTTCGCCTTCCCAAGGAGCGATTGTTACATTTGATGGCTCGGAAGTATGGGCAAATGCGCGTTTGTTGAACACAATCAAGATTCCGACGCCTGTGGAAATGGCCACATCGGCTACATTAAAAATCGCATTGAAGAAGGTGATTTCCTTACCGCCCCAGATTGGAATCCAAGTGGGCAACATATAGTCTTCAATTATGGGAAAATAGAACATATCCACAACTTTTCCGTGAAAAAGCGTTCCGTAAGGTTGATCGGTAAAAAGGGTGGCCAAACGGTGGGTGCTATCGTCAAAAATAACCCCATAGAATACCGAGTCAATAATATTTCCGAGGGCTCCTGCGAATATCAAACTGATGGCAACAATCAAGAAATTGTTTTTGCGTTTTTTCACTGAATCCCATAACCAATAGGCGATAACTCCCACGGCAATGATGCGGAAAAGCGTTAGAAACAATTTGCCGTACTCCCCGGGAATCACGGTACCCCAAGCCATTCCTTCATTTTCTATAAAATACAATTTAAACCAACTAAATACCTTCACCTGTTCCCCCAAAATAAAATTGGTTTTCACGTAAATCTTGGAGTATTGGTCGATCACCAATAAGAGAAAAATTAGTAAGGCGGCATTTCTAAGTTTCATGACAAACAGGAATGTGACGGGTTTGTTATTGTGTGCGGCAAAAGTACTCAATTTTTAAGAAAAACGCCCCGTATCGGAGCGTTTCACTGTATCATTGGAATTTCTTAGCGTTGCATGTTCTTGGCCTCGATACTCATCGTGGCGTGCGGAACAATTTTTAAGCGTTCTTTGGAAATTAATTTACCGGTCACTTTGCAGATACCGTAGGTTTTGTTTTCCACACGGAATAACGCATTTTTCAGGTCGCGAATAAACTTTTCTTGACGAATGGCCAATTGCGAATTCGCTTCTTTACTCATGGTTTCACTTCCTTCTTCAAACGCTTTAAACGTAGGCGAAGTATCGTCAGTTCCGTTGTTTAAATCGTTCATATATGCACTTTTAATCAGCTCTAAATCGGCTTGTGCTTTTTCAATCTTTTTTAAGATTAATTCCTTGAATTCTGCTAAATCAGCGTCTGAATATCTCAATTTTTCTTCTACCATAATTTTCCTATTTTGAGATTAGTATTTTGGTTTTTATATCATCAAATTCGAGTTCGGTTCCTTCTTCCAATACATCGGTAAAAGTTAGTGAACGGGTCAGCGTTTCGGAACAGACATAACCTTTATTGTTTTTAATGGCTTGTTCTAGTTCTCCGTCGCGTTGCAAAACAACTTCGATTTTATCGGTAACCTCAAATCCTGAATCCTTGCGGAGGTTTTGGATTCGGTTAACCAACTCACGGGCCATTCCTTCTTCTTTCAAGGCGGGGGTCAAGGTAATGTCTAGAGCAACTGTAATCCCGTTGGCATTAGCCACCAACCACCCTGGAATGTCTTGCGAGGTAATCTCGACGTCTTCGGTTGTTAAAGTTAAATTTTTTTCTGAAATTTCAATAACCAACGACCCTTCAGCATCAAGCATGTTGATTTGGTCTTGGGTGAACGACTGTATTGCTTTGGAAATCAACCCCATATCCTTACCGAAACGGGGGCCGAGCGCTTTAAAATTGGGTTTAATTTGCTTCACCAAAACCCCAGAAGCATCGTCCAAAAGTTGCACTTCTTTGACATTTACCTCTGATTTAATCAAGTCAGAAACCGCTTCAATCTCTGCTTTAAAAGTGGCGTCAAGTACTGGAATCATTACTCTTTGCAGGGGTTGACGAACTTTAATCATCTCTTTCTTACGCAGGGATAAAACCAACGAAGAAACGGTTTGAGCCTTTAACATTTTACGCTCCAGCGATTTATCAACAAATTTTTCAACAAATTGAGGGAAATTTGCCAAGTGAATGCTAGTAAATTCGGGGCTTCCCGTTGCATTGACCAAGTCGCGGTACAACTGATCCATAAAGAAAGGAGCTACAGGAGCCGACAATTGAGCAACGGTTTTCAAACAAGTGTACAAGGTTTGATACGCAGCGATCTTATCGGTACCGTATTCGCCTTTCCAAAAACGACGACGGCACAAACGTACATACCAGTTACTTAGGTTTTCTTGAACGAAATCGGAAATCGCACGCGTCGCTTTCGTCGGTTCGTAATCGGCATAGGCTTCATCGACCGTTTGAATTAGTGTATGCAATTCCGAAAGAATCCAACGATCGATTTCGGGACGCTCGTGTAACGGTACTTCGGCTTCTTGGTTGGTAAATCCATCGATATTGGCATACAACGCAAAGAACGAATAGGTGTTATACAAGGTACCAAAGAACTTACGACGTACTTCAGCCACGCCTTCGATGTCAAATTTCAAGTTGTCCCAAGGATTCGCATTGGAAATCATGTACCAACGCGTAGCATCGGGACCGTATTCTTTCAACGTTTCAAACGGATCTACGGCATTGCCCAATCGCTTGGACATTTTTTGCCCGTTTTTGTCCAATACCAAGCCGTTGGATACGACATTTTTGTACGCTATTTTATCAAAAACCAAGGTTCCAATGGCATGTAGGGTATAAAACCAGCCACGGGTTTGGTCGACACCTTCTGCAATGAAATCGGCAGGGAAAGCTTCGTTATTATCTATGAACGCTTTGTTTTCAAACGGATAGTGCCATTGGGCATAGGGCATCGCACCCGAATCAAACCATACGTCGATCAAATCGGATTCACGTTTCATCGCTTTCCCAGAGGGCGCCACTAATACGATGTTATCCACGATGTTTTTGTGCAAGTCCACCAAATCATAATTGGCTTCGTCCATATTACCGATTTCAAAACCGCGGTACGGATTCTCGGACATTACGCCAGCAGCCACCGCTTTTTCAATTTCGTTGTACAACTGTTCCACCGAACCGATACAAATTTCTTCGGTTTTGTCTTCGGTACGCCAAATCGGCAACGGAATACCCCAGTAACGCGAACGCGACAAGTTCCAGTCGTTGGCGTTTTTCAACCAATTCCCAAAACGTCCTTCTCCAGTCGCTTTGGGCTTCCAGTTGATGGTGTCGTTCAGGTCAAACATGCGGTCTTTGACTTCTGTAATTTTAATAAACCACGAATCTAACGGATAATAGAGAATCGGTTTATCGGTGCGCCAACAGTGGGGATAACTGTGTACGTATTTCTCCACTTTAAAGGCTTTATTTTCTTCTTTTAAACGAATGGCGATTTCCACATCTACCGATTTCTCGGGCGCTTCCCCATCGTTATAATATTCATTCTTCACATATTTGCCCGACAAGTCACCCAAACCTTGAATAAAACGCCCTTGCAAATCAACTAGTGGCACCGGATTCCCTGCCTCGTCCAACACCAACATTGGTGGAACTTCAGGCGTGGCTTCTTTGGCTACTTTGGCATCATCAGCACCAAAGGTAGGCGCCGTATGTACGATACCCGTTCCATCTTCTGTGGTCACGAAATCACCCGAAATCACGCGGAACGCATTTTCTGGCGATTGATACGGTAACACATACGGTAACAATTGTTCATAGCGAATCCCTACCAAATCCGCCCCTTTGGCTTCGGCAATCACGGCATACGGAATCTTCTTATCTTCCGTTTTGTAGTTAGCAAAATCGGCTTCGTTTTCGGCTGCCGTATATTTTCCACCAAATACTTTTCCGAGCAAGGGTTTGGCCAAAATCACTTGGATGGGTTCGAATGTATATTGGTTAAATGATTTTACCAACACGTAATCGATCTTGGATCCGACTGTCAATGCGGTATTCGAAGGCAACGTCCAAGGTGTGGTCGTCCATGCCAAGAAATGAATAGCTCCGAAACCTTGTAAGAAGGTTGGTAAGCTATCGGGAACCGCTTTAAATTGGGCCACAATCGTGGTATCGGTCACATCGCGGTAGGTACCAGGTTGGTTCACTTCGTGCGAAGATAAACCTGTTCCTGCCTTGGGAGAATAGGGTTGAATGGTGTACCCTTTGTACAACAAGTCTTTGTTATAGATTTGTTGCAACAACCACCAAACGGTTTCCATGTATTTGGATTTGTAGGTTACATACGGATCGTTCATATCGACCCAGTAGCCCATTTTTTCAGTCAAATCATTCCACACATCGGTGTAGCGCATGACGGTACGTTTACACGCTTCGTTGTATTCGGTTACCGAAATGGTTTTCCCAATATCTTCTTTGGTGATGCCTAACTCTTTCTCGGTGCCCAATTCAACGGGTAAGCCGTGGGTATCCCAGCCCGCTTTTCGTTTTACTTGGAATCCTTTTTGGGTTTTATACCGGCAAAAAATATCTTTGATTGCGCGTGCCATCACGTGGTGAATACCCGGCAATCCGTTGGCTGATGGCGGTCCTTCAAAAAACACATAAGGCGTAGCTCCGTCGCGCGAAGTAACACTTTGTTCAAAAACGTTATTTTCTTTCCAAAACTCCAGCACTTCCTCGGCTACTAGCGGCAAGTCAAGTCCTTTGTATTCAGTAAACTTAGTACGCATTTTGTGGTTTTCTTAAATCAGTTTGCGAAAGTAATGAAATTTGGCATATAAGTAGATAAAATTGATGCAAGGGTACTGATTTTTAGGAATAATTTAGATAGCGTTTGCTGGAAATGCAAAGTTGCTAAGGCTGCTTACGGATAGAGTAACAAAATCAGGTTGATTAATAGTTAGTTAGTGACTAGTGACTAGTGATTAGTGATTAGTGACTAGTGACTAGTGATTAGTAACTAGTGAGTAGTGAGTAGTGACTCCCCCTAAGCAAACACCTCCCTAAGTACCTCCAACGACTTTGGTTTTTTGAAAGCATCGAGGTGGATGGCATAAAAATCCAAAAGAATTTTGAGTAAAATTGCACGTTCGGTGCTGGTGAACACTTTTCCAGGATTTTCGATTTTTTGTTCCATGAGTTTACGCCAAAGTACCGTCTCGTGTGCATTCAAGCAGCTGACTCCTTGAAAAGGCACAAATATGCCTTCAATCATTTCAAAAAACGGATCGGTAGTATTGTCTTGTTCTGGATAAAATCCGAGGTATTTGGTGACTTCGAGTAATAAAATCAAATGAAAATTGGCAATATCATCGTGGGCATCCAACCATAATAAAGCGGATTCTAGTAGGGCAAACAGTTGGCTATTTTTCTCTTCCTCCCGAATGCTGTGGTGCAATATTTCGGAGAGAAAAATTACGATGGTGCTTTTCACAATATGACTCGGGATGGACTGGTACGGCACCGCCAAGCGAATTTCCTTAAAATGCTCCAACGTCCCTTTGTTCTTGTGATTGGCTTCAATTTCGAGCAGCGTCAACGGCTGAAAATAAGCCATTTTTGAGGCGCTCTTTTTTCCAGAAAACGCATTCGGCACAAAATACGATTTGAGGCCGTCGCTTTGGGTATAGCACTTTACAATCAAGCTTTTCTCTTGATATTTTAAGGTCGACAAAACGATAGCTTTGGTTTTTACGAGCATGGTTTAATTTTTCCCTTTTTTATGACAACAAGGTTGAAAAAAATTACACAATATGAAAACACAACTTTCATGGTAAGACTATCGAATAATCATGACCTTACGAACGGTAGTTTCAATTCCGTCTTGGGCAGAAATGAAAATCATATAGACTCCTGAGGCCACTCGGTATTTTCCAAAAGCGGTCGTATCCCATTCAATGGTGCCCCCCGCTGCGGTTGTTTCAAAAACCAAATTTCCTTCGATATCGGTAATTTTGATCACAGCTTTATCGGTCAAACCCGCAATTTTTACCGTGCCCGCATATTCAGGACGAACGGGATTCGGATACACAAATACGCTAGCCAAATCATCGCTGGGTGCGGTAGCATTGGCTTTGAAAGAAACCAATCCTTTTTCGGTGGCAAAAAAGACCTCACCGGTTGTACCGTCAATTTCAATATCATTAACCGTATTGCTGGGTAAAGGGGAATTTTCTTTGGTAAACTGATAAATCGTTTCTTGTCCGTTGGGAGACACCAAAAACACCCCAGAATCGGCGAGGGAAACCCATTTGCGATTAGCACCATCGACACAAATATCCAACACCACTTGCTCAAAAAAGAGTTCTTGCGCTAGGGTTTGACCGTTGATGACTTCATTAATAATAATGGGACGCGATTGCAAGGACTCGGCAGTGATAAATGCATCGGCTGAGGATAACGTTCGCAGTCCCCGTGCCGTACCAATCCACACTTGATTTCGGTTGTCAATGGCGACACAACGCACATCCAAACTGGGTAGGTTGCCTTCGGTTCCGGTTTTGACAAATAAAAATTTATTGCTGTAATTTTCGTTAAATGCAACCAACCCATTGGCCCGGTACGTGGGAATCCATTTGGTGTTGTTTTTATCAATGGCCATTTGTCCGTAACGCTCAAAAAAGGGTTCGGTGAAAATATTGGTCAAATCATACGATTGCCACTGTCCTGTTTTTCGAAACACTTTCAATCCCTTATCGACATAGGCATTGGTTAACCATAAATCACCACGGGAATCGTAGGCCAATCCATTGATACGAATGTCAACATAGGAAGGATCGGGCGGGGTTAATTGTAGCGATTCCAACCCGTTCGCACCCGTGTTGGTTTGGTTAAATAACGTGGTCGGAACCAGATCTTCCAATTTTAAAATCCCCGAGAAATAAGAACTTACAAAAATTTCATTAGCGTTGGAAGGGTTAACCACTAGGCTCGTCAAACTTCGGGCATTTAGCACATCGGTGGTTGGTATTTTGCTCCATCCTTGTTCTTTGTCAAAATAATTGATGGGAAAAAGGTAGGGTTGAAACGGCGGATTGGGGTTATACGGATCGTAGGTAAAACTGAATCGGCCGTAGGTAACGAACAACTTATCTTCGGTCTTTTTCAATCGAAAAGGTTGGTTTAAGTCGGGACCATCGGGTTTCAGTGTTGTGACATTACTAGGAGCGCTTATGGGAAACTGTAGCAAGCCTACTTCATTAGTTGCGATATAAACCGTTTCATTGGCCACGGTAGCTCCATTGAAAGTGACGGATTGAGACGTATAATTGGACGTGTTGTAATTAACCAAAACCACGCCAGCCGCATTGACTACCATCACTTTTTGAGCGGTAGTCACTACGATATAATCGGCGGTGGTTCGAAAATCAATGGGCGGTTGTCCCACAGAAAACAACAAGGTATACGACGTCCCATTCCAGCGGTAGACGTTTCCATCGGCATTGAAGAAAACGGATTGATTTTGAAACGCTTGTGCACCATACCAAAAGCCACTGTCGTGCAAGACCCATTGGGAAAAGTCGATCAAAAACGGATTGGTTACTGCTGCTTTTTTGATACGGAAGTTCCCCATTACAGCATAGATCGAATTGTTATATACCGTAGTTTGAATAACCCGTGTTTGGGCCCCACCATCCCCAATGTAATAGGTGTCACTGAATTCTTGTTGGTTCAAATTGAAGACCGAAATCCCATAATCGGTAGAAAGATAGACCTTGCCATCGAACTCCGAAAAATGATTGATACGCTTTTGGCCGGCGGGCACGGGTACTTCGGTAAGGATGCCGTTTTTGAAAGCTACGGTTCCATCGGCTTGTATAACCAATAATAAGCCATTGCTGTTACCCACTAAAAGTACTTGAAAAGCCTCGCTGTAATGAATGGCCGTTATGTTTTCTGCTTTTAAGCCATTGACACTCGTAATGGTTTCTAAGAATCCGTCGGGTTTTTGAAAAAAAAGTGCGTTCTCGGAGGCGGCATACACGGTAGACCCGCGCTGGGTTAAAGCCCCCAATTGGTTAAACGAAAAATACCCCTGCCACAAGCGGTTGGTTTGCGCTCCAACACATTGAACGAGGAACAGGAATATCAGTACGTATTTTTTCATAGCGAAAGGATAGTAGTATCGTAACGCAATATTACGTAAAATCATATCGAAAGCATAAAAAAACCTCCTCTCAAAACGAGAGAAGGTTTGATATAAGGTATTGTTCTCAAAGACTAGACGACGCCTTGCCCTAACATCGCATCGGCTACTTTTACGAAACCTGCAATATTTGCACCACGAACGTAGTCAACAAATCCTGTTTCATCTTTACCATATTTCACACAAGATTCGTGAATATCACTCATAATTTTGTGTAAACGTTGGTCAACTTCTTCACGGGTCCAGCTTAAACGCAAGGAGTTTTGTGACATTTCCAATCCAGAAGTCGCTACCCCACCGGCATTCGACGCTTTTCCAGGAGCAAACAAGATTTTGGCGGCTAAGAACGCCTCGATAGCTTCAGGTGTTGAAGGCATATTTGCTCCTTCTGCCACGCAAATACAACCGTTGGCAATCAACATTTTGGCTTCATCCCCGTTTAATTCATTTTGCGTAGCGCAAGGTAACGCGATATCACATTTCACTTCCCATGGACGCTTCCCCGCTACGAAAGTGGCATTGGGATATTTCGCAACATAATCGTTGATACGGCCGTAACGTACATTTTTGATTTCCATGATATACGCCAATTTCTCAGCATCAATTCCATCTGCATCATAAATATAACCTGAAGAGTCAGAAGCGGTCACTACTTTCCCTCCTAATTGGGTTGCTTTTTCGATGGCGTATTGGGCTACGTTTCCTGAACCGGAAACCACCACAGTTTTCCCTGTAAAACTTTCGCCGCGGGTAGCCAACATGTTTTGGGCAAAATAAACATCGCCGTAACCGGTCGCTTCAGGACGGATTAATGAACCTCCGAACGTGATGCCTTTTCCAGTTAAAACGCCTGTAAATTCGTTGCGTAATTTTTTATATTGACCAAACATATAGCCGACTTCACGACCTCCAACACCGATATCTCCAGCAGGTACGTCGGTATCTGCTCCAATGTGGCGCGAAAGTTCTGTCATAAAGGCCTGACAAAAACGCATAATCTCGTTGTCTGATTTTCCTTTTGGGTCAAAATCTGAACCTCCTTTACCACCCCCCATAGGAAGTGTGGTTAAACTGTTTTTGAATACTTGTTCAAAGGCAAGGAATTTCAAAATACTCAAGTTCACTGAAGGGTGGAAACGAATCCCTCCTTTATAGGGTCCGATAGCTGAATTCATTTGAATACGATAGCCACGGTTTACCTGTGTATTTCCTTGATCATCAATCCAACACACGCGGAACATGATGACACGCTCGGGCTCAACCATGCGCTCTAAGAGCATTTTGTTTTGGTATTTGGCATTCTGTTCAATGAAAGGAATTACGGTCTCCGCCACTTCCTTTACGGCCTGCATGAACTCAGGCTCATTGGCATTTCTTTTAGCAACTTCGGCTAAGAAATTGTGGATTGCTTGTGACATACTATTATCAGTTTGTTTAAGAAAACGATTTCGTTATAATTTCGACAAATATACATTTTATAAAAATATGGGGTTCATTTTTTTTAAATCCGCATAATTTTTATTTAAACGTTAAGATATCTTGAAGAAGATTGTGGTTTTGAAGCCATTTTAAAACATTTTATGCTTTTTTTCGTAGATAAAGAAGTATTTTTTTAATTTGTTTTCCAAGTGAATGATGTTTTTATATATTTGTCGGGAATTGAAAAAACTCGTATGCGGACGTCTAAGTATTTTATTTTGACCTTATTGCTTTTGCTGGGATTAACCCACCGTACGGCAGCGCAATTTGGGTTTTCCCACGAAATCGGGGGTATTTTTGGTCCGGTGGCCTTTCAATCCGATTATGGGGAGCGTAATGATTTTTCAACCAATGCTGGAAATACAGGATTTGGAATAGGATTGATTCATTACCTTAACTTTTCGTATCGTGCGGAGTGTAACTGTTACACCCCTGAGACGTATTTCAATGACCACTTCAAATTACGAACGGAACTTTCCTATAATAAAACCAACTTACAGCATTTTGGCCAATGGGTAGACGCTAAGAAAAACTCTTTAATTGCGCAACAATTACGTGCCATGCGAGGAAGTACTGCGGTCACCAACATTGGGATGCAGTTAGAATTTTATCCGTTTAGTATTCGTGATTTTACAGCGACAACTGGAGCTTGGGCTCCGTTCTTAGGATTTGGAGCGCAATTCTCGTTTTTCAAACCCACCGCCTATTCTGAATTGGGACCTGGTCTTGGAGAATTACCAACCGTAACACCTATCAAGTATTTGGAAGCATTTGACACCCGTGGAGGCACAACATGGTCTTTGGTATCCAGTATCGGAACCCGATATAAGTTAACGGAACTATCCGATTTAATGCTAGAATTACGTTGGCAATATTACTTCTCCAACTGGGTAGATGGTTTAAGTCCAGATCCACGCGTTTTCACAGAAAACCGTGCAAACGACTGGAACTTGATATTAAACTTTGGTTATATTTATTACTTACAATAGGATTTATTAATTTCCAAAAAATAAAGCTCCAAGTACATTTGGAGCTTTATTTTTTATACCTTTTATAAAAATAGCCTATCGAAACGCTTGTTCTAAATCGGCTAGCAAATCATCAATATCTTCGACGCCCACGCTTAAACGAACTAAGTCGTCAGAGATTCCTCCTGCTTTTCGTACATCTTCGGGAATCGAGGCATGAGTCATCAACGCTGGGTGATTGGCTAACGATTCTACACCGCCTAATGATTCTGCCAACGTAAACACTTTTACTTTCTCCAAGAATGCAATAGCATCTTCTCCTTTTCCAGATTTAAACGTAAAGGATACCATTCCTCCGAAATCGCGCATTTGTTTTTTGGCAATCGCATGAAAAGGATGATCGGGCAATCCCGGGTAAAACACTTTATCTACAGCAGGATGATTGCTTAAGAACTCTGCTACTTTATGGCCATTTTCGCAATGCCGTTGTACACGTAAATGCAAGGTTTTGATGCCGCGCAACACGAGATAACTATCCATGGGCCCTAGGGTTCCTCCCGTAGCAAATTGCTTAAAGTGCAATTCATCCCCGAGCGCTTTGTCTTTAATGACCAAAGCCCCTGCAATTACATCGCTGTGACCCCCTAAGTATTTGGTCGCGGAATGCATTACGATATCGGCTCCAAGGTCTAGAGGTTTTTGCAAATACGGGGTGGCGAATGTATTGTCGACAGCAAATAAGATGTTGTGCTTCTTGGTGATTTCGGCAATAGCAGCAATGTCGGCCAATTTCATCAAGGGATTGGTGGGTGTTTCTACCCAAACCAATTTGGTGTTTTCATTGATCAATGCCTGAAAAGCCTCCAGATTGTTCATATCGACAAAATGAAACTTGAGGCCGCTGTCTTTATACAAACGGGTAAACAAACGGTATGTACCGCCATACAAATCGTCCATGGCGATGATTTCATCTCCGGCTTTAAACAAACGCAACAAGCAATCGGTTGCTGCCAAACCTGAGGCAAAGGCTAACCCACGTGCGCCATTCTCGATCGACGCTAAGGCATCCTCCAAGGCTTGACGGGTAGGATTGGCCGCACGACTATATTCGTAGTCGCCTACAGGTTTTCCGGGACTCGCTTGCGCATACGTTGAAGTTTGAAACACCGGAGGCATTACAGCTCCAGTAACGGGTTCGTGGTGTTGTCCACCGTGAATTACTTTGGTATTAAATTTCATAAGGTAAAATCTAAATGTGTGGGCAAAGGTAGGGAATTTGGTTGATGGTTGATGGTTGATGGTTGATGGTTGATTGTTGATGGTTGATGGTTGATTGTTGATGGTTGATGGTTGTCGGTTGATAAAGCTGATGACTGATCACTGCCCACTGCCCACTGATCACTGATGACTGATCACTGATGACTGATGACCGATTACTGATTACTGATTACTGCCCACTGATCACTGCTTACTGAATTCTCCCCCAGAATCCCTACTTTTGCCAAAACCTTTCTCATGCGAAAAATATACTACCTCAAGACGTGTGATACCTGCAAACGGATCTTGAAATCACTCCCGAATACGGAAGGATTTGTGTTTCAGGACATCAAAGAGGCACCGCTAACGGTTGCACAACTCGATGAAATTCACGCACTGACGGGATCCTATGAACTGTTGTTTAGCAAGCGCGCGAAGTTGTATAAAGAACGCAATATGAAAGACGATGTTTTAACCGAAGTCGATTACAAGCGCTTTATTTTGGAACATTATACCTTTTTGAACCGTCCGGTGATTGTGGTAGAGAATCAAGTTTTTGTAGGCAACAGTCCGAAAGTTGTGGCACAAGCCATAGCCGCCTTATCATGAGTAACCGTGCTTGGGCGCTGGTCGCTGCGACTTTAGTTTCGATAATTTACGGGGTAACGTTTACGATTGCCAAAGACGTTATGCCGCGCTATGTTGAACCGTTTGGGTTTATCGTGTTGCGCGTTGGGGGTTCGGTCATCCTGTTTTGGCTGTTATCGTTTTTTGGACCCAAAGAAAAAATTGCCCGCACTGATTTTCCCCGAATTGCCGCCGCAGCCTTGTTTGGAGTGGCGTTCAATATGCTTACGTTTTTCAAAGGATTGAGTTATACCTCGCCAATTATGGGTGCTGTATTGATGGTCACTACGCCTATGATTGTGTTGGTGCTTTCGGCCCTTTTGATGAAAGAACGCATGAAAACCTCAAAGATTTTGGGAATCGTGTTGGGACTGATTGGAACGGTTACCTTGATTTTGTATGGGAAATCGGTGGTGAATGCTTCCAATGCAACGTTGGGAAACCTGCTCGTGTTTGTAAATGCGGTATCGTATGGGTTTTACCTCATCATTGTCAAAAAACTCATGGACAAATACAATGCTTTTACCTTTGTGAAATGGATTTACACCTTTGGTTTCCTCATGGTATTGCCGTTTGGGTGGAGCGAATTTCAAGCCATTGCTTGGCCGACCCTGGGGATTGATATTCTCTGGAAAATTGGCTTTGTAGTGGTCTTTTCTACGTTTTTGACCTATTTATTGAACTTGGTATCGATGCGGGAGTTAAAACCCACTACAGTAGCGGTATTTATCTACTTACAACCCTTGTTTGCAACGATTTTTGCAGTGAGTTTAGGCAAAGACGACGTAAATCTGATCAAATTACTTTCGGCGGGATTGATCTTTGCGGGAGTGTATCTGGTGACGCGTAAGAAGTAGCCCCCCAACCCCCAAAGGGGGAGTTGTTTGTTTCAAGTTTAAGGTTTCAGGTTGCGTTCTAAGAACGTGAATATTCTAGTTAATAGTCGTAAGTCACAAAGTCGTAAGTCAACAAGCATTTCTTAGAAAGAACATTTCCAAATCTTCAAATCGACACATTTTCAAATTAAAAGTCGTAAGTCAGCCAGTCGTAAGTCGTAAGTCAACAAGTATTTCTTAGATAGAACATTTTCAAATCTTCAAATTGACACATTTTCAAATTGCCCCATTGACAAATTGTCCCATTACCACATTCCCTCCAAAAAAACTATCTTTGCTCCTTTACGAAATGTATGATACAATCCATGACAGGTTTTGGGAAGGCTTCGTTGCCTTTGCCGACCAAAAAAATCACCGTTGAAATCAAATCGTTGAACAGCAAGGGGCTCGATGTAAATACCCGTATGCCTTCGATGTACCGCGAGATGGAACTCGGTGTGCGGAACTTACTATCGCAACGCTTGGAACGCGGTAAAATCGATTTCTCCTTGTTTATTGAAATTACGGGCGAAGAAACGGCGTCCAAAATCAATGCGCCTATCGTGAAGGGGTATATTGCACAAATGCGAGAAATTCTCCCGGAGGCCGATGCCACCGAACTCATGAAAATGGCCGTCCGTATGCCTGATGCTTTAAAAACCGAACGCGACGATATCGACGAGGCGGAATGGGCACATATCCAATCGGTAATTGATGAGGCGCTAACGGCAATGATCAACTTTCGCCGTGATGAAGGATTGGCGTTGGAAAAAGAGTTTACCCAGCGCATTGCCAACATTCGCGCGCTCATGCAAGAGGCTGTGAGTTATGACGCGGAGCGTATCGATACAGTGAAAACACGCTTACGAACGGCTTTGGAAGAACTTAGCGCCAACGTAGACGAGAATCGCTTTGAGCAAGAACTCATTTACTACCTTGAGAAATACGACATTACCGAAGAACGTGTGCGCCTCGATAATCACCTCAATTATTTCTTGGAAACCCTAGCAGGAAATGAAGCCAACGGTCGTAAACTTGGCTTTATTACGCAAGAAATGGGCCGTGAAATCAATACGATGGGGTCAAAATCGAACCATGCAGAAATGCAAAAATGTGTCGTTTTGATGAAGGATGAATTGGAAAAAATTAAAGAACAGGTTTTAAACGTTTTGTAGATGAAAATCAAAACCGTTTTTTTATTAGGCATCCTTTTACTATCGTTGGGATCTTGTGGCCCAGTAATGAAAACTTTGGTTGGATTAAAGAATCCTCGGGTACAAACCAAAAGCGAAGTCGAAACCTATTTCAAAGACGTTTTACCCGCGGAGAAAACCTATTTTTTCACCGTACATAAAGTCGGCGATAGTGCTACAATTTACCGTAACTTGATGTTAGGATTCAATTCAGAAATGAAACTATTTGATCGCAAGGGAGTGAGTTACTGCTATCAAGGCACAGAAGAATGTAGTGGTACCCAAATGACAAAAGCCTTTGCTGAATTTGAAAACAACTACAAACCCTGCCAATACGATACGGTGGAAGAAGCTGAAACTTTGGTAGACTTCTTGAACATCATGGTTGATGTAAACGGTAAACGTCTCACTATGACTGATCTTCCCGAAGCGGAGTACTATGTTATTCAAAATTGGAATACGTATTCGGGGCCAAAGAAGCATTTTCGCGAAGACGTGCAATGGATGCAAACACTACGGTCAAACGCATCGAATCGAATTGCTATCATATTCATTAATGGGGATTTATTGGTAGATTGGGGATTGATCGCAGGTGAAGAACTCCCATTAAAATTTAAAAAAAATAAAGAAGGGTATACTCTCAACTTTGGAAAGTTACCCTTAGCCAAATAAACAACACACATGTCAACAGGAAAATTAATCGTCTTTTCAGCCCCTTCAGGTTCAGGGAAAACCACTATTGTACGGCATTTGCTGGGAATTCCCGACTTGAATTTGGAGTTCTCGGTCTCCTGCACCACCCGTGCCCCGCGCGGCACCGAAGTCCACGGTAAAGACTACTACTATATCAGCATCACCGATTTTAAACAGCACATCAAAGCCGAAGATTTTGTGGAATGGGAGGAAGTGTACCGCGATAATTTTTATGGCACGTTAAAAAGTGAAGTCGAACGCATTTGGGCCTTGGGTAAAAATGTAATTTTTGACATCGACGTGGCAGGTGGGTTGCGCATCAAAAAGAAATTTCCCGAGCAAACCTTGGCCGTCTTTGTGAAACCCCCAAGCGTAGACGAATTGAAACGCCGCTTGAAAGAACGCTCCACAGAAACCGACGAAAAAATAAACATGCGTATAGCCAAAGCCCATGTCGAATTGGCCACCGCCCCTCAGTTTGACAAAATCATCAAGAATTATGACTTGGATACGGCGAAGCAAGAGGCGGTTGAATTGGTGAGGGGGTTTGTTGAAAGTGACTAGTGACTAGTGATTAGTGACTGGTGACTAGTGACTAGTGACTAGTGATTGGTGGTTGATGATTAAAATTTATATATTTGACTTTTAAATTTAAGCCATTATGAGTTCAATTAAAAGCCACAAAGATCTCCATATTTGGAGAAAAGGAATGGATATCACGGAAGCAGTTTTTCGACTTGTAAAATCATTCCCAAAAGAAGAAAAAGACATTTTAACTAACCAAATGAAACGGTGTGCTCTGTCAATTCCTTCAAACATTGCAGAAGGATTTGGAAGAAATTCAAATCGATCTTTTGTATATTTTCTCGCAATAGCAAGAGGTTCACTTTACGAATTAGAAACTCAGTTACTTCTAGCCGAACGTTTTCACTATATCACTGATGATCAATTAATGCATGCTATTCTTCATCAAATCCAAGAAGAGGGTAAAATGATAAATGCATTTTCGAAAACATTACATTAAAAAAAGTTCTTACTTTACAACATAAAAATACTCGTAACTAGACACTCTCGAAATATCGGAACTAGTCACTAGTCACTAATTACTAGTCAATCTATGAAAATAGGTCTCTACTTCGGCACCTTCAACCCTATTCATGTGGGGCATATGATTATTGCAAATCATTTGGCGGAGTATGCCGATTTGGATCAAATTTGGATGGTGGTGACCCCGCATAATCCGCATAAGGAGAAGCAGACGTTATTGGACGATTACCAGCGTTTGCATTTGGTGCATTTGGCTACGGAGGACTATCCAAAAATCAAGCCTTCGGATATTGAATTTAAATTACCACAACCCAACTATACCGTGAATACCTTGGCGCATTTGTTGGAGAAGTTTCCACAGCATGAATTTGCCTTGATCATGGGGGAAGACAATCTGAATTCGCTGCACAAATGGAAGAATTACGAGTACATTTTACAACACCACGCGATTTATGTCTATCCGCGTATAGCCGCGGGTGAAGCCTTACCCGAACTGCTGCAACATCCGCACGTGCATAAGATTAACGCACCCGTAGTAGAAATTTCCTCCACAGCGATACGCGAGGGCATTGCGCAACAGAAAAATGTTCGTCCGCTCCTACCCGATGCGGTTTGGGACTATGTAGATGCGAATTTGTTGTATCGTGAAAAAAAATAGCGTTAGACATGAAATCATCTCATGACAATCCCAACGTAAATCCTGAAATGAAATCCCTCTTTACCTTTCTTCGCTCTCAATTACGCTTTGTGGGTTTAATTATCCTTTTTGTGGGGGCCTTAATTCAATTGGGGGCCAAATTTATGGAAAAAAACACCCCTGAATATGTTACTCTATTTTATGTCGTTGGATTGGGTTTATTTTTACTCCATCGATGGGTTGTAAAAAAATAACAATCAACCAAATTTTCTTTACGTAAATTGGCTTTAAAAGGAAAAATAAGTTCACAAGAATGGTTTGAACCTTAACATTCCCTTACCACCCGTTATAAAGGGAATGAATTACCTTTGAGGTTTAATTTTTTGAATGATGAATAATTTTGAACTATACAATCCGGTCAATTATATTTTTGGCCGTGGACAAATCGCAAAATTGGCCGAAGTAACGCCCAAAAACACCAAAGTCTTGTTGGCGTATGGCGGAGGAAGTATCTTTAAAAATGGCGTCTATGACCAAGTAAAAACCGCTTTGGAAGGGTATGATTGTATCGAATTTGGGGGTATCGAACCCAATCCGCGGTATGAAACCTTGATGAAGGCGGTGGAATTGATTCGTGCTGAAAACATTGGCTTTGTTTTGGCCATCGGTGGTGGAAGTGTGATTGATGGCGTGAAATTTATTTCGGCCGCAGTCAACTATCCCGGCGATGCAATTGAAATTTTAAAGCAACGCATTTTGTTTAAAGACGCTTCAGTTTGTGTGCCCTTCGGAACGGTATTGACGTTACCTGCAACGGGTTCGGAAATGAATTCGGGGGCCGTAGTCACCATCGATGCAACCCAAGAAAAATTGACCTTAGGCGGCAGTGCTTTGTTTCCGAAATTCTCGATTGTAGACCCTACGGTTATTGCCTCGTTACCCAAACGTCAATTGCAAAACGGAGTGGTCGACGCGTTTACCCATGTAATGGAACAGTATTTAACTTACACTCATGACGCAAAGTTGCAAGACCGTATTGCAGAAAGTATTTTGCAAACCTTGATTGAAATTGGCCCCTCGGTAGTCGAAAACCCTACCGATTATAAATTGGCGTCCAATTTTGTGTGGTCGGCGACGATGGCTTTGAACGGTTTGATTCAAAAAGGAGTTCCTTCCGATTGGGCGACACACATGATTGGGCACGAATTGACCGCTTTGTATGAGATTGATCATGCACGTACCTTAGCCATTATTGGTCCCAACCTCTACCGAGTGATGTTTGAAACGAAAAAAGAAAAATTGACCCAATACGGGCAACGCGTTTGGAACTTAACAGGAACTCCTGACGAAATTGCCAAAGCTGCGATTGACAAAACCGTAAACTTTTTTCATACAATGGGCATGAAAACCCGTATTTCGGAAAATGCTGAAAACATTGAAGGCACAGCAGATTTCATCGTGCAACGCTTTGAAGAACGGGGTTGGTTGGGCCTTGGAGAACGACAAAATGTAACCCTTGAAAAAGTGCGCGAGATTGTAACACTCAGTTATTAATCCAATGGCTTACAACACAAAAGGCGTTCCGTATTATACCGAACGCCTTTTTTTCAACCCAAAACAAAAATTCACTAAACTAACCTTTGAAAGGATAACGAGGGTAAAAACTCGAAATTGTAGTTAGCTGTGTTAAAATAAACGTTAAAGTTTTTAATATCCCGTTTCGGTGGAATCTTGGGTAGCCAAAATAAAAAACCTATTTTTGAAAAATCAAACCCACACACATGCAAAAACAACCTAAAGTAGCGGTGATCGGTGGCGGCAGTTGGGCCACAGCTATCGCCAAAATGCTATGCGTTAACTTGGACGAAATTGCCTGGTACATGCGCAACGGTTCGGCCATTGATCATTTGAAAGCGTATAAACACAATCCGAACTATTTGAGCTCGGTGGAATTTGATATTACCAAATTACGGCTTACACAAGACATCAATGAAGCAGTTGCTTATGCCGATTATGTGATTTTTGCCATTCCTTCGGCCTTTTTAAGCCGTGAATTGGAAAAGTTGACCGTGAGCCTTGACGATAAGATTATCTTTTCTGCTATCAAAGGTATTGTGCCCGAAACATTTTTGATTGTCGGTGAACATTTTCATACTACCTATGCGATTCCTTACCACAATATTGGAGTAATCACGGGGCCTTGTCATGCCGAAGAAGTGGCGCTAGAGCGTTTATCGTATTTGACCATTGCCTGTGGAGATACTAAAAAGGCACGCGTTATGGCCAAACTATTGGCGGGAAATTATATCAAGACCAAAACCTCCGACGACATCATTGGTACGGAATACGCGGCCATGTTGAAAAACATTTACGCCATTGCGGCCGGGATTGCCCATGGTTTGGGCTATGGCGATAATTTCCAATCGGTAATTATGAGTAATGCCATTCGTGAAATGAAAAAGTTCATCAAAAAAGTGCACCGTATGAAACGCAATATCAACAATTCGGCTTATTTGGGCGATTTGTTGGTAACGGGGTATTCGGTTTTTTCTCGCAACCGCATGTTTGGAAACATGATTGGAAAAGGGTATACGGTCAAATCGGCCATGATGGAAATGAGTATGGTCGCTGAAGGATATTATGCTGTTAAAAGTGCCTACAAACTCAACCAAGATTATAAAGCAAAAACGCCAATTATTGATGCGGTTTATGCCGTATTGTATGAAGGGAAAGATGCCAAAAGCACTTTTAAGAAATTAACCGAACAATTGGATTAAAAAAAAGAGCCTCAATAATGAGGCTCTTTTTTTGCACTATCGGTATCGAATAGACTATACTTTGGTCATTTTTAAGTACACCAATTGACTGGAGTTACTGGTGGTATAGGCCACCACAATTTCTGTATAGGTTAACGACACAATGGTTAGCGATTGCGTAATTACTTGAGTCGAGCCTCCAGCATTGGTAGTATAACGCAACGTTAGATTGGTAGACAAGCGGTTGTACGTTCCCGAAATCGATTGGTTGGTACACGTTCCTGAATTCACAAAATCGTTTTGTTGATAGGTAAGATCAGCATTAAAGATGTAATTGTCTTTATCACAATTGGCATCATTTACGTAATTGGTATAGTTGATGGCGCCTTGTGCATTCATCGTCCCCGTTTGGGTAATTTCCCATTTGCCCACGAGGTAATTTTGTTGCACAAACGTCTCTTCGTCTTCTCCACAAGCAGTAAAAAGCAAGGGGAGTGCCATTAAAAGGAATACGAACTTCTTCATCTTATTGTGCAATAACTTCAATGTTGTCAATTTGGTACGTAGACGTAATGTTGTTTGTACCCCCTACATAACGGAACGAAATGTAAACTGTTCCTGTGTAAGCTGATAAATCAACATTTCCTGAACTGGTAAAGTTGGTCGGGAAACTAGTCGTTTGCGCTGCAAAAGTAGCGGGTAATTGCGTCCATGTCGCTGCGTTTACATCAGCGGCCAATCCTGAACCATTATAATTGGTTGAAACCCATACCGTAACGGCTTCTCCATTGGCAAAACCAATTTTTGAACCAAAACGCAAGAAAGCTCCGGTTGTCCCTGTTAAGTTGATTCCGGGTGTAATTAAACGTGTATCTACGTTATTTTCAGCGGGCGTTAATCCAAATGGAGAGAACTGAGCGTATTTGTTTCCACTGAAGATACGAGCTTCCCATTTTTCATTTCCACCATTCATTGATACGTTACTCCATCCGGGTAAAGCAATGAATTGGTTGTTTCCTGTGTTGGCAATTCCTTCGAAGTTTTCAGAGAACAACGGCACCAAACGAGGTCCTGTTAATTGAATATCTTCTTCCGTACGCGCTACAAACTGGTAGTCAGAACCAAATTTTGTCAAAATACCACGCACTTTTCCACGGCCAGAAGCTACAGGACGTGAAGCGAAGTTGGCAAAACTACTGGTACGGAAAATTACTGTATTTCCATCGGCGTCTACCAACAAGTGATTGGTCGCTCCACCTAAGTCATTATTAGCATCATAATACGTAGTGGTAATCGCTTGGTTAGAAAACTGAACATTATCCAATTCTACCAAAGTATTGATATTAGCATCATTCAACAATTGAGGAATCGTCAAGGTACGCTTTAATTGGTCTTCAGGAACAATGGTACAAGCTTTGTTCAAAACGGAACGGTAAAGTGCTGGCGCCAAACGACCAACAGAAGCTGTTCCCGTAGAGTTTACAAACAATCCCCCAAAACGACGACCTCCATTACTCACGTCGGTGTATAAATCTTTCATTTTGATCAATACTTTACGTCCGGGTTCAAACGTAATAAACGTTGACTCTACATCTACAGGCACGCTGAACGCAGAAGGAACAGGATTGGTTGTCGTTGGAATCGTTTGAAAAGAAATCGATTTGAAAAAGTTACCCCCTTTATCAGAAGAAACTACATAGGCTTCAATCACATCGTCTTGGGTGTACTGCGCAACGGTAGATCCAGCGGTAATATCCGCAACTTCTTTGGTTTTTACCAAGGTCGTTTCGATACAATTAACTTGAGGCGTATCGTAATCATCGTCGTTCACACAACCGACAAAAGTACTTGCTAAAAGCGTTAGCGCAAGAACGGGTTTAAAAAAAGTTGTTTTCATATTGTGCTTTTATTTTTTTTAGAAATTAATGTAAAAGTTGAAGAAGTAGGTACGTCCAAAACCATAGAAATAACGTGGTGCAAAAGCAGGAGTTCCACTGGATACATCTTGGTTTAACTCACGGAAATTGGCATTACGTGCTTGTTCAAATCCGCCCGTTTTGTACCGTACATCAAAGATATTATTTAACGTGGCAAATAATCCCAAGGTGATTGGATTTTTACCAGAAATTCTCCACGATTTTCCTCCGGTTAAGTTAACAAGTGTGTACGGATCGAATTTTTCTTGTTTCAACAATTGATCTACACGCTCTTGAGTGGCTTCGGGGAATTGGAATCCATTGGCATCTAATGGATTACGCAGGAAACTATTGGTGCGTAATACTGAAGAAACATCCAAATACGTATCGGCCAAGTAGTTTACATTAGCTCCCACCCACCAGAACTTAGGATCGCGGTATTCTAACCCGACAGCATACGCTTGATTAGGGATACCCGGTTGACGGTAGTTTTTCAATTTAGATTCTCCTAAATTCACTAAAGTAGACAATCCACGAGCTGCTCGGCTGTCATCGTTCAACACTACATTTGGATTGCTGTTGTAGGTAAACTGTCCATAGGAAGCGGCCGCAGTAGCTTTAAGGGTAGACGTGATTTGGTATTCCAAACCTAACTCGGCTCCAAAATTCAATTTGTCCAATCCCGTAACAATCTCAGCGACGAAAGCATCACCTCCATCACCATCGTTATCTTCAAAAGCTCCCTCAGCAAAAAAGAAAGAAGTTTCGGTAGCATTTTGAATGTTAGCGTAATAAGCTGTGATACGCGCTTTGAAGCTTGGCGTTTTGATTGCATAACTCAAATCCAAGTTAGACACGCGCTCGCTTTCTAAATTGCGAATCGGAGTATTGCTCAAACGGGCATTGAAAAACACATTACGCATCGAAGGCGCTTTGGTCATGAAAAGGCTGTTCATGGTGAGGAAGTGTTTACCTGTAACTTTATAGGTTAATCCTCCTTTGAATCCAAAATTGTCAAAATCAACTTTTTCACTTTTCCCAAAAGAAGAGTTGGCGTAAATTCCATTTCGGTATAACCCTTCGCGTTGGTATGTTTTGCGGCTAAAGGACTGTCCCAAATAAAAATCTACTTTTCTGTAGGTAAATTTAAACTGTGTAAAAGCGTCGATATGATCGGCAAACAGATTGTAATTATAGCCATATTTATCCCCTTCACCTACACGACGATTCGGATTATTTAAGTCGGGTTGTTGTGCTGTTCCAGACTGAAATGGATCAACATCTACAAAATGAGAACCTCCCAATAAGTCGGTCAACATTTGGAAGTTGGCTGATTTCAAACGACTGTAGCTCGCTCCCCCATTCAACACAATGTTATCGGCAAGCTGTGAACTTAAGATAGTATTGGCAACAAACAAGTTGTCATCTGTACGATCTTCATACAAAACGTATTTACTTTCAGCGGCTTGACGACCAATTTCATTACCATTGGCATCCAAAATAGGCGTTGTATTGGCGCGGTACATGGCATTCCAATCGATTTGACGTTGGGTTAAAAACGGCGCATCCATTGCTCCCACCAAGTTAGGCGTAAATACACCTCCTAAACCTCCAGGTTGGTAAGCAGATGCGGGTACCACAGTAGGATCATTTTCATACAAAGAGGTAAAATAACTGGGTAAGTTTCTGTAATAGGAAGGATCAGGATTCGATGCATTCACGAAGTCCAAACGCGAGTTTCCAATTTTACCGAACTGGTACATTACATTGGAAGTCAAACGTGTTTTGTCGCTTAGTTTCCAATAGTGGGTAAGCATCAAAATAGGTTCGTCCACCTCACGGTCACGAGAATTGCGTTTTTCTCCATCTTGCCAACCCCAGAAAGAGTTGTAGTTCACTCCAGCAATACTGTTGATTTCGTCGGTATTGGAAGAGTTACGACCACGACGGTTTTGTGCATAAATGGTGGTTAAATTCAAACTATGGTCGTCGTTGATTCGTTTTTCAATACTGGCAAAAAGGGAATTTGCAGAATAATCAGTTCCTTCAAAATACGCTTCTTGTGCCCAACGACGCGAAGCCGAAATGACAAACGCCCATCCATCAGCATTCATTCCGGAAGCATGGGTAGCCATGGCACGCCAATTGTAGTTGGTATTGGTACCTGCATACGATAAACGGGTACCTTTACGGTAGATTGAAGCGCGGGTATTGATTTCTTGCGTTCCTAAAATTCCACCGAAGGTATAATCAGAAGGTGCTGAACCCATGGTAAATTCTTGGTTACGCGTAGCATCGTTAAGTCCCCCCCAGTTCCCCCATTGTGGACGGTTGTCCAACAATTTATTCATCACCACACCATTAATCATAGTGGTAGCATATTCATTGTCTAAACCACGGATACGGAAACGAGCTTGTCCCCAGTTGAACGCGGCGGCTTGTTGATACGTATCCCGAGAAGCTTGCAACAAACCCGCTGTATTTTCAGAACCACTGTTGTCATCATTCAAGTCGTTTTCTAGAATTGTAATCAAGTTGATTTGCTGCTCCAAGGTCACATCTTCCTCCAAGATAATCAATCCTAAATCAGAGATTTGACCCTTTGCGACTTCTACACTTAGAAGTTGGTCTTTAAATCCAGTGCTACTCACTTTCAAAAGGACAGCCCCAGGATTTAAATCGTTGAATACAAACTCCCCCTCGCGGTTGGTCACTTGGGTAAAGTTGGTGTTCTGAATAGAAACGATGACGTTTTGCAAGGCCTTGTTCGTCTTCGCTTCCACTACTTTACCTTTCACTCCGCTTCCAGATTGCGCTATGGCAGCCCAGCACTGAAGGAGCAGTAAAGTAACATAAACAAGTTTTTTCATAAATAAAGCAATGTTAATTTTGATATAAAAAAAGTTAAGATAAACTTAACAGCCAGCAAAGGTACATTTTTTCATTATAATATTTACTTTTGGCGTGAAGTTTGCGCAAGCTTAACTTTAATTTAAATTGACTAAAATGAAGAAAGTTAAAAATATCGTGTTTGTTTTTGCTATATTAGCAACAAACGCTCTATTTTCTCAAGGAAAATTCGAACTCCACACCGTAGCCTTTTACAATTTCGAAAACTTGTTTGACACCATTAACCAAGAGAATAATGACGAAGAATGGTTGCCAAATGGAGCTCAAAATTGGACCCATAAAAAATACCGTCAGAAATTACACAATCTTTCGAAGGTACTTTCTGAAATTGGAACTGGGGAACAACAAACCAACAGCCCCGTGCTTATTGGAGGTTGTGAAATTGAAAACCGTGGGGTTTTGGAAGATTTAGTGAAACAACCCTTGTTGGTCAATAAAGATTACGGCATCATCCATTTTGATTCGCCCGACAAACGCGGAATTGATGTGGCTTTGTTGTATCAGAAAAAACATTTCAAGCCAACCAGTTACTCGAGTATTCCACTCTATATTTACCGCACTATGGAAGGAAAAGGCGATAAAGATAAAGACAAGGAAAAAGAAGAATCCGACGATAAAGTTGAAACCGATAAATCCTCCGATCGTGTCTATACCCGTGATCAATTGTTGGTAACTGGGTTGTTGGATGGTGAAGAAGTGAGTATCATTATCAACCACTGGCCTTCACGTTCGGGTGGTGAAAAAAAGAGTGCGCCGTTTCGTGAAGCCGCTGGTTTGTTGAACCGTAAGATTATGGATTCGTTGTTTGCCATTAACCCCAAAGCAAAAATCATTACCATGGGGGACTTAAATGACGGTACCTACAATAAAAGTGTAAAAGAAGGTATTGGCGCCAAACGCAAAAAAGAGGATGTAAAGGAAAAAGGAATTTACAATCCTTTTGAAGAAATGTTTTACAAAGGTCACGCAACCTTATTCCACCGAGATGCAGGCGATATTTTTGATCAAATCATGGTTTCGGAAGCCTTTATTGATAAAAATTACAAGAAGTTCCAATATTGGAAAGCTGGGATTTACAACAAACCCTATATGATTCAAAATTTTGGCCAATACAAAGGCTATCCCCTACGGCATACGCTCACTGAAATTGGCTATAGCGACCACTTTCCGGTATATGTCTACCTCGTTCGGGAAGTAAAATAATACAGAAAGTCAGCGGCGGCTGACTTTTTTATTTTGTACCTTTCGTGACCTAATTCGTATCTTAAATTGTATCCCTATGGCAGCGGCAAAACCCTTTAATCTTCCGCAATGGATCGCAAACAACAAACACCTTTTGCAACCTCCAGTGGCCAATAAAAACCTGTATATCGATTCTGGTGATTACATCGTTATGATTGTCGGTGGCCCCAATGCACGGAATGATTTTCATTACAACGAAACGGAAGAACTTTTTTACCAATTGGAAGGACATATTACAGTTTACATTCAAGAAGATGGCGTAAAAAAGGGCATCGCTTTGGGCCCTGGCGACATGTTTTTACTTCCTGCGCGCACACCACATTCTCCTGTACGTACCGAAGGTTCGGTCGGGTTGGTGATCGAACGAAAGCGTGAAAATCAAGGATATAAAGATGGATTGCTTTGGTTTTGTGGCAAATGCAATCATAAACTCCACGAGGTTTATTTTGAATTGACTGATATTGAAAAGGATTTTTTACCGCATTTTAAAGCCTTCTACACCTCGGATACCTTGCGGAAATGTACCCAATGTGGAACAGAAATGCCCGTGCATCCGAATTTTATAAAATAGCTTTTTTTTACGCGAGAATCCGTTATTTTTGACCCAACAAACAAACTAGAATATATGGCAACTATTGCACAACAATTCGGCATGACCGAAGCATTGGAACTCTTAGGAATTAAAGCGGTTAACGAAGGAACTTCAACCGGAATCGAATGGTTCTCGGGAGGTGAGATAATCGAAAGTTACTCCCCTGTGGATGGCCAATTAATTGCTAAAGTAAAAGCTTCCACCGAAGCCGATTACGAAAAAGTAATGCAAGCGGCTACCGAAGCATTTAAAACCTTTCGTTTAATGCCAGCCCCGAAACGCGGCGAAATCGTGCGTCAATTTGGAGAAAAATTACGTCAATATAAGGAACCGCTTGGAAAATTGGTTTCCTATGAAATGGGGAAGTCTTACCAAGAAGGTTTGGGTGAAGTACAAGAAATGATTGACATCTGTGACTTTGCCGTAGGTTTATCGCGTCAATTGCACGGGTTAACGATGCATTCTGAACGCCCTTCTCACCGCATGTATGAGCAATACCATCCGCTTGGAGTGGTCGGAATCATTTCGGCGTTTAACTTCCCTGTTGCCGTTTGGTCTTGGAATACAGCTTTGGCTTGGATTTGTGGAGACGTTTGTGTGTGGAAACCCTCTGAAAAAACACCGTTGTGCGGAGTAGCTTGTCAAAATATAATTGCTGAAGTTTTACGTGAAAACAACTTGCCAGAAGGAATTTCCTGTTTGATCAACGGCGATTACAAAATTGGCCAATTATTAAACCGTGATACGCGTGTGCCTTTGGTTTCGGCTACAGGTTCGACACGAATGGGTAAAATTGTAGCCCAAGAAGTGGCCGCACGTTTGGGTCGCTCCTTATTGGAATTGGGCGGAAATAATGCGATTATTGTCACACCCGATGCCGACATTAAAATGACCGTTATCGGTGCCGTTTTTGGCGCTGTGGGAACCGCAGGACAACGTTGTACTTCAACCCGTCGTTTGATTATTCACGAAAGTATTTACGATAAAGTGAAAGATGCCGTTGTAGCCGCTTATGGGCAGTTGCGCATTGGTAACCCTTTGGATCAAAACAATCACGTGGGGCCGCTTATCGACACTCATGCGGTAGAACAATACAATAAAGCCTTGGCACAAGTAGTCGCTGAAGGCGGTAAAATTTTGGTTGAAGGCGGCGTGCTTACCGGTGAAGGATACGAAAGCGGTTGTTATGTTAAACCCGCGATTGCCGAAGCGAAAAACGATTTTGCCATTGTGCAACACGAAACCTTTGCTCCCGTATTGTATTTGTTGAAATACAGTGGGGATGTGAATGAAGCCATCGAAATTCAAAACGGTGTGGCCCAAGGTTTATCCTCGGCGATTATGACCAATAATTTGCGTGAGGCCGAAGCCTTCTTATCGGCTGCCGGTTCAGACTGCGGTATTGCCAATGTGAATATTGGTACCTCGGGAGCTGAAATTGGGGGTGCTTTTGGAGGTGAAAAAGAAACTGGAGGCGGCCGTGAATCAGGTTCCGATGCATGGAAAGTATATATGCGTCGTCAAACAAATACCATCAACTATTCGACAAGTTTGCCTTTGGCACAAGGAATTAAGTTTGATTTATAATTTCTTTTTTAGAGTATAGAAGAAAGAAAAAATAAAAGCGTCCTAGATTTAGGGCGCTTTTTTTTTGGATTTCAAAATCTTTATTTCGTTTTCTTCACATACTGCGTTAGAATGACGATATATTGCCCTTCAACCCGACCTTCGATTTGGTCGACGTTGTCCCAAACCAATTTGATGTTATGCACTGCAGCTCCGCGTTTGGCGGTAAAGTTTGCTCCTTTAACATCCAAGTCTTTGATTAACACTACGGAATCCCCATCGTTTAATATATTCCCGTTACAATCCTTATGAATGATTTTTCCTTCGTCTTCCTCACCTTCTCCGGTAGCTTTCGCCCATTTCAAAGCGTCTTCATCCAGATACATCATTTCGAGTAAATCGTGGTTTTTCAAACGGGCCAACATGCGCCAAGATAGAACTTGTACGGGCAAATGTTCATTCCACATACTATCGATTAAACCGCGCCAATCGTTGGAGTTGGTGGTCTCAGGATTTTCGATTTGATCGATTAATTTTTGGGCCAACAAAAGACTGTTTTCCAAGCTCTCTGTGGACTTGGGTGCTAAGGTATACACCTTTAATGCTTCGGTAGTACCGCTTATTTCACAAACTCCACCACTGCGGTCGTGTAATTTTTTTTCTACAGGGGTCATTCGCTTCGGCGGAATTATAATTTAAAGGACGTGCCGATATTGAACAAGAACTGATTGTTGTAGTATTCGTACCCCACCACATCTGAATCGTATCGAGAAAAAGGAGCACTAAATTCGGTGTACAATCCAAAGCCATTGGTAAAAAAGTAACGCACTCCAAGATGCCCCCCAAAGTTGCGTAAGCCCAAACTTAAGCCGGGATAAATATCTAGTTTTTCATCTATTTTGAATACGTTTCCAATATTAGCATTAAAACGCAATCTTAAATCCGCGCGGTCTTCAAAACGGGGCTTAAAACTCAAATCGTGTTCCGCATTCAAAATATAATTGGTCATGATTCCCAACGAGATATTTTCTCCTATCCCGAAATCGGCTGTCACAGCGATACCATTTCCGCCGTCTTGAAAGGTAGCGCCAACCTGTCCTTTCACATCGCCTTTTCCTTTAAATGCTTGTGCTTGTAATCCGAGTGTAGCAACTAAGGCTACGATCATATGTAGTCGTTTCATAATTGAGCGTTTTGATGGAACAAAGATAGAAATTCCTGACTCCCACGGGGTAAATCAAATTAATTTCTTCCTTTTTCGTTGGGATATAACTGCAGCAAGGGTTCGCTTTGCCAAAATACTTTGCTATCGACATCTAGGATAGTTAGCGGTCCAGTGAAGGCAGCTCCAGTATCGACATTCCAAACCCCTGCTTTGTGCACGGGAACCGTTTGTCCTATTTTGGTAACGGGTGTATGACCAATGTATATTTCGGAATAAAGTGTTAATCGCCTTGGATAAAATAGACTCTCAGGAGATAACGCATCGGGTAAAGCCAAGACTGTTTCCCATAACGTACGGTCCCAGTACAACATTCGGGGATAATACTCGTAAGCAATCCCATTCATATTGGTGAACCCCGCATGAACAAACAATCGATTTTGGTCATCTAAATGGTAATTTTTTAAGGTTTTGAGAAAAACAATATGTTCTTTTTTTCGCGCTTCACTCACCTTTTCATAGGCTAAAACGGTGGCCTCACCTCCGTGTTTATACCATTGTCCTTCATCAATATTTTCATTTCGTTGTTCGAGCCAATTCAACACCAATTCATCATGGTTGCCTCGAATAAAAACACAGTGATGGTGGTGTTGGAGTTCGATTAAATAATCCAATACCTCTGGCGACTGACTCCAACCGTCGACATAATCGCCCAAAAAAATCAAGGTATCACGGGTGCCCACTGAAGCGCGTTCGACCACTTGATGCAAGGCGCGTAAACCGCCATGTATATCTCCTATAACTAATGTTCTACTCATGAGTCTTTGTTGTATTTAACTTTTCGCAACACCCGCATCGCTTCTTTAAAATTAGTATACACCTCAGCGCGGGGAATCTGTTTCAAAACAGACTTAGCTTCTATAAGTTTGGGTTTGGCCTCCTCAAATCCATTAAGGTAACACAGCATAAGCGTGTACGGCAAATGTTC
This sequence comes from Flavobacteriaceae bacterium, assembly GCA_947463515.1. Lineage (GTDB taxonomy): Bacteria > Bacteroidota > Bacteroidia > Flavobacteriales > Flavobacteriaceae > Flavobacterium. The sequence continues at coordinate 90,321 of CANHRI010000002.1, forward strand.
CAAATCATGGTATTCCCTTTCAGAAAGCGCCAATCCTTTTTGCAATTTATCAAGTAATGCCAATCCCGCATTGTAAATGTGATACAACATTTTACGGTTGTATTGCGGAGGTTCAAAAAGCATAGTGGTTTCTATTTTATAATATCCATTGTCAAAAAAAGTGAGCTTTTGGGCTTCCAAAGGGTAATAACTCGTTTGGTCATTCAACCCTAACGGCACATATTCGGTAATGGTAAAGGAGCTTTCGTCATAGGTGATGGTCACTACATCTTGCGCCGAATAAAAGAGTTTAATTTGCTCGTTGACCAACTCGATATCTACCCGTGATAAAAAGTGCGTGTTGCGGATTTTCTTAGGGACTCCCGACCAACAAATGACAAAGAGTTCGCGAAACACCCGATACTGAGAAGGCATATCCCGATGGCGGTTGTTGACAAAATCAATAACGCTGTCTAAGGTATGCGCTATGCTGTTGCGTGAATTGTTTTCAATACGCAACACTGTCTCAATATTTAACTTGGTGTACGGAATTTTATCCTCCGTGGGCACGGAATTACTGCCAATGCGAACAAAGGCGGTTTGGGCAGGAATGGTGTGAATTCCTTTTTTAAAAAAAGACGGTTTGGATTTCGGCCGAATGGTCACCAAACCGACCACGCGATCTTTGGGCAAATTGGGAAAAGGAACGTTCTCGTATTGAATTTTAGGTGGATTTTCTAAAAAAGCATTGACTAAATTTTGAATATGACTGTCGTCAAAAAAATCATCGCCCACAATTTCATTCAACTCGTCTTCGACCCCAACAACGATATACGAATTGTTGGAGGGATTGGAATTGGATAAGGCGCAAATGTGTTTTAAAAACTTGGCTTTCCCCTCTTTAGTGTGCAAATTCAACTGCCGCTTTTTGTCATAAAAACTGCTCTCATCATTGTGAGCGAGTAAATTCCGAACCAAAAGCCGCTTATTAATCATTAAACTAAATTACTGTACACTGATTACTGTATACTGATCATTGAACACTGAATACTGAATACTGAACACTACGGCACCTTATTGCCCATACTTTCCGTCCAAATAGCAAACCAATCCAAATCGGTCAAAGGCAACTCTACTGCTTTCATCAGTTGCTGAATCCGAGCAATATTAACAGTTCCGGCTACAGGAATAACCCCCGCAGGATGCTTCAGCACCCAAGCCAAAAGCAAGGTGTCCGATCCTACGCCATAGTGTTCCACCAATTGTACCAAAAGTTTTTTCAAACGACGAGTCTGCTCAATGTCCTCCCGAAAAACAGTTCCCAAAGGATTCCATGACATCGGAGTTATTTGATGCAACTGCATATAATCCAAACTTCCATCCAACATGGGTTGGAAATGAGTCGCCGAAAACTGTATTTGGTTGTATTGAACCGCTGTACGTTGGCGAATTAACTCGGTTTGGGTGGGTGTAAAATTGGATACCCCAAAATCGTGAATCTTTCCTTGTGCGCGAAGTATTTCCACTGCTTCGGCAATTTCATCAGGCTGCATCAAAGGACTAGGGCGGTGTAACAACAAGACATCAAGGTAATCGGTCTGCAGGTTTTTTAGCGAATTATCGACACTCCAAAGTATATAATCCTTTGAATAATCATAATGTTTGAGCGTATTGGGTCGCCCTTGGGTATGTTGTATCCCACATTTGGAAATGAGCTGAATGCGATCGCGCGACAAACCACTTTGCGTAAACGCTTGGCCAAACTGAGCCTCGGTGGTATAGCCTCCATAAATATCGGCATGGTCAAATGTGGTGATTTGATTGTCAACACATACGCGAATCAAATGCGCCATTTCAGCCGTGTTGAGTTTTTTATCCCACACGCCCCAATTCATCGTTCCTGCAATGATAGGAGAGAACACTGTTTTTTTCATAGCTTCTTAAAAGTCTAAAAATAGTAAAATGAAATCATAATTCTAGCTTAATTCTATGGAAAATAAGGAACATTTAACGCATCATTAACATCGGTTTGGGGATTAAATCTTCAATTTTGAATTGTTAAAATTTAAAGGTTATATTCGCAAAAAAATAGCATTTATGGAAGAAAATTCAACGGCTTTGGATATCCGGGCAATTAATGAAAAAATTGAGCGGGAAAGTGCCTTCATCGACTTGCTGACCATGGAAATGAACAAAGTGATTGTAGGACAAAAGACGATGGTCGAGCGCTTATTGATTGGTTTGTTGGGACAAGGACACATCTTATTGGAAGGGGTGCCTGGATTGGCCAAAACCCTTGCCATCAACACCTTATCAAAAGCTGTTCAAGGGTCGTTTAGCCGAATTCAATTCACTCCCGATTTGCTCCCAGCTGATGTGGTAGGTACGATGATTTACAACATCAAGCAAAACGAATTTTCCATCAAAAAAGGACCCATTTTTGCCAATTTCGTTCTAGCCGACGAGATTAACCGTGCGCCCGCCAAAGTACAATCAGCGCTGCTTGAAGCCATGCAGGAAAAACAGGTGACTATTGGCGAAACCACATTCCCATTAGACAAACCGTTCTTGGTATTGGCCACGCAAAACCCCATTGAACAAGAAGGTACGTACCCACTCCCCGAAGCGCAAGTCGACCGTTTTATGTTGAAAACGGTTATTGACTACCCCAAAATCGATGAAGAACGATTGGTTATCCGTCAAAATTTAAAAGGGTCACATGAAACCGTTCGCCCCGTAGTTACGGTGGAACAAATTCTGCGCGCTCAAGAAGCCGTTCGGGAAGTGTATATGGATGAAAAAATTGAAAAATATATCTTAGACCTCATCTTTGCCACCCGATATCCTGAAAAATACGGCTTAGAAAGTCTTAAACCTCTAATTAGTTTTGGAGCCTCCCCTCGGGGAAGTATTAATTTGGCTACAGCGGCCAAATGTTATGCGTTTATCAAACGTCGGGGGTATGTCATCCCTGAAGATGTGCGCTCGGTTGTGCATGATGTCCTTCGCCACCGCGTGGGCGTTACCTATGAAGCCGAAGCCGAAAACATCACCTCAGTCGACATCATCAACAAAATTGTCAATCAAATCGAAGTACCATAAATCAGTTGACAGTTTGCAGTGACAGTTTGCAGTTTAATAATTATTAACGATTGACTTACGACTTCATTGACTTACGACTCCAAATCCATGGATACCAAAGAAATTTTAAAAAAGGTTCGAAAAATCGAAATCAAAACCCGTCGTCTGAGCGACCATGTCTTCTCGGGGGAATACCACACGTCGTTTAAGGGGCGCGGTATGACCTTTTCAGAAGTGCGTCAATATCAATTTGGCGATGATGTTCGGGCTATTGATTGGAATGTAACCGCACGATACAACGAACCTTATGTCAAAGTTTTTGAAGAGGAACGGGAATTGACGATGATGCTTATGGTGGATGTTTCGGGTTCGGAAAACTTTGGTAGTCAACAGTATTTGAAGCGTGAAATCATCACTGAAATTGCTGCAACGTTGGCCTTTTCTGCCACACAAAACAACGATAAAATTGGCTTGATTTTGTTTACGGATCAAATCGAATTGTATATCCCGCCCAAAAAAGGAAAATCACACGTTTTACGGATTATACGCGAACTCATCGAATATAAACCCCAAAGCAAACGCACGCATTTGGGACAAGCCCTGCAATTTTTGTCGGCTACCCAAAAGAAAAAAGCGATTGTCTTTGTGATTTCCGACTTCCTGTGTCCCGATGATTATGAAAAACCGTTGAAAATTGCCAGTAAAAAGCACGATGTAACGGGTTTTCGAATTTATGATCCGCGGGAAGCCGAACTCCCCAACCTAGGTATTGTAGAAACCCTCGATGCCGAAACAGGGCAAATCGCAATCATCGATACCGGAACAGCGATTGTTCGGCAACGTTATGCCGCTTTGTATCGCGAAAAAGTGGCGCGCTTTAAAGAGTTGTTTTCCCGTTGTGGCGCGGGTACCGTTCAATCCCGAGTGGATGAAAGCTATGTAACCCGATTGTTAAGTTATTTTAAAGCCCGAGCGTAATGAAAAAGTGGATTGTTGGATGCCTTTTGACCCTAGGGTTTTTGGAACCGGTTTGTGCGCAACGCGTGGAAGCTTCCATGGACTCGGTGCGCAAAAAAATTGGATCGGAATTCATGCTTACGCTACGTACGCAAGTAGCTCCCAATACACGGGTACAATTTCCGAAAGGACAACAATTTGGGCCCTTGGAAGTTTTGGAATCCTATCCTATTGATACCGTAAAAAAATCCGATCGATGGGAATTTGTCAAAAAATATGGCCTAACCCAATTTGATTCTGGGCAATATATTCTTCCCAAACTAGCGGTGAAAATTGCTAAAAAAGACGTTTACACCCAACCGATTACCGTCGAGGTAGTGCCTGTTCAGGTGGACACGTTGAAGCAAAAAATGTACGACATCAAAACCATAGAGGCAACACCTTCCTCCAACAATGGGATATGGTGGTGGATTATTTTGGGAATGGTGTGCCTGCTTGCTCTAATTTTAATCGTGTACCGCACTCTAAAAAATCGAAAAACAACAACGCCAACAGCTAGCCCTGAACCTCTTGTAAAACCCATCGAAAAAGCGACTCAGAAACTCATGGCCTTGGATGCTGCGCAATGGGTTTCAAAAGGGGAAGTGAAGCATTTTTACTCAGAACTTACCGAAATCGTTCGAACCTATCTCGAGGAAGAAATCGAAATTCCTGCTATGGAACGCACGACTTCTGAGCTTATTGCCATCTTAGAACTAGTGAGTCAAAATAAGAATTTGCGTCTTTCGTCCGAGACTATTGCTACGCTTGAACAGGTGTTGCGCCAAGCAGATCTGGTGAAATTTGCCAAAGTTCGTCCCGACATTCAAGCGATTGAGTCGGATAAAAATCGGATTGCAACTACGATAATTACCATCAATAAAGCGATTCCCGAAATTGAAGAAGTTACCGATGAACTTGAAGCTTGGAATGCCCAACAACGCGAATTGGCACGTCAAAAACAAAAAACGAAAGCCCGCAAACAAAAACAACTTCGCATAGCCATCGCCAGTGTAGCAACCGTTGTCTTGCTCATTGGAGGGTCGATCAATTACTTTGGTATCGATACTTTAAAAGACGCTATTTTGGGCAATCCAACGAAGGAAATGTATGAAGGTGAATGGATTACCAGTGCTTATGGTGATCCCAATGTGGAACTCGAAACCCCTAAAGTACTTACCCGCGTAGATTCGGAAAAATGGGCGAAAAACACGTATGCCGTCGTCAAGGAAATGCGCACCTTCACGCAAGGATCGTTACAAGAACCCTTGTTTGTATTGGTTGGAACAAATTATTACAAACAAGAGAAAAATCCGTATTACGACAAAGAAACGACGCAAATTGACTACGACAAAGTGTTGGAAGGAATCACCAAAAGTTGGGAAAATCAAGGAGCGCGCAATATTTTGTATAAAAATGACGGTACGTTTGAAATTGCAGAAGGGGTCAAAGGCATTCGCGCGTATGGCACCATGACGGTAGAAGATGAGGATGGCGAACAACACCGCCGGTACTATGAAATTTTGCTGTTTAACCAAAATGGCGGATTGCAACAAGTGGCGGTAAGTTACCGAGAAGACGATCCGTTTGGGAAGAAAATTTTAGAACGCATTCAAGGTTCCATCAAATTACAATTATTTAATTTCAATGGATAAGGTGAGCTTTTTACATCCTGAGTTTTTGCTGCTCCTGGCGTTATTGCCTATCGCGGGAATATGGCTTTACCGTTCGGGAAAACAACAATCGGTGACCTTGACTTTACCCTCTGTTTCGGGTTTGGAAGGATTGGTCAATTGGAAAGTCTTACTCAAACCCTACTTGATAGTGTTTCGATTGGTCGCTTTAGCTCTAATTATTATTGGTTTGGCACGTCCAAGAACCGTTGATGTGAGTAACCAAACCAAAACGACACGGGGTATTGACATCGTTATGGCGGTGGACTTATCGAGTAGTATGTTGGCGAAAGACTTGGAACCCAATCGCATGGAGGCCTTGAAAAACGTAGCTGACCGTTTTGTCGATGACCGTCCCAACGATCGTATTGGCATTGTTGTCTATGCTGGGGAAGCCTATACGAAAGTTCCCGTAACCACCGACAAAGCTATTGTAAAACAAATGTTGCAAGAACTGAATTACGACCCAACCGTTGATGATGGAACCGGAATTGGCATGGGACTGGCTACTGCGGTCAACCGATTGAAGGAAAGTAAAGCCAAAAGTAGAGTAATCATTCTGTTGACGGACGGAATCAATAATGCTGGATTTATCGAACCCGAAACCGCGGCCGATTTGGCGAAAGAATATGGAATCAAGGTGTATACCATCGGATTAGGGTCCAACGGTATGGCGCCCTTCCCCGTAGGTTATACTCCTGATGGGGCTTTGGTATATCGAAATATGAAGGTGGAAATTGATGAAAAATTGATGAAGTCCATCGCCAAAAAAACAGGTGGAAAGTATTTCCGAGCCACCAGTAATAGCCGTTTGGAAGCCATTTATGATGAAATCAATCAGATGGAAACTACCGAAATTGAAGAATTACGGTATTATGATTATGAGGAACAATTTCGCCCTTTCGCACTCCTTGCTTTATTGCTCTTAGTGTTGGAAGTAGGTTTGCGTCAAACGCTTTATCGCTCGTTTATATAGCTTATGTACGAATTAGAAAAGAAACTATATTTCTATGCTTTGGTACTCGTTCCAGCGTTTCTGGGACTTTGGGTATACAATCGGTATTGGAGACGGCGAAAACAAGAAGAATTTGGGCAACCCGACAAAATCAGTTATTTGAGTCCTGACCGCTCCACTTTCAAGCCCGCTTTGAAGTTTGGATTGAGCTTGTTTGGCATCGTATTGGTCATTATTGCTTTGGTCAACCCGAAGATTGGAACCACTACCGAAAAAGTAAAAACGCGTGGAGTCGATTTGGTTTTTGCTATTGACGTTTCCAAAAGTATGCTCGCCAATGATGTAGCGCCCAACCGTTTGGAAAAAAGCAAACAAATTGTCTCCCAGCTTATTAATCGCTTGTCGGGAGACCGTATTGGACTCATTGCATATTCGGGAAGTGCGTTTCCCGTGTTGCCAATGACCTCTGATTATGGGGTGGCCAAAATGTTTCTGCAAAGTATGAGTCCCGAGATGATTTCGGCACAAGGAACCTCCATCGACTTGGCCATTCAACTGGCAGCGACTCGGTATTTTAACGAAAAAGACAAAACCAATAAAATCTTGGTCATCCTCTCCGACGGGGAAGATCATAGCAATAATGCTGTCGCGGCGGCCGAGATCGCCAAAGACCTAAAAATGCGCATCGTAACCGTGGGTATTGGCACCGAACAAGGGGGACCGATTAAATTAATGGAAAATGGAAGTGTGCAATACCTTCGCGATTCCAATAATGAAGTGGTACGCACCAAACGAAATTCAAAAATTTTGGAAGAGGTCGCCCAAATAGGAAACGGAGGCTACGTCGATGGGAATACCACCAAAACAGCGGTTGATTTTGTGAAAAAACAACTCGACAATTCAGAGAAAACCGAATTTGGAGAATCATTATTAGCCGATTATCAATCGCAATTTCAATGGTTTTTGGGATTTGCGTTTGTTGCCTTATTTTTGGATCTTTTGATTCGGGAGCGTCGAACTGCCTGGTTGCGTAAATTAAATTTATTTAATGAAAAAAATGAAACGAAATAACGGCCTTTGGTGTTGCATTTTGGTGTGGGTGACCTTTGTCTCGTGGGGACAGGAGGCCGATACGCAATTGCCTAAAGGAAATGCTGCTTTTTCGGAAAAAAAGTACGCCGAAGCAGAAGCACTTTACCGTGAATCGGCAGCGAAACAACCCAAAAAAGCGGCAGCTTCGTATAATTTAGGGACTTCGATTTATAAACAAAACCAAGGCGGTGAAGCAAAATTCAAGTTTTTACAAGCCGCTGAGAAAGCCAAAACTAAAGCTGAAAAACACAAAGCATTCCATAATTTGGGCAATGCCTTAATGCTGGAAAAAAAATACGATTTGGCCGAACGCGCTTATAAAGATGCTTTGCGCAACAATCCGCGAGATGAAGAAACGCGCTACAATTATGCGTTGGCAAAAAAAATGAACAAAGAGAATCCGCCACCGGAAGATGGTGGGAAAAAGAAGGACGACAAGAGCAAACAGAAAGAAAAAAACCAACGTCCTGACGATTCCAAAGGAAATCAAAAAAATAAGAGTCAAGAAGACAAACCCGAAAATAAAAGCGGGCAAAATCAAGAACCCGACCCGCAACCGCGTCCTTCGGGGAATAACAAACAACGTATTGACAACTTATTGGACGCTGTCAATAATGAAGAGAAAAAAGTCCAATTAAAGCGCAAAGAGAAAAGTGCCCAAACGGCTCCCGGAAAACCCGAGAAAGATTGGTAATCTTTTGTCATTGAACGATGAAACAAATTGTAACCTTAGTAGTATTATGGATTACCCTCACGGTATCGGCCCAAGTTAAATTTGAAGCCGACGTGAGTAAGGCCACTGTGGCTGTTAATGAACGGTTTCGGGTGGAGTTTACGATGAATGTTGATGGCGATAACTTTGAAGCGCCCGACTTTGAAGAAAGTGGCTTTTCGGTTTTTTCTGGACCCTCACAAAACATTCGTGAAATATGGGTGAACGGAAAAGGCATGTTTCATAAAACCTACACCTATTTTTTAATTGCAGAAAAGAAAGGGACATTCACGATCAAGCCCGCGGCTATCGAGTTCAACAACCGCATTTACCGCAGTAATTCGGTCAAAGTTACGGTAACACCTGCCGTTGACCCCGCCAACGACCCTAGTACGTCTCCTGTGGCTCGAAACTCCACGATGTATTTGGTGACTGAAGTGTCCAATAACAATCCGTATGTCAATGAACCTTTAACGGTAGTGCAAAAGTTGTATTTTAACTACAATACCGATATTAATGACGCCCGAGATATCCAAAAACCGCGTTTTAATGATTTTTGGAGTCAAGAAATTGAAACCGATAATTTTGAACCTGAACAAACGGTTTACAAAGGGAAGCGTTGTCTTTCGGTGGTACTCAAAAAAGCCGTTTTATATCCGCAGAAATCGGGGAGTCTTGAAATCGACCCCTACATTTTGGAGGTTGATTGCCGGGTTCCTACGGGACGCATAACGATATTTGGCGAAATTATCACGATAGATGACAGCCGTCGATTGACCTCCTCGGGAAAGACGATTGTTGTAAAAGCATTGCCGGAAACCAACAAACCTGAGAAATTTAGCGGGGCTGTGGGTGACTTTAGCTTTACCGTTGTTCCTTCCAAAACGACCTTAAAATTTGGGGAATCACTCGATATGACATTGAAAGTCTCAGGTCAAGGAAACCTGAAGCTATTTCAAATTCCGCGTTTAGAATTGCCCGAAAACTGGGAAGTTTACGATCCTGAGCATGTAGAGAACGTGAGTACGCCGCTGTCGGGAATGACCGGTTCGATTGCAGACCGGTACACCTTAGTACCGCAAGCGAAAGGAACGTATGTTTTAAAAGACCTACGTTTTAGCTATTTCGATTTGCGCAGTAAACAATACCGCACCATAACGAGTCCCCCGCTTACCATTACGGTAACCGAAGGTCCTGGATTACCCGCAGGGGGCTATGCTAGTAACGCACGCCAAAAAAGCAATCGAGATGCCTTTGTGACAACGCCAAAAATGGGGCCACTCGTTTCGGCAGGTCGTAACGATTTCTTGGGTTCACCGCTGTTTTACTGTTTGTTACTCATGCCTTTTATGGCAATTCCTTTGTTGGTTTTGGTTCGCCGACGAAAAGCCGCCGCAGATGCGGATACTGTAGGCAAATCGATCCGAATGAAAAAAGCGTTGGTAAAACGTTATCTTTCGGAGGCGGGGACCTACTTACAATCGAAAGGACCATTCTATGATGCGTTGGAGCGGGCGTTGCACAACTTTTTAAGGGCAAAATTGTTGTTGGAAACCGCTGAAATGCAAAAAGAAACCATCCGTGAATTATTGCTTCAGCGGAAGGCTGCTTTCTCCACGGTAACCGAATTTATTCAACTCCTAGAAAGTTGTGAAATGGCGCGCTTTGCTCCTTCATCGGCTACTGCAATACAAAACGATTACGACACCGCGATACGATTGATTACCGAACTTGAAAAACAATTGTCATGAAGTTAAACCTTGCTTTTTTGGGGCTGCTTTTGAGTTGCTTTGTGGGTCGAGCGCAAGCTGAATTTGACGCGGGCAATGCGGCTTACAGCAAAGGAAAGTATGCTGAGGCGATTTTGTATTATGAAAAAGAATTGACGGCCGGAAAAACAGGTGCGGCCTTACATTTTAATTTAGGCAACAGTTATTACCAACGCAAGCAAATTGCTCCTGCAATCTATCACTTGGAAAAAGCGCGATTGTTGGATCCGACCGATAAAGCGATTGAAATCAATCTGGGCTATGCACAAGAACGTTGTAAAGACACCCTACCACAACTACCGCAAGTGGGTTTTGAAAAAATGCTACACCAAGCCACTACGGTACTGTCGTATGATCAATGGGGAATGGTAGCCATTGGATGGGCGTTGGTGGTTTTTGGTTGTTTTGCGGGCTATTATGTTTCGCGTTCGCCTGTTCAAAAACGACGTTATTTTACGGGCATGTCGCTCTCGCTATTGTTGCTTTTGGGAAGTCTTTTTGCCGGTTTTTTTCAAAAAGATGAAGTGTATTCCGACCGCAGTGCTATTGTTTTTCAAGACCGTACAGCGGTTTGGAGCGAACCCCGGATGGGCAGTGAACCGAAAGTAAAATTGCGCGAAGGAGCTAAGGTTTGGGTACTTTCCAAAACGGCGCAATGGGCGAATGTTCGGCTTTCGGATGCGAGCACGGGATGGATACAACGCACAATGATTCGCGAATTGAACCCCTAATCGCGGGTAATGTTGTATTTTTGCACGATTAAAAATTTACTATTCTTTATACCTATTCTACCTTGTCTAGAGACGAAACCTTAAAACGCCGTTGGGAGGCCGTCGTTCAAATTTTATCCGATCGTTTTACCGATGGAGAGCCTTTGGATTTGGATGGCATCATTTACCTTATTGGAATTCAAGAATTGGGTAAAGTACACCAAAAATTTCAAAAAGACGACAAAGTCAATTTGATGCATATTGCCATTTGTCGCTTGTTGGTGCCTTATGGCTACTACGAATTTGATTACGTTGACCGTGACGGTTGGCCGCATTTCAAGGCCAAAGATGCCTTACCTGCGTTGAAAGCTGGGGAGCAAACGCTGTTAATGAAAGAGGCGATTGTGGGGTATTTTTTGGAAAACGGATTGATTACGTAAGGCGATTTTTAAAATTGCGTTTTGAAATGCATGCCTTTCTAACTAGCCCGGAGTGAAGCGGCAGCGCCCGAGGAACGAGGGACTACAGCGGAACACCGGAGGGAGGTTATGAAAAAATACGGGGTTGTTGCTCCAACAAAATAAAAAACGAAAGGCGGATTCGTGTCCCCAATTGGGCGGAAAATCCTATTTTTGCAGCAGAATTACAGGACCATGATTGATACAATAAAACAACATATTGAAGAAGCTAAAGCGTTCAACGACAAGAATAAAGAGGCGTTGGAAGCGTTCCGAATTAAGTATTTGGGGAGTAAGGGGTTGTTGAAAGCGCTTTTTAACGAGTTCAAAAACATTCCGAACGACCAGAAAAAAGAGTTTGGGCAGGTGATCAATACGTTGAAAGCGGTGGCCGAAGAAAAGGTACGTAGTTTGCAGGAATCGTTGGAAAGCGGTGCGGACAGTGCGGGGAAATACGGCGATTTAACACGTCCGGGAATGCCTTTTGCGGTGGGTGCGCGTCATCCGATTTCGTTGGTAAAAAATCAGATTATTGATATTTTTTCGACGATTGGATTCAATGTGTCGGAAGGGCCTGAAATCGAAGACGATTGGCATAATTTTACGGCGTTGAACTTGCCCGAGTACCATCCGGCGCGGGACATGCAGGATACATTTTTTATACAAACGAATCCCGATGTGTTGTTGCGCACTCATACGTCGTCGGTGCAGGTGCGGTATATGGAAAGTCACAAACCCCCTATTCGGACGATTTCACCGGGGCGGGTATTTCGCAATGAAGCGGTATCGTCGCGTTCGCATTGTATTTTTCACCAGGTAGAGGGCTTGTATATTGATAAAGATGTTTCGTTTGCCGATTTGAAGCAAACGCTTTTGTACTTCACCAAAGAGATGTTTGGCAAGTCGAAAATACGATTACGCCCATCGTATTTCCCCTTTACGGAGCCAAGTGCTGAAGTGGATATTTATTGGGGATTAAAAACAGAGACCGATTACCGTATTACGAAAGGAACCGGATGGTTGGAGATTATGGGTTGTGGGATGGTCGACCCGAATGTATTGAAGAACTGCGGGATTAATTCGGAGGAATACAATGGATTTGCTTTTGGTATGGGGATAGAGCGCATTGCGATGTTATTGTATCAAATTGGCGATATTCGGATGTTTTATGAAAACGATGTGCGCTTTTTGGAGCAATTCAAAACGAGTATTTAAAATAGTAAGCCGCAGCTCGAGAGAAATGCGGTTTTTTTGTGGGTAACCCTTTGAGATAAACGTGAGATTAAAATGAAAGCAGATATTGTAATTCCGAAAGTTGAAAATGTATTTATGGCGGCTGTTCAGGAATGGAATGACGACTTTATGGATAAGGTGTGGTATGTTTTTTTGATCAACGATTCCGACCATGATTTGGAGAGTGTAATGGTCGTTTCGAAGGCTTTTGGCACCCTCGATGGGGAGATGAAAAAAACGTCGTTGTTGCGGCATGCGTATGTCAAAGTTCCTTCGGTTTCGGCGGTAAAAATCGAAATGATTGAACAAAGTGTACTGGCCTTGAACAATGAGTTTATGGTGACGTATTTTATTGGGAATACGTTGTATGATAAAAAGTTTATTTTCCGCAAGAATACGATTAATGAGCGGGCGACTGAAGAAGTGCCGATTTTGTGGCAACGGGGTGTGGTGGTGAAATAAATTTATTTCGCTTCGCTACATCAGTCGGCTAAAGCCTTGTTTGTCAGGTTTAAAGTTTCAAGTTGGTGCCCTGAAAGAAGGGAGGTGGATTTAATTTTTCCTTTTGCGTGCAAATAAAGCGTTTTTAGCGCTATTTGTTGCTGAAACGCAATCTTTATAGGAACGCAAATTAATTGGCGTAAAAAACAAAAAAGACAGCCTTGTGAGCTGTCTTTTTAGATATTTATCGTTGTGGATTATTTCTTAACGATTAAGAATTCAGAACGACGGTTTTGTGCGTGTTCCGCTTCAGTACATGACGTACAAGCCACTTTGGGTTCGGTTTCACCCATACCTTTACCTGAAATACGAGCGGCGTCAATACCTTTAGAAATGATGTACTGTACGGTAGCCTGTGCACGACGTTCAGACAAGTTCATGTTGTATTTATCGCCTCCGCGACGGTCGGTGTGTGATTTCGCGAAAATAACCATGTTGGGGTTATTTTTCATGACTTGAACAAGTTTATCCAATTCGAATGCGCCTTGTTGCGTGATGTTGCTCTTGTCAAACTCGAAGAAGATCGGATTCAAAACCACTTCAGTTTCGGTAACAATCACTTCGATTGGGTTCAACGGTGCTTTAACATCGGCTTTGGGTCCTTTGCTTTTTGCTACAGGGAAAGCATTGCCTTCAAATCCGTCTTTTGATGCTTGAATAGTATAGGGCTTGTCACATTCTACACGATAGGAAACTTCTCCTTTATCGTTTGAAGTTTCAGTCGCAATAACATTATTTTTATCGTCTAAGATAGATACTTTGGCATTGGATAAAACCTCGCCTGTTTTTGCATTAGTAACTAATACAAGAACATCAACGCCACAGATTGGGGTTGCACTGAAAATATCATCATTACCATTACGATTACTCGAGAGGAATCCAATGTTTTTGTCTTTGTTAAAAGTAAAGGCAAAATCGTCTTTTTCTGTGTTGATTGGTTTACCCATATTAACAGCCTCACCTCCTTTGGCAAGATCAATCATATACACATCATAACCACCAAGACCTTGACGTCCACTCGAAGCGAAATACAATGTTGAATTATCATCGGTGATGTATGGGAAACTTTCGTTGCCTTCAGTGTTTACTTTTGATCCTAAATTCTCAGGCTTACCGTAGGTTCCATCAGCATTAACAGCAACTTTCCAAATATCTACACCGCCTATACTTCCTGGCATATCAGACGAAAAATATAATGTTTTCCCATCGCGTGAAACGCTTGGATTACTGGTTGAGAACTCACTCGTATTGAACGGTAACGATTTAATATTACCCCAAGTATCACCTGATTTGGTGGCAACATACAAATTGTTTCTACCTAACTTCAGTTTATTGGCTTTATCCTTTTGGAATGATTTTTCACGGAAACTATCGGAAGAAAAGTACATTGTATTTCCATCGGCTGTGATTGTTACAGGACCGTCATGAAATTTTGAATTAACTTCAGTGACTAATGTTGGCTCGGCTAAAGTTCCGTTATCACTTCGTACGGATTTATAAACATCAAGATACGGTTCATCGTTCCAACCATAATTCTTACGGGCACCGTTTCGGGCGCTGGTAAAATAAACATCATTGTTGTATAAAACCGCTCCGAACTCCGATTTATCCGAACTCAATGTAGTATTATTAACGGTATATTCTACACGTTTACTCAAAATACGAGGAACATAGTTTGGATTTTCTTTAAAGGCTTTAGCACGTTGATCATTGGGTGCTTTGACTGCAAATTTGCTCATCTGCTTGTTGGCTTCTTCATATTTGCCATTGGCTTTCAACATTTGTGCGTAGCGGAAATAGGTTTCTGCATCCTGATCCGTTTCAACGGCTTTGGCATACCACTTGGTGGCTTCAGCTGAATTAAACATGTTGAAATAGGTGTCGGCCAATTGTTTGTAAACATACCCATCTGCCTTCCCATTATCTACCAATTTTTGATATTCTTCAGCAGCTTTTACATATTCATAACGATTGAAAAGTTTATCTGCAGTCTTTGTGTCTTTATTTTGAGCACAAATAGAACTGCTGATGGCTGCAAAACTTAAAGCTATATATAGTTTTTTCATTTTGAAAGTTAGGTTTAAGATTAGAAATAACGAGGAGACTGAGAAACTTTTTTCGGGAAGTTCAAGTCAAACAACAAGATGACCTCGTGCGAAGCAGGTGTCGTCACTTTTAGATCCGAAACGATGTGATCGTAAGCGTACCCGATACGTAAGTTGGGGGTAATGGCATAGTTTACCATTGCTCCAAAAGAATCTTCTCTTCGGTAGGTTGCTCCAATTTCGAACTTATCATTAAACAAGAAATTGGTAGAAACATCAAACGATACGGGAGCTTGGAATGCCGTTTTTACCAAGGCAAAAGGTTTGAATTTAACTGAAGGAGATAAGTCAAACACATACCCCCCCGTTAAGAAGTAGTGTTGTGTTTCGGTACCAAACTGACGCCCATTAAAATCAAGGTGTTTTGATTTTAGCATGTTGGGTACTGATAAAGCGACATAAAACTTGTTGGTATAATAGAAAAGACCCGTTCCTAAATTCAAATAAGTACTGTTGGTATTTTCTCTAAACGCTGGGTCATTTGGGTCGGGTACGTTATTATACACCTCGCTAAATAAACCGACTTTGTGAAAAGTGGCTCCAGCTTTAAGTCCAAACGCTAAGCGGCTTTCACCTCCTAAGTTTAAGGTATAAGAGAAATCGGTGTAGATATTATTTTCTTCTACTGGACCAATTTTATCGGTAATTGCAGAAATACCTAACCCCACATTTTTTCCAACAGGACTGTGTAAAAAGAAGGTTCCCGTGGTGGGTGCATCTTCAATTTCAACCCACTGCTTGCGGTACAATAAACCTCCAGACATGTTCTCTTTGGATCCAGCGTAAGCAGGGTTGATTACACTCATATTGTACATATATTGAGTGTAATGTGGGTCTTGCTGCGCACTAGCATCGAGAACGGCAAGCAGTGCAAAAGCGGTTAGGAAATATAGTTTTTTCATCGTTTTGAAATTTTTCATTTATTATTTGTTTGTTATTTCACTTCTCTGTTGATGTAAATCCATCCTGTTTTGGTTGACTGACCATTATTGAACTCAATCACATAATAGTAGGTTCCGTCAGGTAATTCGTTATTATTATCTGATTGACCATACCATTGATTCGTATAGTTAGCACGAGTATATACTTTGGTTCCATAACGATTATAGATGCTCAACTGCTTCACATTCTTTTGTTCCAAGTCAAAGAAATCATTTAAACCGTCACCATTGGGTGAAATACCTTTTTGAATGTCACAATAAATTGAGGTTAACACAACGGTATTAAATTGTGTACAGCCTTCGGCATTGGTTACAGTGACTCCAAATGTTAGCGGTAATTCCTCTACTTGAGTTGTTGAATTCAAATAATCGGTTACGTTAAAGGTAGCTTGATTGGCTCCTACAGGAGTTGAAGTGCTGCCATTAATCCATACCCAGTCGAAACTAGCTCCACCGATGTCAAATGTATTATTTATCGCTTGAACTTCCAAGACATATTCATTTCCATTACATCCTGCATCAATATCAAAGTTAAAAGATGGAACAAACACTACGGTACCGCTCGCAGAAGAACTGGCACAACCTGTTGTAGTATCGGTAATTGTTACACTATATGTTCCAGCCACAGTGGTTGAAAAACTAGCTACATTTCCAGGGTTTGTAGCACCTGCTGGAACCGTCCATACATAGCTATAAGAACCTCCAGCGCCTGGCGTCGCTGTAACATCAGCGGTTGAGCCCGAACAAATGGTTTCTCCAGTAACTGTTACAGTTGGTAAAGCATTCACCGTGAGCGTTCCGATTGCAGAAGCACTAGAACAGCCCGTAGCAGTATTGGTAATTACTACCGAATAGGTTCCTGCGGTTGTTGCCGTAAAGCTACTTACGTTTCCGGGGTTGGTTACTCCTGAAGGAACGGTCCAAACATAGTTATATGTGTTTCCAACGCCTGGCGTTGCAATAATAGTCGCCGATTGACCTTGACAAACGGTAGCTGAATTTACTGTAACTGTGGGAAGCGGATTAACTGTTACGGTTCCACTTGCACTATTGCTCGTACAAGTTGTGCTTGTATTTGTAATAATCACACTATATGTTCCAGCTATTGTCGTAGTAAATGAAGCTACATTTCCAGGGTCGGTAACCCCTGCGGGTACAGTCCATGCATACGAGTAGGTTGAAGAATCCCCCGGAGTTGCCGTAACTGTAGCGGTTTGACCTTCACAAATAGTAGCGCTTGAAACGGTTACAGTAGGCTGTGCATTGATGATGACTTGTACCGAAGTACTTCCTGCCTCTTGACAGTTAGTAGTATTTTGAGTAATAGTATACGTTACATTATACGTTCCCGGTTGAGAAGCTGCAACGTTGATTATACCTGTTGTAGCGTCAATACTCAAATTCGGTGAATCAGCAGTATACTGCCCTCCTGCTGTAAATCCAGCAATTGAGGTGTTGGGTGTTAATGTAGACACTGCATTAGCACAAACCGGACTTGTATAGGTAATTCCCGTAACTGCTGGCAATAATTGTGGCGTATCGATAGTGATTGTCACAACTTGTGAAACACATCCCGTAACCACATCGCGAACAATTACCGTATGCTGTCCTGGAGTTAGGCCCGTAAAGACTGGGTTGGTTTGGTACGCCCCATTATCCACAGCATATTCATATTGACCTGAAGTAGCTGGAGTAAAGTTGCCGATACCACTGTAGTCGTTATTACCACAATTAGCTACACCATTCCCTGCAAAATCAACAACAGTCCAATCGGCATCATTATAAGTAGTACTTGGTAATGTAACATTATTAAGTCTACGGAAAGAGGCTCCTTGAGGACCTGTAATTGCGGTTGGTGCCCAGTTATCTGAACCGAAAACACCCCAACTATCCACTAAAGTAGTTCCATTGAAAAGTCCGATATGATCGTGTTCACTATTGCTAAAGTTAACCGAACCTGTCCCGCTTGTTTGAGCTGCTAAAGAACCGTCAGCGCCTGGTGTAGAGGGACAGAAGTTATCGTTTCCTAAAGCAATAACATAGGTTGCGCCTGGTGCTAAATTCACATTATTCAAAGGCAAACTAAATCCATAAGTAGTATTTCCATTGCTTGCCGTTTGAATTGAATAAGTACCTAAATTAATTGTATTCACTGTCGCATTATACAATTCAACATATGATAATGAACCCGCATTGGAGTCGGTTACTTCAGAAATAAACAAATCGTTGGCAACGGTTCCTGTACTAGAAACTGGAGAAGTTACCGTAATTGTTCCTGTAGGTGTTGCACACGTTGCTTGTTGTGTAATCGAAACTACTGGAGTTGGCGTACTATTTACAACTACAGTAATGGTAATAGTCGCTGCACATTGCCCTGCATCGGGTATAAATTCATAAACCACCTGACCTGCAACACTAGTATCAATGGTTGATGGATTCCATGTACCGTTTATTCCGTTAGTGGATGTGGTTGGTAATACCGGAGCGGTTGCATTCAAACACAAGGCTGCAATAGGATCAAACAATGGCGTTTGAACTGGATTTATAGTCACTTGTGCTGTGGCGGTATTGCCGGCACAATTGGTTACCGTGTCAGTAATTGTAACGGTATATGTACCAGAGATTGTAGCATCAAATGTGCTCACATTACCTGGGTCTGTAGCTCCTGTGGGAACAGTCCAAACATAAGAGTACGTACTGTTTCCTGAAGGAATAGCAGTAACGGTTGCTGGGCTTGTAGCACAAACTGTTACGTTGCTCAAAGTTACAGAAGGAGGAGTAGGATTAACCAATACAATTGGAGTAGCATTTGGTAAAAAACATCCATTCACACTCACTACGAAATTAGAGTAAGTGCCCGCTGTTAAACCTGTAATTACAATTACCCCTGAATTGTCAGAAGTGTAGGATGTAGGTGGATTAGGTAACGCAAAGGTATATCCGACATTATATGATGTACTAGGCGCCAAACCTGAAATAGTAATGGTTCCATCACTTCCTCCACACGTTGTGGGATTTGTACTCGCATATACTGGTTGTGATTGAATGGTATACGTGGCAATAAAGTTTGCCCCTCCATTATTAATCAATTGTGTATCGTCGCATTGTGATGGTGAGTTAACATCTCCTGTTAATTCATAATACACTTCAACATTGTAATCCCCTGGAGGTAAAGTTGTAAGATCTATTGGAGACTGTGCATCACTCAATACGCGTTGCCATTTTTGGTCGCGAACGTTACAAGGGCCTCCTGTTGGGAAAGTATCCACCGAACCATTGGAGTCACTATCAATAGTACAATCATCAAAGAATGGTAAATCGATTGAGGTAAAGGTCCCAGGGGTACCTGCCACAGGATAAATTCGATAGAATAAACGAGCACTACAAACATTTGCTGTAGCGGACTTGAAGGTTTTTACTTCAGCCCCACGTAATTTTAATGATCCTGAGTTTTGAACATAAGTTCCTAAATCACTATTTGGGAAAACGTTTTGCGCTGGACCAATAATATCGGTTCCTGTTCCCTGCGTATTAAAGAAATTAGAAGTTTCGCAATTGGTCAACCAAACCGCATTGGCATAACTACCAAAATCACAACTTGGTAAAACCGTAACGGTCAACGTTACATTGGTAGCACATTGCCCTGGATCGGGTGTAAATTCGTATGTACCAGTGGCCGTATTACTAACCGTAGCTGGATTCCAAGTTCCAGTAATACCATTTCCAGAAGTAGTTGGTAAAACGGGAGCTGGTGAACCTGGACATATTGGAGCTGGAGTCACAAATGTTGGTGTGATTCCAGGATCTACCGTGATAGAGAGCGTTGTTGGGTTGGCACAAAATGTTACATCGGGTGTAAAGGTATAGGTTGTGGTTCCTTCCACGTTGCTTACTAGAGCAGGTGACCAAGTTCCTGTTACACCATTAGTAGATGTAGTAGGCAATGTTGGAGCCGTTGTTCCAGCACAGAAGTTAGACACCGGGTCGAAATTTGGTACAAAGAAATCAACTACGGTAATTGTTTGCGTGCTTGACGCTGATTGAGGACAGTTAACATTTCCTGCTGTTGAGGTAGCTGTAATATTAAATGTTCCAATTCCAGGAGGTGTAAACACGACTGAAGTACCAGTTGATGAACTTAAACTTCCTGATGTAGTTGACCACGTAAACACTCCATTTCCACCTGATGCATTCAACGTTGCGGTTTGACCCAAACAGATGGTCGGTGTTGTAGTATTGGTTGAGGTTGTAATTTGAACTGGAGCTTGAATCCCCGAGTTTGAAGCGATGACATAATCACAAACGTCACCCGCAAAACCATCAATCATGATATAGTAGGTTTGTCCTACTGTTAATCCTGTTGCGGAAATATTTGTTGACCCAGCAGGAACATTTCCTGGACTCCAACAGGTATACTCAGTTACAGGTCCAGAACCACAGTTTGCGGCTCCGAATACCATAATCTGAATACCATTATTATCTTCACTACTGGTAACCCAAACATCAAATGAAATCGTAGTTTCTGAAGCTACAAATGATAAAAAGGAGTTATTCTCCAAAGACCCACAAAATTCTGCCGTTAATTCCGGCCATGAATCTGAAGTATAAGAAGCAGAAGTGTTACCACAATATCCATTCAAGTTACAAATAGGGGTTGCTGCAGCACAAGTATTTCCTGCCGGTGTATTGGTAATACAGCTTGGAGGTGGGGTTGGTGTTCCTATACATACTTGGAAACTAGACGTTTGATTTGGTGTCGCTGTCCAAGAGTAAATGCGTACATAATAGGTTTGACCCGGGGTCAAGTTATTGGCAATACTATTATTAGGATCGCTACAATAAATTTGAGTCAAAGCACCACAAGAACCCGAATACAACACATGAAACAAATCGGTGGTTCCACCTGTAATGTTATTTAAGTTGATCGTATGTGTTGTACTAGTCGCTGTAAAACTAAACCAAACATCATCATCATCGGTGCCTCCACAGGTATTAGGTTGTGCAGATGCTGTAGCTCCAATCAAACTTCCACTTGAAAATACAGTACACGTATTAGTAGTATTTACAGGTGTAACGGTTGCATTAATACATTCGTCATTAGCGATAACCGTATTGAAAGCTCTTACATTAGACCACAAACTGATATCAGTTGGCGAACATAACGATCGAACATATACAACGTATTGCGTTGCAGGATTTAATCCTATTGCTAAATAAGGATTGGAATTGGTAATAATTCCTGTTGATGCAGCGTTAGGAACCGGTGAGCCCGCAGGTAAAATCAATACTTCCCATTGCGTCGCTGTACCAATCTCAGTCCAAGAAATTTGTGCAGTAGTAGTGGTAGCGTTACTTACAATTACATTAGAAGGTTTTGGACAGGTTGGCGGTGGAGCACAGGTTACATTTGCAATCCATCCTGGCGCATTTACAGAACCATCACTACGGAAACGGAACGTTAAACATCCATTGGCGCTTGACGCGGTAAACGGACCTGGTAAATTTGCCCCGGTTAAGTTACCCCAGTAAGAACCGGGTAAGCCACCTGGGACATTCCCTCCTCCATTAGTGCTTGCTAATTGCTGTGCTGCAATTGAGTTCCCATCAAAAACATACAAACCATCCCAGTTGGCTTCGGTATTAAACAAAGTAAACGTCACTGTTACTTGTTCCCCAGGAATAGTGGGACAAATTGTAACCGTATTATCTGTTCCGTTGGCATAGTTTGCCGTAGCACCCGCAGGGTCGGTAAATATTCCACCACATTGTGGAGGTGCAATTTGTGTGGTTATTGTTCTTGGACCAATCCAGTTACTTAAGTCGCCAGGACCACAAACCGCTTGTACGTATAAATCATAACAAGTATCAGGTGTCAATCCTGTAAACACATGAGGGTTAGTGGTAGTTACGGTAAATCCTGTAGTAGCAGCTGTTGGTGCTGGGGAACCACAAGGAAGCGCAATGACATTCCAAGTTGTTGCGGTATTAGGGTTTGTCCACGCTAAAGTAGCACTATTTGATGTAACGGCCGATGCTGCCAAAGTATTGGGATTTGGACAGGTTGGCGGTGGCGCACAAACTACATTAGCTAACCATCCTACATCATTTACGGAACCATCACTACGGAAACGGAACGTTAAACATCCACTTACGTCTGTTGAAGTAAATGAGGGTAAATTCGCTCCTATCAAAGTACCCCAGAATGAACCGGGTACACCACCAGGAACATTACCCGCGCCGTTGGCACTGGCAATTTGTGGTGAATTTATGGTAGGTCCATTAAACACGTACAATCCATCCCAGTTGGCCTCGGTATCAAATAAGGTAAAGGTTACTGTTACTACATCATTAGCATTTACAGGACAAATAGTTACCGTTGAATCGGTATTGTTTTCATAGTTCGCATTTCCTCCTGGATCGGAGAATACCCCACCACATGCTGGAGGAGCTACTTGCGTAGTGATGGAAGCAGGTCCAGCCCAATTGCTCAACTCTGTACCTGAACATACCGCACGAACATACACGTCATAACACGTTAATCCCGATAATCCCGTCAATTGGAAAGGACGGGTATTGGCTACGGTGAATCCAGTAGTCGCTGCATTGGGCGCAGGCGAACCACAGGGTACTGCGATAATATGCCATTGTGTTTCAGTGCCCCCAGCGGTCCAGTTGAACGTAGCTGAGGTGCCTAAAACGATGGTTGATGCTAAAGAGAAAGGAGCAGGACAAGCGGGTGGTGCGGCACAGGTAACATTAGCTACCCATCCTGCTGCGGTGGTTGTTCCATTACTACGGAAACGGAAGGTTAAACAGCCATCGGGGCTAGAAGAAGTTACTGTACCCGGACTGGTAGTTCCCCAAAACGCTCCTGCTAATCCGCCAGGTACACCCCCTGCAGGGTTTGGACTGGCAATTTGTGGCGCTGATGTTGAGTTTCCATTGAAAACATACAAACCGTCGTTGGTTGCCTCTACGTTGAAACTAGTGAAGGTTACCGTAACAACTTGACCAGAACCTGTAGGAGGACAAATAGTTACCGTTTGGTCGGCATTGTTATTATAGTTGGCCGCGGTCCCTCCACCATCGGTAAAGGTTCCTCCACAGACTGGAGGGGGCACTAAAGTATTAAAGGTAAACGGTCCTGCCCAAGCACTGAAGGTTCCGTTGCCACAATCGGCACGAACCCAGTATTGGTAGGCCGTATCAGGATTTAAGCCCGTTACAGGGACGTTGGTATTGGTAGCCGAAGTGGTTCCCGCTCCTGAAGGAACTGCTGAGCCTGCAGTTTGTACAACGTATTCCCATGAAGTGGCTCCTCCAGGATTGCCCCAAGAGAGTGAAGCGCCATTAAGTCCGATATTGGAAACGGCTAAGTTTTCAGGTCGTGCACAGTTTAACTGTTGGATAACCAAGCTATAGTTGTAACTCTGAGTTCCCGCTGCAGAAGACAATACAATAATATAGGTTTGTCCAGCAACTACATTCAAACTGGGGATTTCACGTATTGTAGTGCCCGCATTGGCAACACCTGCAATACAATTTACCCCCACATTGGCACATCCTTGGTATACAAAAATACCTGAATTGGCAGCGCCAGGGGTCATTGAAATGCTGATGGCTCCCGTAGTGGTTGGCGTGAAGGAATAGAATACTTCGTTACCAATCATGTAGTTGGTGGTTGAACCACACGATCCTCCTTGATTGGTATCGGTATTGTCGGCGTAATTGGCCGTGGTATCATTAGTACTGTAAGGTAATCCTGGGACAGCGATAGCTGAGTTACAAGTAAGCCCTGGCGTGGCCGTGGTAAAGTTAAACGGCCCCACCCAAGCACTATTGCTCTGTGCACAAACGGCACGAACAAAGTAAACATAACCTGTAGCGGGCGTTAATCCATTGGCAGTATAATTATTCCCTGTAACTAACACTCCTGAACCCGTAGGCGTACCTGTAGCAGGCACTACTTCCACTTCATACTGAGGAGCGGTACCGTTCCAGCCTAAAAGCGCGGAGGTTTGTGTAATGTTATTGATGGTTAAATTGGTTGGAACCAAACAGCGTTGAACCAAACTCACCGCATCAATTAACCAACGGTCTCCCCCTGGAGCCCCTGTGGGCTGCGTAAAACGCATCATAAAAGCAATGTATATTTCCTGCCCTGCATACGGTGATAAATCGATTACTTTTTCTTCATAAACATTGAAGGTAGTCGATAATGTCGCTTCAGTATAGGAAGCTGCCGTCTGCGTATAGCCAGCAATATTGGTTTGCGCCCCTGGTGCATTGGGCGTTGGATTCACTAATACAAAATACTCCGTGCCCTGTGTGCCCAATAGCGAAGAACGCGTCCAAAAACGCAATTCTCCGTTGGCTGGAACCGTTACTTTAGGAGTTGCTAAATAATCTTGGGCTGTATTGCCTTGACCAATGTTAACTTCATTATTCATAAAAGCGGCATTGGAACCAGCATATACATTGGCTGCTGAGGAGGTAATAGTCCAGCGGCGTGCCCCCACACC
>CANHRI010000003.1 GCA_947463515.1 Flavobacteriaceae bacterium
AACCCAACCCATTGCTTCATTACTTTTTCAGGTTGAAAACGCGCAACAGACGCCATCGCTGTTGAGGCATGTGGAGTATTTGGAAAATTATGTGCAATTTCACTCATTGCCGACAAATAGGCCTCCGAATTACCCTCAGGTATCAAATAACCATGTTGTTTTGTAAGCAATAATGCTCGTGGTCCAACAGGGCAATCATAGGCCACGCAAGGGACTCCGCAAGCCATTGCTTCCATTAATGCCATAGGGAGACCCTCAAAACGGGATGTCATTAAAAACATACCCGATTGTGCATAAATTGCCGTAATATCAGGCGTGGGTTCTTCAAAATGTACTGTATCCAAAATTCCTAATTGATGCGCTAATGCTTTTGAAGAGGTTGTGGAGCCGGATCCGAAAATATGCAGCTTCCAATCAGGATGCAACGTAATGAATTTAGCCCAAATAGGTAAAATACGATCTATCCCTTTTTCATAACTATGGCGTGCGACCATAAGCGCTATTTTTTGAGGATTTTTGGGTAATGGAACAATCCAATTAGGATTGGGAATTACTACGGTTGAGGGCAACTTCCATTCCTCTTTTGCCATCTCTGACAATACTACTAGACAATTAAAACGGGCAGCCAATCGACGTTTTATAAACAATTCAAAGTGGTATTTTACATTTTTCCATCCCCAACCGCTTGACGGATAAATGCGATTGTAATACGAGCCATGCACTTCAAAAACCAGAGGAACATTTAACTTAAAAAAAGGAAGAAAGTACCCTTTAAAACCATCACAAACCACAACAGCTTCTGGCATAACTTTAGCAACGGTATCTTTAATTCCTCGCCGGTATTGTTGAAAATAAGACCAGCGATTGCCCTCTAAAGTTAAGTAATGCATTTGTATACGTGAATCCAATGGATAAAAAGAAGGCTTTTGGTCATGACATACAAGATGAATGTCATAATCAAAATGAGTAACTAGGTAGTTTAGCTTGAATGCGATGACACGTTGCACCCCCCCTTCACCAGACATTCTTGGAAGTACATACAACAGTTTCATGAGATAAACTTCAAAAACTCTTTGTATGATCGAATATATTCTGTTTCATCATAGGGCTCAGAGGCCAGAACCAAACAAACAGCACCTGATGAAAAATTTTCTAGTTCACGCCAGGTATTGTGAGAAATCAATAAGCCTTTATCTGGACGATTAAGAGAAATTCGTTGGGTCGCTTTTCCATCTTTTAACACCACATCAAAACTTCCCGAAACTGCAATAAGTACTTGCTGTAAGGTCTTGTGTGCATGTCCTCCCCTTCGTGCTCCTGAAGGAACATCATATAAATAATAGACGCGTTTGACATCAAAAGGAAGTGTATCTCCTTCCAAAATCGCAATATTCCCTTTGGGATTCTTTACTTTTGGTATATCTATCCAATCAATAGTCATAGTTTTTGGCTTATCAAATTTAACCACTGCGCTCCAATCTGCTCCATTGAATATTTTGCAACAGAGGACTTTGCATGGTCTTTACAGTGTAAATATAAGTCTTTATCACTAATCATTCGGTTTAATGCTTGAATAAAGGCCGTTTCATCTTGATTGGAAACCAACAATCCATTGTATTCGTGCTGAATAATTTCGTTGGGGCCCGTTGGGCAATCGTACGCTATGACGGGAGTTCCAAAGATTAAAGACTCCAACAATACCGTGGGAAAACCTTCATTTTTACTCGTAAGTACTGAAAACAAAGCCTTTGTATAATAATCATTTGTATTCGTCACGCGGCCTGGAAAATGAATCAACTCGGAACAAGCCAATTGGGCTGCTTGCTTTTGATATTCTGGAAGAAGATACCCTTCACCTAATACAATCAAATGAATTCCTTTTTGTGGTAATTCCGATTGGGCATACATCGCTATCAATCGATCATACTGCTTGATAGGATCATTCATACGTCCCACAGCTACAATAAATGGCGGTAAATCTAATGATGAATAAAGAGGTAAAGAGGGATAAGCAACTGGGATATGGGTAACATTTTTTAAATCATATTGCGATTCCAACAATTGTTGAATCCCCTTCGAAACAGCAACTACTGCAGCAGCCTTTTTATAAATCCAACGGGCACCCCAACTTCCCATTGGAATATACCAATCGGTTCGAGCACTATGCACCATTAATATGTAAGAACCTTTGTATATCCAACGATGAATAAGCAACTCTTGAAGGCTTCTTTTCTTAACACGAGTGTCAATAATAACAGTAAAAGTATGGGTTTTAAAAAAATTGCGAAGGGCAAAAAAGCGACGGAAACGATGGAGAAAAAAGGGCGATTTCTTTTTCAACCGACCCAAGTTGAATACTTCACCTTTATAAGGATACTCAATCGCGTCTAAAACCAAAACATGGTGCACTTGAATTCCTTTTTCTACCAAGAACGTTGACAATTGCGCGGAAAATCGCTCGGCGCCTCCCCCAGCCAATTGATCAGAAACTAAACAAACGGTTATGTTATTTGATGGTACACCCAAAATTTTCTATTTTAGCCCGAACAAATATAACGAAAGTGAGGATATTACTGTTGGGGGAATTCAGCCGGCTGCACAATACCTTGAAAGAAGGGTTGGAAACCTTAGGTCACGAGGTGGTGTTGGTCAACAACGGTGATGGATTTAAAAATTATTCTACCGATTTTTCCATTCGAGCGCACTTTTTTACTTCAACCTTGGGAACATTTATACGTAAAGCATGGCATCGCCTCTTTCGGCTTGATCTGGCTTTACTCGAACATGGATTGCGTTGTTGGGGATTAATAAACAAACTTCAGGGTTTTGACATTGTGCAATGCATCAACGAAAAACCCATCCAAACACTACCTGTTTTGGAGCACTATTTATTGCAAAAAATTATTCGTCAAAACAAACACTGTTTTCTGCTCAGTTGTGGTGTCGATGCTATCAACCTTCCATACATGTTGGCACAAAAAGAACGCTATTCCATTCTGACACCCTTTTTTGAAAATCCAAAAAATACAGCCCAAGAATATGATTTCATGTGGGATTACCAAACCCCTGCACATCAAAAAATTCATCGGCTGCTGATGACCCATTGCCACGGTATTATAGCCTCTGATCTCGATTATGTGGCTCCCCTACGCAACCATCCCAAATACCTGGGGTTAATTCCCAATCCTATCAATACACAGAAAAACAGCTACTCCCCACCTATTCTCGGTGAAAAAGTGGTTATTTTCTTAGGGATTAATTCGGGGAATTATCACGTGAAAGGGATTCGTTTTTTTGAAAAAGCATTGCAGGAAATTCAATCGCGATGGCCCGATCAAACCGAAATTATTATCACCCGCGATGTCCCTTATGCGACCTATCACGCCCATTTTCATCGCGCTCATTTACTTTTAGACCAAGTCTATGCATTTGACCAAGGATACAATGCGCTTGAAGCTATGGCACAGGGTAAGGTGGTTTTCACGGGTGCAGAACAAGAGTTTTTAACACATTATGGGATACAAGCCAATACGGTAGCCATCAATGCATTACCCAATGTGGATTATTTAGTGAAACAAATCGAAAGCTTTATTCAATCCCCCGAAAAAATTAAAGAGGTCAGTGAACGTGCCCAAGCATTTATACGCCAGCACCATGATCACATTGCTATTGCCAAAACCTATTGCCAACGATGGGAGTCCGTAATCTAAGTTTTTACCTCATCCTGATGGCTGGCGCAGCCTACATTGCTACTCAGGGGTTGGACTTGTGGGATAGCGGTTATATCGTCGGTTATAGTTGGCGCATGGCTGAGGGTGCACTACCCTACAGGGATTTTTTTTACAAAGGTCCTCCGGCAACACTCTTTCTTTGGTCGATGGTATTAAAAGTGGTACCCGTTTGGGGACAGTATTATCTTTTAAAACTTATCAATTGGTTGCTTTTCGGATGGCAAATACAACTTTGGCTGGGGGGAATAGAACGGGGTTTGGGGTGGAAAATTCCCAATCGCAACCTCATCGGATGGATTGGCGTTGTTTTTTCAGTACAGTTTTTCCCCATGTATCCCTGGCCTACCACCGATGGACTGTTGTACTGTGCGATTGCTTTTTATTTGTGGACCCTGTGTTTTAAGACCTATAAAATCAACTTTTACATTCTTTGGATTGGTCTTTTTAGTATAGCTGCAGCCTTGACCAAACAATCCTTTTATGCGGTTCCAGTTGCTTTTTTATGTGCTACAGCCCTACGTTATCCGTTGCGAACTGTTGGCTATCTTCTTCTGAGTCAATTGTTGGGATTGGGATTGTTTCTTGTAGGCCTTTTATCATTTACCTCCTGGGAAAATTTTCTCTCGCACACCACCGGGGAGACGACTATAACAGATTTAATTTACAGTGGAGCAATCAACTATTTCATCTCCTATCAACAACTTGAAATCCTTTGGGTACCCTTATTTTGTATAGCGTTGGCTTGGGGAATATGGGTATTAAAAACGCGAAGTGGTTGGGAAAAAAGTTTACAAATTCTTGCACTATGCTTTGGAATCTATGGCGTAATTTGGGCGGTTGTTTTCTCTTTTCAAGAGGGTTCGCGACTCCTTTGGCTTGGAATAGTATTGGGTATGATTGCTTTATTGGGCACCAAAACTAATCGACACAAAGCCAGTGTTTTGGGACTCGTTTTGGCAGTGGCATGGTGTGCCGCAATCAGTTTGGGCTATCCTTTCCCAATTTTGATGGGAACTAGCTTATTGGTACTTTTGCTGTGGCTTTTACAAACGCATTTCCCGTCTTACATGTCACTCTCTCAAGGTATTTTGATCATCGGAATTATTTGTGGCACCGCCTACCAATACCAACCTTATGCCGAACGTCCGCTCAATGAACTGCATTACGACTTGGGTACGGTCAGTCCAAAACTCGCTGGCATAAAAACCAGTAAAGTACATTACGAAAAGTGGTTAGAGCTTCAAAAACTTCATCGTCAATTTCGAAATAAAGCACAAATAATTGCTCCTAATATGGCTTTGTTTTATTATGCTATGGGAATCCAAAATCCGCTCCCAGCCGATTGGTTGTTGAATTGGGAAATTCATCGCGATCCCAAAACCTTGTTGGAGATTGCCAGTTCGAAAGAAAACGTTATTTTCGTGGAAAAGTCTTTTGTACGCGGGAATGAACATTTCATGCCCCAAAAACGTGAAGATTTTAGTATGGTAACAGACTATATCATTCGTCACTTTCGCCTTCAACAGGAAACAAAACATTTTTTGATTTACAACGGAACTCCCTTAGATGCACCCTTACCTCAAACTTCTTCGCCCCGAACACTACCTTAAAAACAGCTTTGTTGGGGCACCGCTTTTTTTTGCGGGTCATGAACTCGGGAAAGGGATTTGGCCTACGCTGGGTGCCTTTGTTGCCTTTTGTGGTATGGCGAGTGCCGTTTATATTTTCAATGATTACCACGATATCGCCGAAGACCGCCTACATCCTGAAAAAAAGAAACGTCCAATGGCAGCAGGTAGCATCACGGTGCAATCAGCGTGGCGTTTGGGCGGGTTACTTTGCCTATTAGCACTAGCTTTGGGCTATTACATACATCCTGGAGTAACTCTTGTACTCGGAATCTATGCCCTTATAAATATAGCCTATACGCTTCAGCTTAAAAATTGGCCCTACCTCGATATTACAATCATTGCCCTCGGTTTTGTCCTCCGTTTGGCCGCAGGAAGTTATGCAAGTCAGGTAAACTTATCACCGTGGATTTTGGGAGAAACGTTTCTTCTCGCTTTATTTTTAGCCTTGGCCAAACGACGTACCGAAGTGCTGCTTTATGAACGTGGCATTGTAACGCGAAAGAATATTGACCGCTACGGACTAAAATCGGTTGATTTTGGACTAATTGTATTGAGTATTGTATTACTTTCAGGGTATATTTGGTATTGCTTTACTCCCGAAGTTATGGTGCGCTATGCCTCTGAATGGGTTTTTGTATCGGCCGTTTTTGTGGCGATCGGACTCTTGCGTTATCTTCAATTGGCTTTAATGCAACACACCCTCAAATCGCCAAATAGCATATTGCTTGACGATCGCATTATTCAAGCTGCAATACTGGGGTGGATTATCTTTTTGGGAGGATTATTATATGGCTAATGGAAAAATGATTTTGGTGGATTTTGACCACACGTTATACCGTCGGGATAGTTTACTAGAATTTACCCGATATGCGGTGGGAACAAGCCGATGGTTTTTGGGTATAGTCCGATTAATGCCAATGCTTATTGCGTATCGACTCCGACTTCGTGATGGTGCCTCTACAAAAGTGATTTGGTTGCGCTATTTCTTTGGAGGATGGCCTGCCGACACTTTTCAAGCCATGGGAAAATCATTTGCGTTACATCAAATTGACCGCCACCTCAACACAACACTTTACCACTATTTAAAAACACAACACAACAGCACGATTGTAATTGTCACCGCCTCGGCAGCTGAATGGATTAGTGCATGGACTGATCGAGAGCATTTCCATCTTTTAGCCACACCTTTGGCATATGCTGATGGAAAAATAAAAGGTGACCTAAAAGGAGTGAATTGTACAGGACCTGAAAAGGTGCGACGCGTAAAAATGGTCTATGATTTGAACCAATACACCACAATTGAAGTCTATGGAAACGGCCGAGGAGACCGCGAATTATTGGGATTGGCGAAAACGGTACAACAGCACCAATAGCAAAAAATAGACCGCGTAATTCAAAGCATAGGCAT
The DNA here is from genome assembly GCA_947463515.1 of Flavobacteriaceae bacterium. Lineage (GTDB taxonomy): Bacteria > Bacteroidota > Bacteroidia > Flavobacteriales > Flavobacteriaceae > Flavobacterium. Next base: position 6,771 of record CANHRI010000003.1, read on the forward strand.
AGAGTAAGCCCAGCAATCCATAGATTGGAATCCATAAGGAACATAAAATAAAAAGCAAAGCCAAGGAACCTAATTCGGTGATTAAAAACTGGAGCGTTTGTCGCTTGGCAAAAAAACGATACCCCAACAATAAGGCTAAGGCTTTACAAAAATCACCTAGCAATTGCCAGACCAACACCGAAGTAACCGGCTGAAATTCTTCGGTATACAAAAATGTAATCAAAGGATTGCGTAACAGATAAATCAAAAGCAATCCAATTCCAAACAGCGGAATAATTTTTCCATAATACGCTCGAAAAACTTCCCGATCGGCAGCACGACTTTCGGATTGTACCAGCTTGGGCAGGAAATACAATCCGATGAGGGTGGTGACAAAAACAAAATAAAAACCCGACAACCGATTCAATGCTTCCCAATATCCCGCTTGCTCCAGACCATGATAAGCAATCAATTTTTTTCGAATAAGAATCATCACCCAAGGTCCTACCACAGAAGACGCTAATGCCATAAGCGAATAATGACTCAAATTCCGTATAAATGACCATTGTACCCTAGGTCGGTAACATTGTAACGTTTTTCGCAATGCCCAAAGGGATAACCCAAACGATACTGCGGGGGCGACAACAACAGCCAACAAGGCGCCCCAAGTGGCATAGTTATACACCAACCCAACCGTGGCACCTAATCCTAAAATTGCGCCCAAGGTTTGAATTTTCACCACCTGACGAAAAGCCTCTAATCCGTTGAGAATAGCAACCAAAACAATAGCAACCAGATACCAAGGCAATGCAACGGCAATCAACCACCACAAAGAGGTATCAGCGGTATATCCTTCAAGTAACATGGGATTCCAAAGCACGGCCAAACTCCCAATCCCCAAAGAAGTTAGAAGCGCAACTGCCGTTAACACAGTTAATACCGTATTTATAAATGCGACTTGTTTATTGGGGTCATTGCGGTATTCGGTTGTGTATTTGACAATTCCATTGGTCATGCCAAGCGTAGCGATGTTTTCTACTGCAGTGATAAAATTTCGAAGGTTGCCCACCCATGCCATTCCTGTGGGACCAATACATAACGCAACCACTTTGGCCGAAATTAATCCTGTCCCCATGCGCACCAATACCGATAGACTATTGAGCGAGGTAATCCGCCAGAGTTCATGCTCTTTTATGTGTTGGCGCCATTTCACCCTGGAAATGCATTTAAACAGTCAATAATAACTTGCTGTTCCTCAAAAGTAAGTACAGGACTTATCGGCAAGCTCAATACTTCGCGATGCAACTGTTCAGTCACCGGTAGGGCATCGGTTGCGATATTTTGTAATGCCGCTTGTTTGTGAGGCGCTATAGGATAATGAATCATGGTTTGAATTCCGTTGGCCAACAAATAGGCTTGCAACGCTTCGCGCTTTGGTGTTCGAATTACATACAAATGAAAAGCATGCAACGATGGATCAGCGATCTGTGGCAATTGTATTTGGGGATGATTAATTCCTTTAGCATACCTTACAGCCAATTGGCGTCGGTGCTCATTTTCGTCCAACAAATGAGGTAAGCGCACCCCTAAAAATGCCGCTTGTAGTTCATCCAAACGCGAATTGGTTCCGGCCAACGTATGTACATATTTTTCGGGAGAGCCGTAATTGCGAAGAAGGCGAACCTGCGCGGCAACTTCGGCATCATCGGTTACCACAGCCCCAGCATCACCTAGTGCGCCCAAATTTTTACCGGGATAAAAACTAAAGGTTTTACAATAATTCCCATAAAAGGAAATCCCATGTGATTGGGCAGCATCTTCAAAAAGTGCCAACTGATATTCTTCGGCCAAAGCGACCAAAGCTTCCATCGGGGCCCGTTGACCGTACAAATGCACCACCATAATCCCCTTTACTTGAGGCGTAATGGCACGTTTTGCCTGTATTGGACAAAGGGTAAACGTCACCGGATCGGGTTCGACCAACACCGGAACCAAGCCCGCTTGTTGGATACCCAAAATGGTGGCAATATACGTATTGGCAGGCACGATAATGCTATCGCCTTCCTGCAAGCGTCCCAGTTGAATGTAAGCCCGAAGTAGTAGCGTAATCGCATCCAATCCATTGCCAACCCCAATGGCGAAACGTGCGCTGCAAAAAGTGGCAAATTCAGACTCAAATTGTTGTACCGCGTCGCCCAAGATAAACCATCCTTTGTGGAGTACTTCGTCCAGTTTTTGATGGTAAGCCTCAGTATAACGAGCGTTTATTTTTTGGAGGTCTAAAAAAGGAATCATAGTAAAACCTGACTTAAATGGGTGTGATGTGCAGTGGGCACTTGGTAATAGTGTTGTACAACGGGTTGCGCGCCATACGATTCTTTCCAAAACTGTAATCCGCTGTTAACTTGTTTCCCTTGATTTTCATTGGAAATGCCAAAATCAAATACCTCACTATGAGCATATACTTCGGTCATCAAATGATAGAACAAGAAGTCCAAAGCTCCAGTTTCCGTGCGGCGTTGATCGGCAGCAACATATTGCGGGTGGGCCACCCTACCGGTATCAAAAACCGTAGTTCCAGCCACCAATTGCGCTCCTTCATACACGTTAAAATGACGAATGTGTTGCGGAAATTTTTGGTGTAAATAGGTTATTTCGTCAACGGAATGCACCGGTTGCGTTTGATGTCGATCGCGTAGGTTGGGAATCAATAAGGTATGCCAAAACGCCTCAAAATGGGTTTCTTCTACTATCGTAAGTCCGTTTTTTTGTCCTCTACGAATACTCTCTCTGCGGGTTTTACTGATGGCCAACGGTTGCCGTAAATTGACCGTAGCTAATAAATCAGCGCGATGAATCTTAGCCCCACACAATTGCATCAAATAGGCAATGTCGCCATTGAATTCGTGACAATAAAAGGGAGGAATTTCTTTGAGATAAAGTGTTACAAATCCTTGGGCTTCCGCATACGCCAACAACGCTTTGAATATAGCCAACACCTCCGAAAAATGGAGCCCTTTGGAAAGTACCAATCCGCCATAGGTTAGCCCATAATGCGAATAAAGTGCCTCTTCAATGCGATGTGCCGGCAAAACAGCACAGAGTTGGCCATTTTTTTCAATGCATAAAGAATTATCATGAAAGCGATCGGCATGGTACTCCATAAAATGCCGGTGAAACAAAAAAGTACCGTTGCGGGACTGGGCTACAAAAGCATTCCAGGCTTCAAAATCGGCGGAGGTATATGTTCGAACCTGATACAAATCGACTGGCTATCTGTTGGTTAAAGTATCGTTAGGGCAACAAACCCTTTTCAAAAATACGCATAAATCAAAATAAATCACTAATTTTCGAAGCATTAAACAAATTTCAATGTCTGTGCGGTTTCTTATACTCTTCGCCTTTTGTAGTTTTTTTTCCTGGGAAATGAATGCCCAAAACATCAGCTTATACCAACAATTTAACGGCCGTTACGACTTTACTTTTGTGGGGAATACCCTCAATTTGGGGGAAAACAATACGAGTCAAGGGTGTGCCGAATTGATTGCGCCGTCTTCGAGTGCAGTGATGAATTTAACCCCAAGCCAACAATTGCACAAAGCCTATTTGTATTGGGCCGGCTCGGGTTCGGGTGATACCACTGTGCAACTGAACGGGCAACCGATTTCCGCCGAACGAATATTTACCAACACCTTAATTTCAAGTGGACTCACCTATTTTAGCGCTTTCGCCGACGTCACCTCGGCTGTCGCAAGTACAGGCAATGGAACCTATACGTTATCCGAATTAGATGTTAGTGCTGTACTGAATTCCAATGCGGGGTATTGCACCAACCGAACCAATTTTGCGGGCTGGACCTTGGTTATCATTTATACCGACCCTACCCTACCCATCAACCAATTGAATCTTTACGATGGGTTACAAAATATACCCACCGCCATTGATATCACACTGACCAATTTGAATGTGGTAGATAATGTAGGAGCCAAAATTGGTTTTGTTGCTTGGGAAGGAGATCGCGGGTTGGCCGTCAATGAAAGTTTACGCATCAACGGAACTGTCTTGAGCAATCCGCCACTAAATCCCGCCAACAATGCATTCAATGGAACCAATAGCATCACGGGGAGCAACCAATTGCACAATATGGATTTGGATATTTATTCCATTCAAAACAACATCCAATTGGGCAATACCTCAGCCTTGATACAACTTACTTCAGGTCAAGATGTGGTGCTGATGAATGTTATTTTAACCACCTTCAACAGTCAACTCCCCGACGCCGTTTTGGCCATTGATGCGATTGAAAAAACCTGTGATTCCAAAGGCATTACGGTGCAATATACGGTCTCCAATCCAAATGCCACCGACCCTTTACCCGCCAATACATCCATTGCGTTTTATGCTGAGGGAATCTTACTTGGACAAACGGTTACACAAACGATACTTCCTATCAATGGGAGTGAATCAGGACAAATTACGCTTATTTTACCTAACTCGATTACTTCAACTTTCACGGTAGTGGGTCAGGTAGATGATACAGGCAATGGACAAGGGGTAGTTTTGGAGTTGAACGAAACCAACAACGGAGCGAGCTTTTCTGATACCTTGATTTTTAAACCCGAGGTGACTGATTTAGCGCCTTTGGTGAGTTGCAACTTAGGATTCACCCGTGGGAACTTTAATTTTCAAAATTATGCCGATACCGCTTTTGATGCTAGTGAAGCTACGTTCATTGGGTATTATGAAAATTTCACCAACGCTGATGCCGGAATAAATTCGATTGCCAATCCTGAAGATTATACGGCTTTACAAACACCCAAAACGATTTATTTTCGGATTGAAAATGCAAACTGTTATCAAATTGGACAATTTGAGTTAAAAACAAAAAATTGCCCCCCAACGATTTATAATTACGTTTCAGCCAACAATGATGGAGCCAATGATTTCTTTACAATTGAAGGACTTTATGGCATTTTTTTCCAATTTGAATTGGAAATCTACAACCGATGGGGGCGTTTGGTTTGGAAAGGAAATCATACACAATCGCCTTGGGACGGATTTGCCAACCAACCCAATACCGTGAGTAACTACATTTCCCCAAAAGGAACCTATTATTACATCCTGAGATTAAACGACCCGGGCTTTCCAGAACCCTACGTCGGTTGGTTGTATTTCACCTTTTAAGGTTTCCTACTTTTCTTGTATTTTAGCCGTTTAAAATCAGTTGTTTTGAAACAAATACAATCGCCACAAAATCCATTGATAAAATCGTTGCTGCTCCTGCAAGAAAAAGCCAAAGCGCGCAAACAATCGGGCACTTTTCTCATTGAAGGCCAGCGGGAAATCACGTTGGCTTTGCAAGGAGGATATCAATTGGAAACGGTTTTATTTGTCCCCGAAATGATGGCGAAAACATCCCTTCAGTCCCAAGTACCCCACACGGTAGCCTGGATTGAAATCAGTCGAGAAGTGTATCAAAAATTAGCCTATCGCGATACCACAGAGGGAATTATTGCGGTGGCAAAAATGCAAAATCACGAACTCGAGACGTTGATTCTCCCCCAAAACCCGCTGCTACTTGTGGCTGAGGCTATTGAAAAACCTGGAAATCTAGGCGCTTTGTTACGAACTGCCGATGCCGTGGGCGCCGATGCCGTGGTAATTGCCAATCCCAAGACCGATTTGTACAATCCCAACATTGTGCGTTCGAGTGTAGGATGCTTATTTACCAATTCAATTGCTACGGGAACTTCAGCCGAGGTTATTTCTTTTTTACAACAAAAAAACATTGCCATATACAGTGCCACGCTGCAAAACGCCAATGCCTATCATGAAAATGATTACACCGGACCAACCGCTTTGGTCGTTGGAACAGAAGCCACCGGACTCACTGAAGCGTGGCGTGAAGCCGCAACACAAAACATTATCATTCCCATGTCGGGGACCATCGATTCGATGAATGTATCGGTAGCCGCCGCAATTTTACTTTTCGAAGCCAAACGTCAACGCGGCTTTTCATAAAATCTTTCCCCCATGAAACAACTCTTTTTTTCAATACTTATCCTTTCTATAGGAAGTGTACAAGCCCAAATTACAGAAGCGCAAGTCGATGATGTGGTCGAACGAACCCGCAAAGCCTTTAATGTTCCCGGAATCGCCGTAGGCATTGTCAAAGATGGAAAACTTGTGCTAGCCAAAGGATATGGAATACGAAATGCCAAAACCCAGGAAAAAGTCGATGCCCAAACCTTATTTGCGGTAGCCTCCAATACCAAAGCCATGACCGCAGCGGCCTTGGGGCAGTTGGTCGACCAAAAGAAATTACACTGGGACGATAAGGTGGTACAATACCTTCCTAATTTTAAAATGTATAATGCGTATGTAACCGCCGAATTTACCATCAGGGATTTACTGACGCATCGCAGTGGCTTAGGATTGGGTGCAGGAGATTTGATGATTTGGCCCGACGGACATAATTTCACGCGAAATGATATCGTGCAAAACATCCAGTATTTAAAACCTGTTTCGGGATTCCGCGCCAAATACGATTACGACAATCTGTTGTATATTATTGCGGGCGAAGTTGTTGCAAAAGTAAGTGGTCAATCGTGGAATGCCTATGTGGAACAACATTTGATGACCCCTTTACGCATGTCGCGTAGTGCCACTTCATGGGAACGGGTAAAAGATACCACCAATTGCAGTGTACCGCATGTGCCTACCGAGAATGGATTACAAGTGATTCCGCGCTACACCAATTCAATTTTTGATGCCGCTGCTGGCGTGTATACCTCAGTTGAAGATTGGAGCCATTGGGTTATAGCGCAGTTGCAACAGGGAACTTATGGCCCTTTGGCAACGGAAACCCTTTTTTCGAAAACCACACACCAAGAAATGTGGAAGCCCCAAACGTTGATGCCTATCACAGGAGTGGCTCCCTACCGATGCCATTTTAAAGCCTACGGACTGGGCTGGCAATTAACCGATATCAACGGTCATTTACAAGTTTCACACACGGGAGGTTTGGATGGAATGGTCACCCAAACCGTACTGTTTCCTGAGCTGCAACTGGGCATCATCGTGTTTACCAACCAACAAAGTGGCGCCGCTTTCACCGCAATTTCCAACACCATCAAAGATGCCTACTTGGGTTTGCAACACCCCGATCATGTAACCACGCTGCAATCGGATCGTGCCACCAAAGAAGCGCAAGCCGATCAGATTACTGCTGCCATCTGGCGACAAGTAACCGAAAACGAGCAGGCAAAAGGCTATCGCCCGAAAAAGTTCATGCTGGGGGAGTATCATGACCCTTGGTTTGGAGCGGTTACCATCAGCGAAGGCAAAAACAAAATATTATTTACCTCCCACCGTTCGCCTCGCCTCACAGGAACATTGCACTGGGTTAAAGACGATCACTTTGCCGTAAAATGGTTCAACCGCAGTATGATGGCCGACGCTCATGTGTATGTAAAACGCAATGCCGATGGAAAACTCATCGGTTTTACCATGGCACCTATTTCGCCATTGACCGATTTTAGTTACGATTTTCAGGATTTGGAGTTTACAAAAGTCGATTAGAAAAAGCCATTTGAGTGTTGCAAAATTGCCTGAAAAAGTTGTACATTTAGCCAACTAAGCGATTTCCCATGCACGAGATAGATTTAGAAGCAGAAAAAAAAGCACTGGCGCGCGAATACAAGGAGTTGTTGCGTATCAGTTATCAAACCCTCAGTGTGGAGGATAAAAAACTGATTCGCAAAGCATTTGATGTCGCGGTAGATGCCCACAAAGACCAACGTCGTAAGTCGGGAGAGGCCTATATTTTTCATCCCATTGGCGTAGCCAAAATAGTCGCTTCCGAGATTGGTTTAGGCGCTACCGGAATTGCAGCGGCTTTGTTGCACGATGTGGTGGAAGATACTCCTATTTCGGTGGAGGACATTGAGCGCTTATTCAATCCAAAAATTGCGCAATTGGTCGCTGGATTGACCAAGATTTCGCAAGTAAAAAAGGACATGAACATCTCGATGCAGGCCGAGAATTTCCGTAAAATGTTACTCACCTTAAACGATGATGTTCGAGTCATTCTCATCAAAATCGCCGATCGCTTGCACAATATGCAAACCATGGATTCCATGCCGCAGTACAAGCAGGAAAAAATCGCTTCTGAAACGCTTTACATTTATGCCCCACTCGCCCACCGTTTGGGCTTGTACAACATCAAAACGCAGTTGGAGGACTTAGGGTTAAAATATACCGAACCCGCCATTTACAGTGATATTGTGAGTAAAATTAAAGAAACCAAAGAGGAGCAAGATGCCTATATTAAAATGGTATCTGATGTGTTGCGCAAATCGTTGGATGAAGAAGGGATTGAGTATACGTTGAAAGGCCGTCCTAAGTCTATTTACTCCATCCGACGTAAAATGCTGGTGCAACGGGTCACTTTTGATGAAGTGTACGACAAATTTGCCCTGCGGATTATTTACAAGTCCAATCCCCATGATGAAAAATTCCTAGCCTGGAAGATTTACTCCGTTGTAACCGACCACTATCGTCCGAGTCCGAGCCGCCTCCGCGATTGGATTTCCTCTCCCAAATCGACGGGTTACGAAGCCTTGCACATCACCGTTATGGGTCCGAAAGGCCGCTGGGTCGAGATTCAGGTTCGCAGCGAACGCATGGATGAAATTGCCGAAAAAGGGTATGCCGCCCATTACAAATACAAACAAGGAGCCACCGAAGAATCCGGCTTAGAAAAATGGCTGAACCTTTTGAAAGAAGCCTTAGAAAACTCCGAAACCAACGCGGTAGACTTTGTGGAGGATTTCAAAATGAACTTGTATGCCAAGGAGATTTTTGTTTTCACCCCCAAAGGCGAAATCAAATCGTTACCGAAAGGGGCTACTTCTCTAGATTTTGCTTTTAGCATCCACTCTGAAATCGGAATCAAAACGCGCGGTACTCGGGTCAATGGACGATTAGTGCCTTTAAACCATGAATTGAAAAGTGGCGATCAGATTGAAGTCATCACTTCACCGCACCAAAAGCCCACGATCAACTGGTTGGACTACGTAACGACCTCTCGGGCGAAGAATAAAATTCGCAGCGTACTCAACGAAAACACCAAAAAAATTGCCGAAGAAGGCAAGGAATTACTGACGCGAAAATTAAAGCATTTAAAGATTACCTTAAATGAATCGGTGGTGAATGAATTGGTCAATTATTTCAAATTGAGAACCAGTTTGGACCTGTTTTATCGGGTGGGGATTGGCGCCATAGAAAACCAGCAACTGAAAGACTATGCCGCACAGAAAAGCAATACGTTAATTAATTTCTTCAAGAATAAAATCAAACGCAGCCATACCAATAATCCTGAAGAAATCAACCGTCCCGAGTTGACGAGTAACTATGATCTATTGGTTTTTGGTAAAGAACAAGACCGCTTGGATTATAAATTGGCGTCCTGTTGCAATCCCATCCCAGGAGACGAAGTTTTCGGATTTGTGACCATCAACGAGGGCATCAAGGTTCATAAAAAGGACTGTCCCAATGCCATCAGCTTACAATCCAATTACGCTTACCGCATTATGCAAGCCCGTTGGATTGATTCGACCAAACAAGAGTTTAAAGTGATGCTAAACATTACAGGAATGGATACCTTAGGCTTAACCAATGAATTAACCAAGGTAATTTCCAACCAAATGCACGTTAATATTCAAAGCATTTCCTTGAATGGCGAAGCGGGAATTTTCAACGGTCAAGTTACCGTGATTGTCCAAAATAATCAGATTTTAAAGCGTATGATTGAAAATATCAAAAAGATTGACGGTATTGAAAAAGTGACCCGTGTGTACAGTTAAGTAAAATAACCTATTACTCCATAAAAAAGGAATCCAACGATTAATTGGATTCCTTTTTTACTTCTTTTTTATCCTCAATTTTGAGAGGTTTAGTATCGGTAAAATGACCGTTTTCATCCACATAGATGAGCATGCTATCAAACCCTTTGCCCTTGTTATTGTGTAACTTTCGGTCGGCTTTCTTTTGGTCTTTTTCTTTTTGCTTGAGAACTTTTTTCTTGTGTTGTTGTTTTTTGGAAAACGAGTCTGCCATAGAGAATTATCGAATTAATGAGTAAGTTGATGAATTGGTTTGCCATTTTGTTTGACGATTTGACGCCACATGGCCGATTCGTTGGGCGTACAAAAACTAATCGCTTGACCGCTCAATCCGGCGCGACCTGTTCGACCAATACGATGCACATAAGTTTCCACTTCGGTCGGTAAGTCGTAATTGATCACCAAAGGCAAGGCTTCGATATCAATGCCACGGGCGGCAATGTCGGTAGCCACCATCACTTGAATGGTTTGCGCTTTGAAATCAGCCAATGCTTTTTGACGGGCCGATTGCGACTTGTTGCCGTGAATAGCTGCCGCAGTAACGCCTTGTTTGCTTAATTTTTGAACCAATTTATTAGCACCGTGCTTGGTTTTGGTAAACAACAAACATTGGTGCCCGTTATGATTGCGCAATACCGATAACAAAATCGGTTCTTTATCTTGCGGTTCCACAACATATACGGCCTGTTCAATAACCGCTTTAATCGACGACACCGGTTGGGCATCAACTTGCTTTGGATTGTTGAGAAAAAGCGGAATTAATTTGCGAATGGTATCGGGAAATGTGGCCGTAAAAAACAAGGTCTGACGCTGTTGCGGTAAAAAACGCAATAAGGCTTTCATATCGTGAATGAATCCCATGTCGAGCATGCGATCGGCTTCATCCAAAACAAGGGTTTCTAAACTGCGAAGATCAATAAGATTACGACGTAATAAATCCAACAATCGCCCAGGAGTCGCCACAATAATAGCCGGCTTTTGGTGCAACGCTTGAATTTGTTTTCCTTCCGAAACACCGCCAAAAATGGGCTGAGAACGAAAAGGCAATCCCGAGCCCAATTGCGTAAAAGTAGCTTCAACTTGAAGCGCCAATTCGCGGGTGGGGGTCACGACCAATACACGGATTTGTCCCGTGGTGACGGGTTTATTTTGAGTAAGTTGTTGTAAAATGGGCAACACGAAAGCAGCCGTTTTTCCGGTTCCTGTTTGGGCGCAACCAATGAGATCGTGGCCTTGTAACAATAGTGGAATAGCTTTTTGTTGAATGAGTGAAGGCTGGGTGTAGCCGGCTTCGGTGATCGCTTTTTGGAGCACAGGAAGCAATGAAAAATCTTGAAATGTCATAGGATCGAATGTAAAATTAAATTCGAACTTCCTATAGTATTCGTCTTATGAAGTAGAAAGGGAAAAACAGGATTGACCAACAACGCACAGAACGTCAGAATTGACGCTCTGCATTGTTGTAGGGCTATAGAGCGACTCTTGCACGCCTAAAGGCAAATACCAAGAAGTCGTTTAGTACCTTTTGTACGATTGAAACGAGTTACGCGATTGTGGACGCTCTTCACGAGGACGAGCTTCAGCAACGTTAATGTCGAAATTGTCTACCGAAGTGTTGTTTAATCCTTGAATCGCACGTTGGCCTTCTTCTTTTTGAGCCATCTCCACGAAAGCAAATCCACGAGGACGTCCCGTTTCACGATCTGTAATAATTTTTGTAGAAGTAACTTCACCATACGCGCTGAATAATTCGCGCAAATCTGATTCTGAGGTATGGTAGCTCAGGTTGGAAACATAAATGTTCATAATAAAATTGTTTTAATGATTAAAAAAGGCAGTACTGAAACGCCAAAACTGAAAAAGAAAAGAAGTCATTAAAACAAAATTCACTATCCAGAACGAGCATTGGCAGAGAACCAATCGGGTACAAAGGTAGCGGTAAAGTAACGTTTCCGCTTTCAAAAACATATTTATTTTCATTTTTACAGTCATACCAAGGGTTGCCAAAGCGGGTAAAACGAGTAAAAAAGGGAATCCAGCGTTTAAAACAACGATTTTTAAACTATTGACAGGCATCATCATTGCCCAATTTTTACAGCTGTTTAGGGAATGAAAATAGGATTCGTTTAAAAATGAGCGTCAAGTTTTGCCTCTTGGCAACAAAAAAGTATCTTTGTAACCTATGACACAAATTGCTTCGGATAACGCTAAAAATCAGGAGACCGTAAAGAATGTTTTTACGGCCTATTTGGAAACCAACGGGCATCGAAAAACACCCGAACGCTATGCCATTTTAAAAGAAATTTATGATAGCGAGGAACATTTTGACATCGAAAATTTGTATATCAAAATGAAAAACAAAAACTATCGGGTGAGTCGAGCGACCTTGTACAATACAATTGAACTCCTTCTCGATTGTGGACTGGTGCGCAAACATCAATTTGGTCAAAATCAGGCGCATTATGAAAAATCATACTTCGACAAGCAACACGACCATATTATTATGACCGATACAGGCGAAGTGATCGAATTTTGTGATCCACGTATTCAAACCATCAAAAAAACCATGGAAGAAATTTTTGGGATAGAAATTCACAACCATTCCCTCTATTTCTACGCCAGTAAAAAAGCATAACTCCACACAACACAAACAACACAACAATGACTGTAGATTTACTGTTAGGATTACAATGGGGTGACGAAGGCAAAGGAAAAATTGTCGACGTACTGACCTCAAAGTATGACATTATTGCCCGTTTTCAGGGCGGACCCAATGCGGGGCACACTTTAGAATTTGACGGCATCAAACACGTATTACGAACTATTCCTTCGGGGATTTTTCATGCTAATTCCATCAATATCATTGGGAATGGAGTGGTAATTGATCCTGTGGTCTTTCAAAAAGAAATTGAAGGCCTGGCACAATTCAATATGGATGTAACGTCCAAATTGTTCATTTCACGAAAAGCACATCTTATTTTACCGACCCATCGTTTATTGGATGCCGCCTCAGAAACCGCCAAAGGAAAAGCCAAAATCGGTTCTACCCTCAAAGGTATTGGTCCAACCTACATGGATAAAACGGGACGTAACGGAATACGTGTAGGCGATATTGAGTTGAATGACTTCAAGGAACGCTACCGTAATTTGGCCAATAAACATGAGGAAATGATTAAGTTCTACGATGTGGCCATTCAATACAATTTGGCTGAAATGGAAGCCGAATTTTTTGCAGCCATCGAAGAATTGAAAAAATTGACCTTTATCGACAGTGAAGAATATTTAGCCAAAGCCCAAAAAGCGGGAAAATCCATTTTGTGTGAAGGCGCTCAGGGTTCGCTACTAGATGTTGACTTTGGCACCTATCCTTTTGTCACTTCTTCCAACACAACAGCTGCCGGTGCGTGTACCGGATTAGGTATTGCACCGAATAAAATCAAAGATGTTTTCGGAATTTTCAAAGCCTATACCACGCGTGTGGGAAGTGGCCCCTTCCCTACTGAATTGTTTGACGAAGTCGGGGCGACAATGGCTCGAGTGGGGAATGAATTTGGATCGGTAACGGGGCGCCAACGGCGCTGCGGATGGTTGGACCTCGTGGCTTTAAAATATGCCATTCAAATCAATGGCGTCACCCAATTAATGATGATGAAAGGCGATGTACTTTCGGGATTTGAAACGTTGAAAGTCTGCACCGCTTACCAATACAAAGGAAAAACCATTCACCATTTACCCTACAATATTGAAGAGGAAAATGTCACGCCAATATATACGGAATTCAAAGGCTGGAACGCCGATTTAACAGGGTTAACTACCTATGACAGTTTGCCCCAAGAATTAAAAGAATATATTGCATTTATCGAACAGGAAGTCGAAGTACCTATTAAAGTCGTCTCCGTCGGTCCCGATCGAAAACAAACGATATTGAGATAAAAAAAACCGTTCGTAATGAACGGTTTTTTGTTTTATAACTTTAACACCAAGGATTCACTCCCTTTTAACTTAACAGGGAGCAGCCCTTTGCCTTGACTCACTTTCAATGGGACCGTACTGCCGTACAAAACATCTTTCAACGGATAAGAACCATCTTTAAGTCCCCACAACCGAATCAACTCTGCTGGAATTTGCAACGTATAGTCCACCTCACGGTACGAATCAAAATTGGACACAATGATCAACTTCTCCGTCGCCGACCAACGTGCAAAAGCGTATTGCTGTCCATCGTAATTGGGTGTTGAAGCATTGGGTGCGTGCAAGTCCATATAATTGCCCATCACCGCCGAACTTTTGGCACTAAAGGTCAATAATCGCTTGTAGAAATCCCGTAGTGCTTTTTCACTATCTGAAAGTTGTCCGCCATCAAATTTACCGTTGTTCATCCATCGTTGGTGATGCGGAACGCCTACGTAATCAAAAATACTGGTACGCGTTGGTTTCCCGAAGCCACCTTCTTCCAAACCGGGTTCGCCTACTTCCTGTCCAAAATAAATCATGATTGGGGCTGAACTCAAAAGGGTTGAAACCACCATCAACGGTTTCCCGCGTTCTGGAGTTCCCGCAAAATCAATACTTGCCAAACGTTGCTCGTCATGGTTGTCTAAAAAGTGTAACATGTGACGCTCAATATCTTGGTTGCGTTTGCGAATGTCGGTCAATCCATCAGAAAGCGCCTGCCCACGAATCATCGCTTTCAAATGATCATAGGTCTCCACCTTGTCGTAGAGGTAATCCATTTTACCTTTAAAAATATAATTACGGTACTCGTTGGGATTGTATACTTCGGCCAAAAGAAAGGCTTCAGGATTTTTCATTTTGATCGTTGAGTTCAAAAAACTCCAAAATTCATACGGTACCATTTCAGCCATATCATAACGGAAACCATCAACTCCTTTTTCCAACCAATACAGGGCAATCTCGCGAAACTTCAACCACGAATTGGGCACATCCTTGTCTTTCCAATAGGCATAATGCTCAGCATAGGTTTTTTTCTCAAAACCCTCGGGTAATTCAGGGAAATCTTTGGAACCATCGGGACGAACACCATAATTTACCTTAACCGTTTCGTACCAATCGTTAATGTCGGGTTTTGCCGCACGAGAACCGTTCCCGGTCCATTTCGCTGGATTTTCATCAAATTGTCCATCCAATAACGGATGTTCATCCCCGCCAAGAGGCTTGTAATCGGGTGATGTGGGCACTTGAAACGGTTGCCCAGGAATGTAATAAAAATTGTTATTGCGGTTGTACTCTTGGGTCACGTCATCGTCTTCCCCAAAGTCTTTTACCCCCTCGGGTTTTGACAAACTCTTGTATTTACGGGCAATGTGGTTGGGAACGATATCAATGATGACTTTCATCCCGTTTTTATGGGTGCGTTCAATCAAGGCTTCAAATTCTTGCAAACGCGTCAAGGGATCGACAGCTAAGTCGGGATTTACATTGTAATAATCCTTCACCGCATAAGGCGAACCTGCTCGTCCTTTGACCACATCGGGATCGTCGTCACTAATGCCGTAGGGCTTGTAATCGGCTACCACCGCGTGATGGGGCACTCCAGTATACCAAATGTGCGTGACGCCCAAGCCTTTGATTTCCTCCAGCGCTTTGTCGGTGAAATCATTAAACTTTCCAACGCCATTTTCTTCTTTGGTACCCCAAGGTTTGTTGGTGGTATTGGTATTGCCAAATAATCGGGTAAAAACTTGATAAACGACTTTTTTCTGTTCCACAGGTATTACTTTTTTGGGGGGTTGTGATGGGGTTTTGGGGGCTTGTGCTTGCACTTGAAAGGCAAATGCTAAGCCGGCCATCCAGATGTATTTACGCATGGTTTTTTGTTTTTTCATGATGAAACACAAATATAGAAATTCGTTGGGGATTCTCTAGGCTAATAAAAAAAACTTAATACCGAAAACCAACGGGGGCTTTTTCATAAATTTGCCCAACTAATGTATAGGAATTTGAGACGTATCCTTGTTTTTCTTTTTTTATTACTCGGGTTTTGCGAATATGCCTTTGGGCAACGTCCCCCGGGGAGTATCCAAATTGAAAATGCCGACTTTCAAGACATTAACCAATTTGAAATTCCCGATGCCGTTTTGCTTACGGGAAATGTTCGCGTGCGTCATGAAGGGGTCGTTATGACCTGCAACAAAGCCTATTTTTTTCAAAAAGAAAATTACATCAAAGCCTTTGGACAAGTACAAATGGTGCAAGGCGATACATTGTACCTCAATAGCACCTATGCCGAGTACAATGGAAATGTCAAAAAAGCCTATGCCACGGGGAATGTTGTCATGCGCTCACCCGAATCGAGTTTGGTGACTGATACCATTCATTTTGACCGAATGAAACAAGAAGCCTTTTATAAAACCAAAGGCGTAATTACCAATAGAAATAATACACTCAAAAGCAATGCAGGTACCTATTACGTCAAAGAAAAAAAATACCGATTTCTTACCGCAGTAGAACTCAAAAATCCAGAATATACCATTCTCTCCAATCATTTGGACTATTATACTAGTTCGGGGCATTCGTACCTCTTCGGTCCTTCGACTATCACGGGGAAAGACAACTTTATTTACACCGAGAACGGATTTTACAATACCAAAAAAAATGTAGGCCACTTTCTTAGGAAGTCGTATATCAAATACAAGGACCGGAAAATTGAAGGCGACAGTTTGTATTTTGACCGAACGCGGGAATTCTCTTCGGGAACACGAAATGTAAAAATCACTGATACCATCAACCGCGCCATCATCAAAGGGCATTATGCCGAATTGTACAAAAAACTAGATTCCGTATACATGACCCGTCGCGCTTCGGTGCGCTATTGGGTAGAAAACGACTCGATGTTTGTGCATGCCAAGAAAATTTATCTCACCGGAAAACCTGGGGAGCGGATTATTCGTGGGGAAAAAAACGTGCGGTTTTTCAAAACGGACATGAGTGGAAAATGCGACTCCTTGCACTCCGATCAAAAAGTGGCGCTAACCAAACTCATCGGGAAACCGATACTTTGGAATGGCGACAAACAACTTACCGGCGATGTCATGCATCTCATTGGCAATAATGCAACGGAAAAACTCGATTCGCTTAAAGTGCTCAACAATGCGTTTATCATTTCCAAAGACACGCTGGGCGCGGGGTTCAATCAGGTGAAAGGGATAAATCTGTATGGGAAGTTTCGAGAAAATAAATTATATGAAGTGGATGTGGTCAAAAATAACGAAGTCATTTACTTTATGCGCAACGATAAAAACGAACTCATAGGCATAAATAAAACGGCTTGTAGTCGCATAAACATGACCCTCAACGGGAATGATGTAGATACGATTACCTTTTTTGATCGCGTAAACGGAACATTATACCCTGAGGAAGATTTTCCCGAAAATGTGCGGAAACTCCGGGGATTTGTATGGCGTATTGAGGAGCGAATAAATTCTAAGGAAGACATTTTCCCGCCCGAAGAAGCCGAAGCCGAAGCGGCTTTGCAAGAACAAGCGCGCAAAGATGCCGCAAAACCCGCTGTCCCGATGCCTATTCGAAAAGAGACATTAAATTACGATAAAACGACCCGTTCGACCAAAACGAAATAAAACCTACAACGCTACGGTATATGACCTTGAAATCGGACTTTTTACGATACCAGGCCCAAACCTCACCCTACCCACTCGGGATGGAAGTTTCCCATGCCGTGGGTTCGTATATTTATGACACCCAAAACAAAGCTTACTTGGATTTTGTGGCGGGCGTTTCGGCTTGCTCCTTGGGACATCAGCATCCACGGGTAAATCAAGCGATTATTGATCAATTAAACAAGTACTCGCACGTTATGGTGTATGGCGAATATGCACAACATCCAGCAACGGAATACTGTAAGTTATTGGTGCACCATTTACCACCCGAATTAAACAAAGTTTATTTGGTCAATTCAGGTACCGAAGCCACAGAAGGCGCACTCAAATTGGCCCGCCGCGTCACTGGAAGGAGTCAGCTTATTTCCTGCCACAACGCCTATCATGGCAACACCATGGGTTCGATGAGTGTGATGGGTTTTGAAGAGCGCAAACAAATCTTTCGTCCCTTGGTGCCCGATGTCGAATTTATCACGTTCAATAACGAAGCTGACATCACTAAAATTACGACACGTACAGCCGGAATTATCTTGGAAAGTATTCAGGGTGGTGCAGGATTTATCCAACCCGAAAATGATTTCTTGTTGAAAGTCAAACAGCGTTGTGAAGCTGTAGGAGCCCTGATGATTGTCGATGAAATCCAACCCGGATTTGGACGCACGGGGAAATTGTTTGGTTTTGAAAACTACAATGTAGTGCCCGATGTAGTGATTATTGGCAAAGGTATGGCAGGTGGAATGCCCGTTGGAGGTTTTATCGCCAATGAACGCTACATGGATTTATTAAGTCACGACCCTAAACTCGGTCATATTACAACCTTTGGGGGACATCCCGTGATTGCCGCTGCTAGTTTAGCCACGTTACAAGAAATACTCGAAAAAGACTATGCGGCCCAAGCTTTGGAAAAAGAAAAATTGTTCCGAAGTCTTTTGGTACACCCTTTGATAGAAGAAGTTAGGGGCCGCGGATTAATGTTGGCGGCGATGACCGCTGATCCTGAGATTACGAATCGCGCCATTTTCAAATGCCAAGACAAAGGACTCATCCTATTTTGGTTGTTGTTTGAAGGAAAAGCCATACGGATTACCCCACCGCTGACCGTTTCTGAGGCGGAAATTCGCGAAGGTTGTGCCATCCTATTGGAGGCGTTAGACGAGATTATGACTGAGGATAAGCACATTAACCTTGGTTAGTGTTAATTAAATTGTTTAAAACAATTCCTATTTTTTACCGTTTTTGATTAAGGGATACGTACCTTTAAGTAGTGCAACCTAAACCCCAATGGCTATGTATTTGAATCACGAAGAAGACGACTACAATTTATCGCTTTCCCGCTTTGAGTCGATGTTGAAAACCAACAAGGTGTTCTTCTTTGATTCGGAGGAATTTGAAGAAATTATCTTGTATTATTTGGACATGGGAAAAACCAATTTGGCCAAAAAAGCGCTCAAATTAGGCTTGGAACAGCATCCAAAGTCAACTGGGTTAAAATTGGTTCAAGTGGAAATGTTGGTGTACGAAGACAAATTGGACGCCGCTGAAAAACTATTGAATGAATTGTATGCCATTGAACCGCACAACGAAGAAATTTATATCCAACGCGCCAGCATTTACTCCAAACGCGACAACCATGAAAAAGCGGTAGCCTGTTTGAAAAAAGCGCTTGAGTATACCGATGACCATGCCGATGTCTACAATTTGATGGGGATGGAATATTTGTTTATGGACGATTTAGAATCGGCTAAATCCTGTTTCATTCAATGTTTGGAAGAAGATATTGCAGATCAATCGGCCTTGTACAATGTGGTGTATTGTTTTGAATTTCTGGACCAAAATGCAGCTGCTATCGACTATTTGAAAACCTATATTGATCGTAATCCCTACAGTGAAATTGCTTGGCATCAATCGGGACGGTTATATTATGGGTTAAAAGATTATAAAAATGCCGTGCGTGCTTTTGAATTTGCTACCTATATCGACGAGACCTTTGTAGGCGCTTTTATGGAAAAAGGAAAGGCTTTGGAACGTTTAAAACGCTATACCGAAGCCATTGAAAGTTACGAGCAAACCCTTGCCTTAGACGACCCTACGTCGTATGCTTTGTTGCGAATTGGCAAATGCTACGAAAAAGTGGGCAATAAGGTGGCCGCACTTAAATACTTCAACCAAACGGTTCACGAAGATCCGTTATTGGACAAAGGATGGATTGCGATTACCGATTTTTATATTCGTCAAAAAAATTATTCCAAAGCGCTCTATTACGTTAATAAAGCCCTCGGAATTGACGATCAAAACAGCAGCTACTGGAAACGGTATGCAACCATCAATAAAGCACTCTTTTTATTTGAAGAAGCCGAACACGGGTACCGAAAAGCCGTTGAGTTCGGCGATTACGAATTGGATACCTGGTTGTTTTGGGTAGACATGATGTGTCAAATGGGTGAAAATGATAATGCAATACTTGCGTTACTTCAAGCCAGTGAATATTTTCCCGAAGCCTATGAAATTGAGTACCGAATGGCAGGCTTGTATTTTACTCTTGAAATGGAGGAAAAAGGGAGTTATCATCTTGCCAACGCCTTACGCTTGAATGCAACACATTACACCTTATTGGAAGAGTTATTTCCGCAAGTAATGGACTTGAATAGCATTCAAAAAGCACTCCGAAAATACCGAAAATAATGGCCCATTCTTCCGAAAAACGCTTTGGCCTTTTGGGACGAAACATTGACTATTCCTTTTCTCGTGGGTATTTTGCGCAAAAGTTTGAGGCTCCGCAATGGCAGAACTGTCGCTATGACAATTATGACCTGCCCGATGCCGCTCAAATTAAACCATTGCTACAAACCCAACCGTATCTGAATGGCTTAAACGTGACCGTTCCCTACAAAGAAGCCGTCATCCCTTTTTTGGATGATTTGGATCCTATTGCCCGCCAAATTGGCGCTGTAAATACGATTCAATGGTTACCCGACGGTACAACCCTAGGCCACAACACGGATTGGTACGGATTTCAACAAGCATTAGAACCTTATCTTGCGTCCCACCATCAACGCGCCCTTGTCTTGGGAACCGGAGGCGCTGCCAAAGCGATACGTTTCACCCTGCAGCATTTAGGAATACCCTACACTTTAGTCAGTCGTACAGGGGAAGAAGGAACCCTTTCCTACGCCGAAATCACCCCCGAAATCATGCACGCCCACACCCTTGTCATTCAATGTACGCCTTTGGGAACCTATCCCGAGGTAGAGGCCTGTCCCCCAATACCCTACTCCCATTTCACGCCGCTTCACCTTGCTTTTGATTTGGTATACAATCCACCTAAAACCCGTTTTCTAACCTTAGCTGAAGCACAAGGCGCCTCGATTGAAAATGGGTATTCCATGTTGGTTCACCAAGCAGAAAAGGCCTGGGAAATCTGGAACAGCACCAAAGTATAGCCGTAAATCCAGTCTTTTCAACTTCTTTACACACAGAATCACGGGTTTTACTTTGAATTTTAGGACTACTTTAGTATCTTTCGCCCTAATTATTGTATAACCCCTACAACCTAAACGAATGTCTGAAGTAGTGAATGACAACCTGAATCCCGAAATGGACGGTTCAGATGGAATGGAAAACCAAGCGAACGTAGACGCGAATACGACCGAAAACGCAACTACACCCGAGGAATCAACCCCTGTGGAGAGTCCGATTCCCGATACTGAAGTGGAAGCAGCTTTATCGGAGGAAACGGAAGAAACGCCTGAAATTGAAGTAATTTCGGGTGAAGAAGCCGATGCTCCTGTAGCGCAAGAAACTGCTGTGGCATCGAATGAAATCACAGCCGCCGAAGCAACCCCAGAGAGTGAAGAAACGACGCCTTCGGAAACTACAGAAGCGGTGACTCCCGAAGAAAGTCAGGAATCCGCTGCCCCTGAAACCCATGAAGAAGCCCTTTCGGCTATCGCTGAAGCCAATGCCGAAGAAAGCGAAGATGAAACCCTGAAGGGTCGTCACGAGATTCCGATGGAAGATTATGATGCCTTTTCTATGGAGCAATTGGTAGCCGCTTTAGAAGGTTTGGTCGCTGTTGAGCACGTGATGACCGTTCGTGAGCATGTGGAAGAAGTTCGCAAAGCCTTCCTTTCCAAATTCCACCATTTTATCGATGAAAAACGCGATGAGTTTTTGGCGGAAAACCCCGACACTACTGAAGATTTCCACTATGATTTCCCTTTAAAAAAGCGATTTGACACGCTTTATACCACCTATCGTGACAAAAAGAATGCCCATTTCAAATCGTTGCAAAACGCGTTAAAATCCAATTTGGAGAAGCGCGAAGCTTTGGTAGAAGAATTGAAAAATGTGGTAGCCCAATCCGGAGGTAATATTGCCCAAGCCTTGAAACAGCTCGCTGACATTCGCGAACGCTGGAAAAATGCAGGACCTATCCCAAAAGACAAATACAATCACGTTTGGAACAACTATCACTTCCATTTGGAAAACTTCTATGATGTTTTGCATTTGGACCGTGAGGC
Source organism: Flavobacteriaceae bacterium (assembly GCA_947463515.1). GTDB lineage: Bacteria > Bacteroidota > Bacteroidia > Flavobacteriales > Flavobacteriaceae > Flavobacterium. The sequence goes on from CANHRI010000003.1 coordinate 28,812, forward strand.
CCGTGATTTGGAATTCAAAAATAATTTAGAGCAAAAGCAACGGATTATCGCCCGTGTTGAGGAATTAACGCAAGAAAGCGATATCAACAAAGCCTTCCGCGAGTTGCAAGACCTTCACCGCATTTGGAAAGAAGACATCGGTCCTGTTTCCAAAGAGGTACGTGAGAGTTTGTGGCAACGTTTTAGCGAGCTCACCAAACAAATGCATGACAAACGCGAATCGTTATCCGAAGAATTCCGTAAACGCGAGCAGGAAAATCTAGCGAAAAAGCAAGAAATCATTGCTGCTTTGGAGGTACTTGCTACCGAGCGCGTGGACAGTCATGCTTTATGGGTGCAACAAATTGCCAAAGTAGAAGCGTTACGCAATACTTTTTTTGCCACCGGTAAAGTACCTTCAGAGGTGAATGAAGCGACTTGGGCAGCATTTAAAACAGCCGTTCGTAATTTTAACGCTTTAAAAAATTCCTTCTACAAGGACATTAAAAAAGGGCAAAACGATAATTTGAGTCGCAAGCAAGCCTTGGTGGCTCGTGCCAATGAATTGAAAGATGCCGATGATTTTGCCGCAACCACGCCCATCATGAAACAGATTCAGGAAGAGTGGAAAACCATTGGCCATGTTCCACGAAAATTCTCTGACAGTTTGTGGAAAGAATTTAAAGAAGCTTGCAACACCTACTTTGACCGCTTGAAAGAAAGTAAGAAAGAAGAGAATTCGGTCGAATTGGAAGCTTTCAACAACAAAAAAGCGTATTTAGAACAATTGCGTTCTTTTGAATTGGTGGGCGATCACAAAACCGACTTGGAGGCCATCAAAGCGCATATCGAGCAATGGAAAAGTTTTGGTAAGGTTCCTTTCAACCGCCGTCATATTGAAGGTAAATTCAACAAAATTTTGGATGCTTTATTTGAAAAATTAAGCGCTAGCAAAAAAGAAGGCGAGATGCATCGTTTTTCAAGCAAGTTAGAATCATTTGCGGGCGATGGCAGTCGTAAATTGGATCATGAAAAATTGTTCATCATGCGTAAAATTGACGAAGTGCAGCATGAAATCTTCCAGTTGGAAAACAATATTCAATTCTTCCAAAATGCCAAAAACAACCCCATTGTCAACGAAGTGAAGAAAAACATCGAGCGCCATAAAGCTGATTTAGCAACGTGGAAAGAGAAGCTCAAACAAATTAATGTTTTGATAAAACAACAACAACAACAAGAATCCGCTGAATAAGCGGATTTTTTTTGGTGCATGATAAATATCATACCCTACGCCATGGCCACATCCTATCTTTGAGGCAAATTCTCTAGCCATGGCCACTTCTCTCATTCAAAAATACAACGTGCCGGGACCCCGATACACCAGTTATCCCACGGTTCCGTACTGGAATGATGCGACTTTTAGCACCGAGGGATGGCTCCACACTTTGCTGCAAGCTTTTCACGAAACCAATGCGACGCAAGGCATAAGTCTCTATATTCATCTCCCCTTTTGCGAAAGTTTATGCACGTTTTGTGGCTGTCACAAACGCATTACCAAGCGGCATGAGGTAGAACACCCTTATATCGAGGCAGTATTGAAGGAATGGAATTTATACTGTGAGTTATTGCCCAAGAAACCCCATATACGCGAAATCCATTTGGGCGGAGGCACGCCTACCTTTTTTTCTGCTGCTAATCTTAAGCGACTCATTCACGGAATATTGAAGGAAGCCCATGTAGTTCCCGAACATGAATTTAGCTTCGAAGGGCATCCCAACAATACCACACGCGAACATTTACAGGTGTTGTACGACCTAGGTTTTCGTCGTGTGAGTTTTGGCGTACAAGATTACTCGCCAACCGTTCAAAACGCCATTCATCGCGTGCAATCGTTTCATCAAGTGGCGAAAGTTACTTTTTGGGCACGGGAAATTGGCTATACATCCATCGGACATGATATCATCTTTGGGTTGCCGTTTCAAACCCTTGCCGACGTAGAAGACACTATCGACAAAACCAAATCCCTACTCCCCGACCGCCTCGCTTTTTACAGTTATGCCCATGTACCGTGGATAAAAGGCAATGGCCAACGCGGATTTCAGGATCAAGATGTACCGCGTGATGAGGTGAAGCGGCAATTGTATGAAGAAGGGAAAAAACGCTTGTTGGCACATCATTACCACGAAATTGGGATGGACCATTTTGCTCGAACTACCGATTCGATGTACCATGCCTTTGAAAACGGCACCTTGCACCGGAACTTCATGGGATATACCGTGACACAAACCAAAGTAATGATCGGATTGGGCGTTTCGTCGATTGGCGACAGTTGGTATGGTTTTGCACAAAACGAAAAGGTCTTAGAAACCTACTATGCCCGCTTGGAGGCCAACGAATTCCCTGTGCTTCGGGGCCATCTTCTCACGGAGGAAGACCTGATTATCCGCCGTCATATTCTCAATTTAATGTGCCATTTTGAAACCCAATGGGAAACCGAAGACCTTTATTTCATGGAAATTCCAAAGGTTTTGGCACAACTCCAAGAAATGGAGCACGACGGTTTGGTTATAATTGGACTGGATCACCTGGTTGTAACCGAAAAAGGCAAACCCTTTATCCGTAACATTTGTATGGCGTTTGACTTGCATTTGCAACGTTCGGCTCCCCAAACACAGCTGTTTTCGATGACGGTTTAAGGGGTTGTTTCAAGTTTTAAGTTTCAGGTTGGTTGCAGTGTGAGTTGTTGATTGGTGGAAAAGTGGAGCGGGTGGAAAAGTGTAGGGTAACTGCTCTTTCACCATGCGAAAGGACTGACTTTATCGAATTTAATTTCGTCCAGCAGCAGTTATCGGGCCGCAAAGTCGGGAGACTGTTGCGGAGCAGAGTGCTACTTAAAACACTTTGCGGAGCTGGGGCTGGGGTCTGTTATGTGCAGTATTTTTAAAGTTCACCTTTTTTAAACTTTTCAAGAAGATCATCCTCTACTGTTTTTGTGTATTCAAATTCATTTTTATAGATGTTATATTGAACATCTAATTCAACAATAATTTTTTTTACTTCTCCCTCGGTAAAATTTCCTTCTTTTATTTTGTCGCAAATTTCTTCACAATATTCTTTTTCAAGAATTTGCTTAATGGTATTATGAGTTTCTTTATAAGTAAGATTACTATTCAAAGGTTTATTTTCCCAAGTTTCGAATATATCACAATAGCAATCAATTAAAATATCATAATCGACCATTAGTTCTAAGTTTCTAAAATATTTAGAATTTAACTCTTCAATGTAGCTAGGTCTGATTGTTTCTTGTTTCGAGTTACTTTTCTTTTCGAATAGTTTCCTTAAAAAATACATATTTCTGGGTATTGCAGGATTTAAATATTGCCCGTAACGTTCTACCACTAGCCGACTGTGGCCGTCTTAGCGATACGATTATTTCTTACTAAGATAAATGTTTTTCGTTTAAAACAAACGCCAAACTTTCACTTGCCAACAATAGCGACTAGCTGCTTTTATAGGCAGGCTAATACATATTAAATTCGTCGTCTGTTATTTCGGTTGACTTTAAATAATTATGCTTAGGAAAATATTTTACTATGTGTCTATATTTCGGTTCAATAGTTTGAGAATAAGTTCTACATAAGTTTGTCAAATCTGTTTCCACTATTATTGAAGAAAATTTTGATTTCTCAACAGCCTGATAATAAGAATGTGTTTTTTTTCCAAACGAACCTATAAAATCAACATTAAACTCTTTTGTGTCAAAATAATCAATAAGTGCGGCTTCAGTAACTTTTGTCGTTAACTCTTTTGTAGCATTCAAATCTTCAATATTTTTTCTCAACTCCTCCAAAATTTTTTTTCCTGAATTTTTGTATTCTGCAAACTCTTCAGTCATTGCCATTAAGTTGATTTTTTTTACATAAGAACACAGAATAACATATACTTCCTTATCTAAATATTTTTGAGTGCATTTGAACAAAATCTTTTTAATTTTTTCATGATTGTTTATTCTTTTAACTGGGGATATTTTCTTGTCCATTTTTAATGATTTTCCAATATATAAGATTTGCAAATCATTAAAATTCATGTCAGTTTTATGCATAGAATACCTTAATGCATACAGCGCTTTTACTGCTATTTCATTGTCATTAACCAAATCAGGATGTTGTTTATCAAAAAAATATCCATTTTCATCTTTAATGTTAAATCTTGAATATGGAAATTCTGATTCGAGTCTAACAATACCTTTGACTTCACGCTTTAAAGGCAGTAAACCAATTACTTCATGAAAGTTATGTTCTTTTTGAATTTTAAATTTAAGCTTTACAAACTCACCATCAATTTCAAAATAATTTGGGTCGATTATAACTCTTGGTCTTATTCCAACCAAATAAATATTACAAGGTTCTTCCTCAGAAAAATGCTTGTTATAATTCACAAATCTGAATTCGTCTTCTTGAGTTTCCCAATAATTTTTAAGATAAATGTTGAAGTGTAGCATATTTGTTGTCTAGCTTGACTATAACGATTCGCTAAGTTCAAATCCCTCGCAAATTAAAAAATATTCTACAATTCCCACTAGGGTTTTTCCTATTTTGGGGAGGGTTTTTTCCGTATAGTGACTTGTTATGAAATTTTAAATTATAAATTTTAAATTATAAATTGGTTTTCAGCTCACGTCATATGACTGATGACTGATGACTGATGACTGATGACTTACGACTGATGACTTACGACTTAAGACTAGCCATTCATTCAAAATTTAAAATAACACCATTTACAATAATAAAAAAAGCACGCCTCCCAGCGTGCTTTTCATTCTAAACCCAAAAAATTACTTTTGCAAGCGACGGTAAAGGTCGTCTTTCAAATGGAGTAATTTTGCTTTTAACACATGGGCGTGTTCGTCTGTAACGACTTCTTCGCTCGTGTTGATGCGGTGAATTTGATGCTCCAATTCGTCGTAAGCATCAAATAATTTGCGAAAATGAACATCGCTCACTTTCAACGCGTGAATGCGGTCGGCGAGTTCTGGAAATTCGTGTAGTAAACTATGTCGTTCCATATTTATTGATTTTTAGTGTTAGATTTAATGACAATTGGCTTGGGCTTGCACCCATAGCGAAGTAGTAGTGGGCGAAATATAAGGGATGCCCAATCCCATGCCGCGAACAATAAACAAGACGCCTATACCTACCGCCACAACGGGAATGAGTTGCTGCAAACGCTGCCGCACGGGAACCGTAATCCACGATTGGGCATACACCACAAGGCTCATCAACGGCATTGTCCCCAAACCGTACAAAAGCATGTAGCTCACACTTTCGGTAAGTCGCGGCATCGCCAAGGCGCCAAACAGAGCGGCATACACCATTCCACAGGGCAAAAATCCGTTCAAGAGTCCGATAGTAAATAACGCATCGGGTGATTTACGCTTAAACTGTTGTCCCAAATGACTTTTGACCACTGCAATGACTCGGTAAACGGGTTGTGAAAAATTGTATCGGGCAAAGACCTTTTCGGGAATCAATGCGATGGCAATCATTAAAATCCCAACCGCGATGGACAGTTGCTGTTGCATGCCGGCGAGATAAAACCCACGGCCAAGGAGTCCAAACACGAGTCCCAGCACCCCATACGCCGTCAATCGACCCAAGTGATACAACACGATTTGCAGGGCTTTAAGGGACGTATTTGCACGATCGACAGGCAAAAGCAAGGCTATGGGTCCACACATGCCGATGCAGTGTAAACTGCTGATGATTCCGAGAAATAAGGCCGCGATCAACATGGGTTAAAAAAATAAGGTTTGCTTGCTAATGTATCCTTTACCTTCGTAAGTCCAATGAATGGAAATGTCCCAACGACCGTCTGCCAAAGCGCTTTTAGGTATGAGCAAATGTGGACTGGATAACGAAATCGGAATTTCGAAATCGAGCTTTTGACTAGACGGTCTGTAAAAGGACACTTTTCCACTAATTTTTGTACAATCAAACGAGGATGGAAAAGCCACCTCAATGCCCTCGGGCGTTTTGGTGCATACCACTTTCTCGTGAAGACCCAAAGCATTGTTCTCGCGTTCTAAATCCCGTTCGAAGGTCTGCTCTTTTAAATAATATTTTTCGACTACCAATTCGTTGTCGTATTTTGAATTGGACTGTACGCGAAATACAAAGAATAAGATAAAACTCATAAAGAGTATAAACGCGATGACAATTCCGGTTCCCCAATTTATTTTCATGGTGTTTTGTTTTTAGTGATTAGTGATTAGTGATTAGTGATTAGTGATTAGTGATTAGTGATTAGTGATTAGTGATTAGTGACTGGTGACTAGTGATTAGTGACTGGTGACTAGTGACTAGTGACTGGTGACTAGTGACTGGTGACCTGCCTATGCCGGCAGGCAGGCTAGTGATTAGTTGATTAGTAGCCCCTTACTCCAAAGGGGAATACTTTCTAATAAAATGAACACTGATAATTCCATTCTGCTACTGCATTCTGATCACTGATCACTGCTTACTGAATACTGAACACTGCTTACTGCGACTACCAACTAATTAAACCTCCTCGGTCCGTTAAAATTCGCAGTGGTCGATTCAATCCGTTCATTTCCTTCATATACCTCGATTTTCAACACGAGTTTTTCATCGTGAAGCAAACGTTCGGGGATTTTGATAAACAAGGTCGCTTCGCCAAGCGCATCCGCGGGAACTTTCAGTGAAGTTGCCCCCACCAGTTGAATGACGCCTTCGGAAGGGTCGACCAACTTGAATGTGACCTTTTTAAAATCGGTGGTGGTTTTGTTGACCACTTTGCAATTGTAAATGTTGACAATCGTATCTTTTTCTTGCAAAAACAACTGCCCTGGTGCCGATAATATCGTAGCTTCAACTTGATTTCGCAAAAAAAGCATACCGATAAAAATCCCAGTGAGGATCGCCAATACCGCTGCATACCCTTTCATGCGAAGCGTAAACTTAAACGGCTCCTTTTTGTTGATCTCGTCTTCGCTGGCATAGCGAATCAAACCTTTGGGCAATCCAACACGCTCCATAATCGTATCGCATTCATCGATACAAGCGGTGCAATTCACACATTCGAGCTGAGTTCCGTTGCGAATATCAATGCCCGTTGGACACACATGGATACAGGCTTTACAATCGATACAATCGCCTTTACCCACCGCTTCACGGTCTTCGTCTTTGACATATTTGGCACGTCCCGATGCCCCTTCGCCCCGAACGTGATCGTAGGCTACATTGATTGATTTATTGTCCAACAACACGCCTTGCAAACGTCCATACGGACAAGCGATAATGCATACCTGCTCGCGAAACCAAGCGTAGATAAAATAAAATACCGCCGAGAAAATCAATACCGCAATAAGCGTTGACGTATTGTGTGTGGGACCTTCTTTGATAAAAGTGATAACAGTATCACTGCCTTTCAAATAGGCCAAAAACACATTGGCAATGGCAAATGAAATCAGGTAAAACACGATCCATTTCGTAACGCGTTTACGTATTTTCTCGCCATCCCAATCTTGCTTAGCCAGACGAATTTGCTGGTTACGGTCGTCTTCAATCCAATATTCAATACGGCGAAACACCATTTCCATAAAAATCGTTTGGGGACAAAACCATCCGCAAAAAATTCGTCCAAAGGCCACCGTAAAGAGGGCCAATCCCACTACCCCAATGATCATTGAAATCACAAACAGGTGAAAGTCTTGGGGCCAAAACGGGAATCCGAAAATATTGAAACGACGTTCAAGAACGTTAAAGAGCAAAAATTGGTGGCCGTTGATTTTTACAAACGGCGCTCCGAAGAGAAACACCAACAAGAAATAACTTACTATTTTTCTGCGGTCGTAATACCGTCCCACAGGTTTTTTGGGAAAAATAAAGGCGCGTTTTCCTTTTTGATCGATAGTAGCTATCGTATCGCGGAAACTGTCGTCATGCAACGGACTGGCCATGATAATTAGGGTTTGGGTTTAGCAATTGGGTCCCGAGTCGCCTTGGGACCCGTGAATGATTATTTTGCGCTAGGAATCGAATCCGCAGGCTTGGAAGCATCGGCTGTGGGAGCAGCATCGTCTTTCCTTACATCGCCTTCGGCTGGCTTGGCACCCGCAGGTTTTGTCCCTTGCAAACTCCAAACATAGCTAGCCACTTTTTGAACGTCTTTGGCATCCAAGGTTTTCCCCCAAGCGGCCATCGTGGGATTACGAGGGCTACCGTCGTGAATGACTTTGAATACATTCTTGATACCGCCGCCGTTTAACCAATGGGCATCGGCAAGATTGGGTCCTACCAACCCACCGCCTTCAGCTCCGTGACAGGCAGCGCACACATTTTTATAAATTTCTTGCCCTTTCGACAAACTGGCAGGATCGGTTAAAGCGGTAACTTGATCAAGTGAAATCGTCTCTTTGGGACTGTTGCCTTTGAATTTCAACATTTCCTCTTCGGCGAGAGCCACTTCTGTTTCAAACTCTTGTGCTTGGTTTTCACCGCCAAAGAAGTGGTAACGCACCAGGTAAATACCCGCAAAAATGATGGTCACATAAAAAAGGTACACCCACCACGGAGGCAATACATTATCAAGTTCGCGAATGCCATCGTAGTCGTGATCGAGCATTACATCGGCTTCTTGCTCCACTGCTTTCGAACGGGTGAGTTTCGACATCCAATGTTGGTACCATTGGCTATCCACAAATGAAACGGATTGCGCCTCCTCGAGCTGTTTCTTTTGCTCTTCGGTCAATAAATGATAGGTGACTTTATCTACGGCACTTACTACAATTTCAATGGCGACCAAAAGGAAGAGAAAAACCGCCAAAAACAAGGCTACCATGGGATACTTCACAAAAGCCGGTCTATCGCCCGAATCGATGAAATACTCCAATGCGACCAGCACAATGGCAAAGAGTAAGGGCACGCGTACGTAGGATGGAAATAAATTTTTCATTAGAAATTATGTTTTTCAGTTAGTGATTCGTCATCGTTTAAAGGGAGATTGCTCACGGTATTCAGAGTTTCCTTGCTGTAGGTCATGGCCCAAACGGTAAACAACACAAAGGCAGTAAAGAAAATCGAAAGGGAAATAATCGGATAAATCTCTACCCCAGCAATCGTTTCTAAATTATGTTTTACAAACTTCAACATGTTAATTAAGGTTTAGGTTTAGCTGCGGTATCCGTGCCTAAGCGTTGTAAATAAGCAATCAAGGCAATAATTTCACGATCCTTCAGCGGCACATTGGTTTCTGCTCCAAATGATTTTTGGATTTGCGAATCCTTCATCAAACTCGCTTCAATCTTTTTGGCTTGCGCTTCCATGTGTTGGGGCGCATTAGCAATGTCTTCTGGTGAATACGGTACTCCTAAAGAAACCATGGCTTCCATTTTTTTCTGGGTCAAATGGGTATCCAATTTGTCGTGAATCAACCATTGGTAACGCGGCATAATCGAACCCGAAGAAATACTTTGGGGATCATACATGTGATTAAAATGCCACACATCGGGACGTCCACCGTTAAATGGTTTACCCGTTACGCCCTCGCGGTGCAAATCGGGACCTGTACGTTTTGAACCCCATAGGAAGGGATGATCGTACACATATTCACCCGATTTGGAGTAATCGCCATAACGTTCAACTTCGGAGCGGAACGGACGAATTAATTGCGAGTGACAGCTCACACAACCTTCACGGATGTACAAATCACGCCCTTCTAATTCCAACGGTGTATAGGGTTTTACCGCAGCTATAGTAGGAATATTAGACTCTACGAAAATGGTGGGTAAAATTTGCACCACACCTCCAATTAAAATGGCCAAAGTGGTGTAGAGTGAAAATTTAACCGGTTTGCGTTCCAACCAAGCGTGCCAGCCTTCACCTTTCAATCGGTTGGGACTGATAGGCGCTAAGACAGGAGCTTCTGCAAAATCGTCGGCTACTGCTGCGCCTTTACGAACGGTCATCACAATGTTGTACACCAACACAAATACCCCAATTAAATATAAAGTTCCCCCAATGGCGCGCATCCAATACATCGGCATCAATTGCGTTACTGTTTCTAGAAAGTTTCCATATTGTAAGGCACTCCCATCGGGTTTAAATTGTTTCCACAAAGACGCTTGGGTGAATCCAGAAACGTACATCGGTAGAGCATAGAAAATAATTCCTAAAGTGCCAATCCAAAAGTGGAAATTGGCCAATTTTTCAGAGAATAACTTGGTTTTGGTCAAACGAGGAACCAACCAATAGAACATCCCGAAAGACAAGAATCCGTTCCAAGCCAAAGCACCCACGTGAACGTGTGCAATGATCCAATCAGTAAAGTGGGCAATCGCATTTACATTTTTCAAGGAAAGCATCGGACCCTCAAAGGTAGCCATCCCGTAGCCCGTAATTGCTACCACGAAGAATTTCAACACCGCATCGGTACGTACTTTATCCCAAACACCACGAAGGGTCAATAATCCGTTAATCATCCCTCCCCAAGAAGGGGCAATTAACATTACCGAGAATACTACCCCAAGGTTTTGCGCCCAATCGGGTAACGCAGAATACAACAAATGGTGGGGTCCTGCCCAGATGTAAATGAAAATCAACGACCAGAAGTGGATAATTGACAAACGGTAGGAATATACAGGACGGTTGGCCGCTTTCGGAACGAAATAGTACATCATTCCCAAAAACGGTGTGGTCAAGAAAAACGCCACCGCATTGTGACCGTACCACCATTGTACCAAGGCATCTTGTACCCCAGCGTAGACGGAATACGATTTTAAACCGGCAACGGGTAATTCTAAACTGTTGAAAATGTGAAGCACCGCTACCGTAACGAAAGTGGCGATATAAAACCAAATGGCAACATAAATGTGACGCTCTCTTCGTTTGATAATGGTCCCAATCATATTGATTCCAAAAACCACCCAAATCAGCGCAATGGCAATATCAATGGGCCATTCCAACTCGGCATATTCTTTAGATGTTGTGTATCCTAACGGTAAAGTGATGGCAGCCGCTACGATAATCAATTGCCAGCCCCAAAAATGAATTTTGCTTAATACATCGCTAAACATGCGGGCTTTGAGCAAGCGTTGCATCGAGTAATACACCCCTGCAAACATGGCATTGCCCACAAAGGCAAAAATCACCGCATTGGTATGCAACGGGCGAAGTCTACCAAAACTCAAAAAAGAGACACCACTCGTAAGGTTAGGGAACATAAAGAGGAACGCCAGAAGCAATCCGACGAGCATCCCTACCACCCCAAAAACGATACTGGCATAGATGAAATTTCGAACAATCTTGTTGTCGTAATGAAATTGTTGCATTTCCATAATTATTGTTTTTCTTCGGTTATATTTAATTGATTTTTGTTTTTCGTTGTGTTGATAATTTCATCGTCAAATAACATACGTACCGACGGTGTATAATCGTCGTCGTATTGACCGGATTGTACCGCTTTTATAAAGGCCACCATGAAAAAAACGGCCACGACGATACTGATACTGATTAAAAAATAAATGACACTCATACCTTAAATTTGTGTTAACAAAGTTAGATTCACCCCTTGGCTTAAAACATGACATTTATCATTCCGCTGCATTTTTCACTGTTTTTTTCGCCTCAAAAATTCGTCCACTGGCATACGCATTGCTCATCAAGGTGACAAAACTCACAATGGTAATCGTACTCAAAGGCATAATAATCGCCGCCACGATGGGCAACAAATTTCCAGTTACCGCATAGGTCAATCCCACGACATTGTATAAGAGTGAAATCGTAAAACTCATATAAATGATCTTCATCGCATTGCGGGAGTACTGCATGAAATAGCCGATTTTCGAAAACTGAGACGCATCCAATATCCCATCGCAGGCGGGAGAAAATACATTCACATTCTCTGAAATCGAAATTCCCACATTGCTTTGGGCCAAAGCACCTGCATCGTTCAGCCCATCCCCTACCATCATGACGTTTTTGCCCTCTTGTTGCAAAGCCTCGATGTAGGCCAACTTCGCTTCGGGTTTTTGGTTGAAAACCAACGTAGTACCCGCGGGCAACATTTTCTCTAAAATCCTTCGCTCCCCATCGTTATCGCCCGAAAGCACAACCAAATTATAGGATGCACTCAACCGTTCAAACAACGCCTCCAAGCCTTCGCGGTATTGGTTGTTGAACACATAACTGCCTTTGTAAGCGCCATCAATTTCAACATGCACTTTGGTTTTCTTGTGGGTATTTTCACTGAGATGCTGTAAAAACTGAGACGAACCCAATTTGACCGAGTGACCTTCCACCGTAGCAAATACCCCTTTGCCCGTCACTTCTTCAAAATGGGTGACCGTGGCTTTCTCTTGAGGCGGTAAATACTCGTAAAGCCTGCGACTTAAGGGGTGATTGGAGCCGCGAAGAGTATTTTTCAACAACTGAAGTTCGTGCGCGTCGAGTGCGCTACCTTCATACGTTATCGCTGTTTTCTTGTTGGTGGTAATGGTTCCCGTTTTATCAAAAACAATTGTATCGACTTGGGCCATTTGTTCAATCACCTGGGCATTTTTTAAGTACAACTGCTGTCTTCCCAAAATCCGCAAAACATTGCCCAACGTAAAAGGAGCCGTCAACGCCAAGGCACAAGGACAGGCTACGATTAAAATGGCGGTGAACACATTGAAAGCGGTATCGGTATCGATGAAAATCCAATAGCCAAAAGACACCAGCGCCAATAATAATAAGGCAGGCGTAAAATAATGGCTGATGCGGTCGGTAATGTTTTTGTGTTTGGATTGTAATTTCTTTTGAAACACATCATTGCTCCACAATTGGGTGAGGTAACTTTGGGAAACCGAGAACAAGACTTCCATTTCGATGACTTTGCCCAGCTGCTTGCCGCCAGCGTAGATTTTATCGCCCGACTTTTTTTCAATAGGAACCGCCTCTCCCGTGACAAAACTGTAATCGATAGCCGCTTTTTCTGAAATCAAAATACCATCTACGGGAATCAACTCTTGGTTGCGAATCAACAGGCGATCGCCCTTTTCAATGGCATAGACTTGTACGGGTTCTTCGGTGCCGTTGGGACTAATTTTGGTCACCGCAATGGGGAAATAAGACTTATAATCGCGTTCAAAAGAGAGGAAGTTGTAGGTTTTCTGCTGAAACAATTTCCCCAACAACATGAAGAAAATCAGACCGCACATGCTGTCAAAAAAACCTTGGCCATAATCCATCACGATATCGACCGTACTGCGCACAAACATGACAATAATACCCAGTGCAATCGGGATTTCGATATTGAGCATTTTGGCACGGATACTTTTCCACGCTGAAACATAGTAACCACTGGCTGAATACAACAAAGGAGGCAACGACAAGAAGAAAATCAACCACCGAAAAAAGCCGCGGTACTGATTGATCCAAAATTCCTCGACTTCAAAATACTCGGGAAACGACAAAAGCATAATGTTGCCAAATGAGAAAAAGGCCACCCCGATTTTGTAGATCAACGAGCGGTCGATTTTGTGTTTTTCCCCTTCGTAATTTTCCAAACTGATGTAGGGTTCATAGCCGATCGAACATAGTAATTCGACCAAGGCTTTGAGAGAAATCTGTTGGGGATCAAAGGAGATGCGAACTTTTTTGGCGGGAAAGTTTACCTGCGCCCTGCCAATACCCGGGTGTAACTTGTGTAGATTTTCCAAAATCCAAATACACGAGCTGCAGTGAATATGCGGTAGGTACAGTGAAACAATATGGGTTGAAGCTTCTTCAAATTCGAGTAATTTGCTGACGATGGTGGCGTCGGTTAAAAAATCATATTTTCCATTAATGTCCGCGGGAGTGGCCCCGGGTGCGGCTTGAAAATCATAGTAGCACGTGAGATCGTTTTGACGAAAGATTTCGTAAACCGTTTTACAACCGGTGCAACAGAATTCTTTTTCCTCAAAAACAAGTACGTCCGTATCTTGAATTGTTAAGCCACAATGATAACAGTGCATTGTGTCCATAATTTGCTCATTTTTTACCTGTAACAAAGGTCACACAACCGCATTTTGTAAAATATGACATTTGTCATGCGAATATTTTTCTACATTTGAATAACAAAAAACAAAAACAAAAAAACACACTCTTATGGGGAAATGTGAACAGTGCATTGTTCGGGAATTCAGCTCTCTGAAAGCACTTACCAAAGACGAACTCCTGCACATGGCGGAGTGTAAAGCGTCGTACACCATTAAGAAAGGTGAAGCAATTTTTGAAGAAGGTGAAAGCATCAATGGGGTCTATTGCGTCAAAGAAGGCATCTGTAAAATGTCGAAACTGAGTTCGAACGGGAAAGACCAGATTGTCAAACTCGTCAAACCGGGCGAACTCCTCGGACAGCGTTCGTTAATCAGTGAAGAACCCGCCAATTTAAGTGCCGTAGCGCTCGAAGATATGCAAGTTTGTTTCATCCCAAAATCGGAAATCATGTCGTTTTTCAACAAAAACAACAATTTCTCGATGAACATGATGCGTACCATTTGTGGCGACCTGCGCGACGCCGACGACCATATGGTGACCCTAGCGCAAAAAACAGTCAAAGAACGCTTGGCCGAAACCTTGTTGTACCTCGAGGACAGTTTTGGCAAAAACGACGACGGCACCTTGCGTATTCAGCTCTCCCGTGAAGAACTCGCGGGCATGATTGGCACAGCTACTGAGAGTTGCATACGCCTGTTATCAGAACTCAACAAGTTAGGGTATATCGAATTAATCGGTAAAAAAATAGCCTTGAAAGAACGCCAAAAACTCAAGCGAATGGCCGAGTAAATGACGTACGTTCTTTGGGTGGGTTGTTGATTTAAAATTTGGGGGTTCAGGTTTTAGGATTAAGAGTTATGAATTATGAGTTATGAATTATGAGTTATGAGTTATGAATTATGACTGGTGACTAATAATTTGAAAATGAGTTGATTTGAAGATTTGAAAATGTTCTTTCTAAGAAATATGTGTTGACTTACGACTGTTGACTGATCACTGCCAACTGATGACTGACGATTGCCGACTTACGACTCTTTGACTTACGACTTACGACTTTCCGATTTACGACTGTTGACTGATCACTGCCCACTGATTTCTGTCTACTACCCTTTAACGCGGATTTACTTTCTGCTTTAACAATTTAATTCCCTCCAAACCCTTTTTACAATCAAGTATAGTTCCCGCAGTAGCCGTAGCGTTAGCTGAACAGACGAAGTTCTTCCGCTTTTGGGTGTAGATAATAAATATAGAAAAAAACAAAAAACTTACTTAGGGAAGCGTAGACACTAATTGCTAATCGCTGATAGCTAAAGACTGAAAGCTAATGGCTATCCCCTGTCAACCAACCCCCGATAGTTCGAATTTAAGTCCTGAAGTCAAACCCTTTACCTTCTTTAGCACTATGACTTACGACTCTTTGACTTACGACTAATTGACTTACGACTAATCACAACCCTCTCTTATTCAAAAACAAATAATACACCGGTACGCCCAAAGCTACAATTCCCAAGCCTAAGCCGGCGTTGCGGGTGTCGTATACCAACAAGGCAATACAAATCGCTGCCGTTATCACCATATACAACAAGGGTACAAAAGGATAGCCAAACGCTTTGTAGGGTCGTTCCGCATCGGGTTCGCGCTTTCGCAGGATAAAGAGTCCGCCAATAGTCAAAATATAAAACAACAACGAAGCAAAGGTGGCATAGGTGAGTAAATCGCCATACTTACCCGTCATGCACAAAAAAGAAGCCCAAACTGCTTGTACCCACAAGGCGCGAGCCGGCACTTCTTTGTCGTTGAGTTGGCCTGCCTTTTTGAAGAACAAACCGTCTTGAGCCATCGCATAAAACAAACGTCCCCCACTTAAAATAAGTCCGCTGTTGCAACCAAACGTCGACACCATAATCAACCCAGCCATGACCAATACACCCACATTGCCCATAATCACACTGGCCGCTGCCGCACCCACCCGATCTTCAGACGCAAACATAATCCCGCGCTCCATAACTGTAGTGCCGTCGGGCGAACCGTTGAGCGGCAATAAAGACAAATACGCCACATTCGCCAACAAATAGATGATGGTTACAATCAAAGTGCCCAAAAACAAACTGCGGGGAATATTACGCTTCGGGTCTTTGATTTCCCCGGCGATAAATGTGACATTATTCCACGCATCACTCGAAAACAACGGATTGATAATGGTTGCACCCATAACGCCCAACAACGCCACGCCACTCAATAGCGAAACCGTCAGGGTGCCGTCGTTTTGAACCGTTTTTTTGGCGTCCCATGCCGAGGCAAAATTCGCCGTAAGCACCTCCGATTGCAATCCTACGTACAACCCGAGGATGATTAACGCAAAAAGTGCAATCAACTTGGCCGAAGTAAACACCAATTGGATAATCTTCCCGTTTTGAACGCCACGGGTATTGATGTAGGTCAGTAGAAAAATACTGAGTATCGCCAAAATTTGTTTGTTGGTAAATACAAAACTTTCGTAGGCAAAAATCTTTTGTTCCAACACTGGAAAAAATACCGCCGTGTAATTGGCAAACGCCACAGCAACCGCCGCTATCACCCCCGTTTGAATAACGGTAAAAACCGTCCATCCGTAGAGAAATGACACGAGTTTTCCATAGGCGCGCTGAATATACACAAACTGTCCACCCGCATTCGGCATCATACCCGCCAACTCCCCATAACTCAATGCCGCCGACATGGTAAGGAGCCCTGTCACAAACCACAATACCAAAATCCAAGCGGCCGAACCCACATCACGGGCCATAGCTGATGTTACCAAAAAGATCCCCGAACCAATCATCGAGCCCGCTACCAAACTGGTCGCGTCAATGAGTCCGAGTGTGCGTTTTAATTCGTGTTTTTCCATAGTAGTCGTTAGACTTTAGTTGTTATTAAGTTTCATTTTCAAATTTTCAAATCATCAAATCATCAAATCTTCTTCGCCTCATTCCAATACACATCCATCTCCGCCAAGGTCATATCGGCTAGGGATTTTCCCATAGCGTTGACCTTTTCCTCCAAATATTGAAAGCGCTTGATAAACTTTTTGTTGGTACGTTCTAAAGCGTCTTCGGGATTGACATTCAAAAACCGAGCGTAATTGATCATCGAAAACAGCACATCACCAAACTCCGATTCGATACGGTCCAGGTTGCCTGTCGCCACTTCTTCCTGCAATTCTTGTAATTCTTCTTGAACCTTTTCCCAAACCTGTTCGGGTTGCTCCCAATCGAAGCCCACGCCTTTGGCCTTATCTTGCACCCGACTGGCTTTAACCATAGCAGGTAAACCTTTGGGCACACCTTCCAAAACCGATTTTTTGCCTTCTTTTAATTTGAGTTTTTCCCAATTGCGCTTCACTTCCTCTTCATCGGCCACGACCACATCACCATAAATATGCGGATGCCGGTGGATGAGTTTATCGCAAATTTCGTTGGCCACATCGGCTATATCAAAAGCTTGGGTTTCACTTCCAATTTTGGCATAAAAAACGATGTGCAACAGGAGGTCGCCCAACTCTTTTTTGACTTCTTCCAAGTTGTTGTCCAAAATAGCATCGCCCAATTCATAGGTTTCTTCAATAGTCAAATGTCGGAGGGATTGCAGGGTTTGCTTCTTGTCCCAGGGACATTTTTCCCGTAAATCGTCCATAATATCGAGCAATCGATTGAAGGCTTGCAGTTGTGCTTCGCGGGTATTCATGGGTATCGTTTTGGGTAAAAATAAGAAATCCCGACCGTTAAATCGATCGGGAAATTAGATATTTAGTTCCCCACGAGAATTTTATTCGCTTTTCTTCGTAGTTTTCTTTTTGGCTTTCACCTCTTCTACTACTTGTTCTTTGATTTCTTCCGCATTTTCAACCACGGGTTCGTCTTTTGAAACCATCCCTTTGGCTTGTAAGATATTGTACCAATTCAATACTTTTTTGATATCAGAAGCATACACGCGGTCCTGATCGTAATCAGGCAACACGGTTTCAAAATACGCAATCAATTTGGCATTATCTTCTTTGTGGGAAATCACTGGACCTTCGTTTTCCAATTGTGCAATGGCACGCAACACCTCAACCAAGGGTTTTTCTTCGGTATAGGTGTACATTGAAATTTCCGACAACAAACTCACATTACTGCGTAAGCCAACGGTAATTCGTTTTCCGTCCAATAACGATTCGGCAACGAAACCCGAACGCGTTTGTATTTTCAACTCATAAAGCCCGGGTTTTCCGGAAATGGCCAATATTTTATCAATTTTCATACTGAGTGTATTTTTAATGGGGGCAAATATATTTATTTGTTTGCATTAACGTCCTTTTTTGTTGTAAAAACGCATACGATAGTCAGGGCGCGCCTTTCCATCCATAATATTCTGAAGTTTTTTCTTAATTAACGTGCGTTTCAGCATCGAAATTTTATCGGTAAATAAAATCCCTTCAATGTGGTCGTATTCGTGCTGAATCACCCGCGCGATTAATCCATCGAAAACTTCTGTTTTTTCCACAAAATGCTCGTCACAATACTGCAAAGTCACTCGTTCTTTTCGGTACACATCTTCGCGAACATCGGGAATACTCAAACAGCCTTCGTTAAATCCCCACTCCTCGCCTTCCTCTTTGAGAATTTGCGCATTAATAAAGGTGCGCTTAAATCCTTTCAGTTGGGCACTTTCCTCCGCGCTCAGGGATTCACTATCCGCAAAAGGCTCGGTATCAATCACAAACAAGCGAATGGGCAGTCCGATTTGAGGAGCCGCCAATCCCACGCCATACGCATTGTACATGGTATCGTACATGTTGTGAATGAGTTCGGATAACTGCGGATAATCGGGTGTAATGGATTCCCCAACCTTTCGTAAAACTGGGTCGCCGTAACCCACAATGGGTAAAATCATGGATGTATTTTTAAGGATGGGGCAAAAGTAGGAAAAAAAACAGCGATGCTAAAGGATTTATATCATTTTACGGCTCAGATAATCTTGCAATAAAATGGTGGCTGCAATCTCATCGACCAATCCTTTATTTTGGCGTTGCTTCTTCGTGAGTCCGCTATCAATCATCGTTTGAAAAGCCATTTTTGAGGTAAAACGCTCGTCCACGCGCACCACTGGGATTTCAGGAAAAGTGGCTTGAAATTGCACCACAAAAGCGTCTACCAATGGGGCACTTTCCGAGGGTAAACCGTTCATCTGTTTGGGTTCGCCTATTAAAACGCTTCGCACGTCCTCTTTTTTAAAATAATCGACCAAAAAAGGAAACAATTGCGCCGTGTCGACCGTGGTGAGTCCAGAGGCAATAATTTGCAAATCATCTGTAACGGCTATTCCCGTGCGTTTGCGTCCGTAATCGATGGCTAAAATTCGTGGCATGCTACAAAGATACAGATTATTTGGCCGCGGTAAATTGGGCCAATACCGTTTTCCCTTGACGCAGCAGCAATTGGTCTTTTTGGATGGAATAGGCATCGACTTGCGATAACATTTTGACAAACGCCGCCTCGACTTGATCATCGGGGCAGGCCATCTTGGTCGAAATGATTGCCGTAAAAGCCAACCCATCCACCGAAGGCATAATATATTGTCCACCGATTTGATTACAACCCACATACGCGGTAAAACGAGCGTCTTTGGACAGTAACGTCAGGGTAAATGTTTTTTTGGAGGATTGAATTTTCTTTTTCAAAAGGGTATGCAAGCGCCATTCGGTTCCTGCTAAGGCAAAGGTAACGGGTGCGGCAGGCGTTGTTCCTTTGACCACCGTAGCTTCTTTGGCTACTAGCAATTCTCCTGTTTGTGCATCTTTTTTCATTTTCGTCAAACGATAGCGGGAGGCTAAATCGCCCGTAATGGGTTTTCCCTGCAAATCCAATTGCTGTAGCACTCCCTCCAAAACGGCATACGCATAGGGACCGCGCTTTTTATCGTCAAGCTGAATTTGCGTTTCGTTGGCATTCCAACCATAAGTCCCGCGCACCACAAAAGGCGTATCGGACTTACCCAAATAACGGGTCGTTAAAACAAAATGGGTGGTATCCTGCAATTCCAACTGCGTCTCTATCCCTTCACAATCGGCACAGGGCAACACGCCTTTATACACCCCGAGATAATCCAAAGTTTGTTTGGCAGAGGTTACCTTTGGGTTCGTTTGGGGAGAAGGTTCCGGTTTGGCTTCTTTGGAAGTACAGGAAAAAAAGGTAAACGCTAAAGTAAAAAGAAGGGAAATGAGGTACCGCATAATGGAATTATTTTGAGTTCAAAACTAAATAGATTACGGAACAATTTTCTTAAAAAATGTGTAAACTTTAGCACAACGCAAACGCAACGAGATTGGTATATTTGTGGAATGAATGCAACACAGCACCTCTTGTTTGTCGCTTTTGGGAACCGGGACTATCAAAATGAATTGATTTGGGCACTGATCTCCTTGGCGCGTGTGCATCCAGAACCCGCATTTCACATCCATATTTTCTCCGACGATACGGCGTACCTTCAATCGCAAATTCCCTTACCTATAACCTACCATACGCTGACGCCCAACCAACTTACCGAGGCAAAAGGATCGTCCGATTATCCTTATCGCGTCAAGATTAAAATACTACAAGACTGCTTGGAACGCTACACGGGCTCATTCTTGTACCTTGACACCGACTGTTTGATCACAGCGTCTTTGACTCCCGTTTTTGAAGCCCTCGAAAAAGGAACGGTGTTTATGGATAGAAATGAAGGAGCGTTAAAGGCCAATACCGGAGGAATCGCCCGTAAAATGAAAAAAGTGTTGCGTAAACAGTCCTCTTTTCCCTTACCCAACGGCGAAATTGTTACGTTGAGTGAAGCCTTTGAAATTTGGAATTCAGGATGTATTGGGGTTTCCAACCAACATCTCCCGCTTTTGTACCGCGCCGAAGCCTTCATGGATGCGTTGTATGCTACCTACCCGTTGTTTAGTATGGAACAGATCGCCGTTACGGAAGCGCTGCAACGTGAACCCCTTGCGGAAAGTAAAAATTGGATGCATCATTATTGGTATTTTAAAGAATTCAGACCCGTAATTCATGCTTTTTTGGCGTATTATTCCGTTTGGGAAGAACGATTGGAAAAGGCTCCGCTGTGGGATCCACGGCAACTTTCGGCAAGCAAACGTCGGTACAAACAACTCGGATTTTGGGGTCGAACTTACCAAAAAATTCGCTTTGGCTACCGATGGAAAAATCCAGAGTTCCGTCCGTAAAAAACAAACAAACTGCTATCTTTGTCACTCAATTTTTAGATATGACAACACTACAACAAACCATAGAAAAAGCGTGGGAAAACCGCGAATTATTGAAAGATGAAACCACTCAAAATACTATCCGCGAGGTGATTAACCTTTTGGATGCAGGAACACTTCGGGTCGCCCAACCCATCGAAGGCGGTTGGCAAGTAAACGAATGGGTGAAGAAAGCCGTCGTGATGTACTTCCCCATTCAAAAAATGGAAACCTTTGAAGTGGGAATTTTCGAATACCACGACAAAATGCCTTTAAAACGGGGATATGCCGAAAAAGGAATTCGCGTGGTACCCAATGCCGTAGCGCGTCACGGGGCCTATATTTCCAAAGGTGTAATTTTAATGCCGAGTTATGTTAACATCGGTGCCTATGTCGATGAAGGTACGATGGTCGATACCTGGGCCACCGTGGGAAGTTGTGCACAAATCGGGAAAGACGTCCACCTAAGTGGTGGTGTGGGTATTGGTGGGGTTTTGGAACCCTTACAAGCGGCCCCCGTAATCATTGAAGATGGTGCGTTCATTGGTTCGCGTTGCATCGTGGTTGAAGGAGTTCGGGTGGAAAAAGAAGCCGTTTTAGGAGCCAATGTATGCTTGACCGCCTCAACGAAAATCATAGATGTGACAGGAAGCGAACCCGTTGAATACAAAGGCGTAGTCCCTGCCCGCTCTGTTGTTATCCCAGGAAGTTATACCAAAGAATTTGGCGCCGGAAGTTACCAAGTTCCTTGTGCACTCATCATCGGAAAACGCAAACCCTCGACCGACTTAAAAACGTCGTTGAATGATGCGTTACGCGAGTATGATGTAGCGGTGTAGCGGAGTTTCTCCCGAAATTTCGGAATCAAGTTTCAGGTTCTTACCGTTAAAAGAAGATATTACTCTTTTAAGGAACCCTTTAGCATTTAAAATTCAAAATTTACAATAATCAAACAATGATTCGCTCCCTCTCTCCCCAGGAAATCCTCTTTTGTTTCGCGTTAAAATCCGAAGCGGCCGATGTCTTTGAGGGACAAAACGTACTCTTTACAGGAATCGGTAAAGTGCAAGCGGCCTTTGCGTTGACCAAAGCCATAGCGATACAACGTCCCAAACTGATCATTAATCTGGGAACTGTGGGCAGTACCCATTTTCCTAAAGGATCCGTGGTGCATTGCACCCAATTTGTCCAACGCGATATGGATGTGCGTGGGTTGGGTTTTAAATTGTATGAAACACCGTTGTCGGGTCTTCCTGTTGTGTTGGAGTATGGCGAATCCTTTGCGGGACTCCCTCATGCGGTGTGTGGTTCGGGGGACAGTTTTGAAATGGAACATGCCGAATCGTTGTATACCGTAGTCGATATGGAAGCCTATGCCCTCGCCTACATCGCCCAACAAGAAAAAATTCCGTTTTTATGCCTTAAATACATCTCCGACGGCGCCGATGACAATGCCGCCACCGACTGGACCGAACAGGTGCATAAAGCGGCTGAGGCGTATGGGAGGCTTTTGTTGGGTTGATGAAGCTGCTGATCCCGATCCTTCGGGGGCTAAGCTCCTGTGCAATCCACGAATTGTAAAGACAGTTGTGATCGAACACCTTCCAACGTCTAACGACTAAAGTCTAATGTCTGCCCACTGCGACTGAGACTGAGACTGAGACTGAGACTGAAAACTGCGACTGCGACTACCTCAACCGACTTACGACTTTATGACTTACGACTTACGACTAAACACTGCGACTGCAAACTGAGACTGAACACTGCGACTGAGACTGAGACTGCGACTGAGACTGCGACTGAAAACTACAACTGCGACTGCCCACTGAACACTGCCCACTGAACACTGCTACCGCAACTTCCGCTTCAACCATTTCTTCCTGTTGATTTTACGCTTAAAATCCTGCGAAGTTTGCCAAAGCACCGGCCATAGTTCACTTTCAGGTGTGCCACTCAAACGCGCATAATTCGCCGCTACGGTTCTCAACATCGTTTTTGAAAGCCACATTTTTTTAAAATTGTCCATACGTTGCGCGATCGAAAGGGTGCGAAACTGCATACGATTTAAATCAATAAGGTAAAAATCGTATTGACCATTGCCCAAATCTTTTATTAGGGTATTTCCTGGCGAATGGTCCAAAAAATGAATGCGAGCCTCATGCATGCGAAAAGTAAACGCCGTAAATTGTTCCAAAATCGCCACTCTATTGGGAAATAAGGGATCGTGTATGAGTTCGCGTATCGTAAAATCATAGTCGATATGTCGACAGAAATAAAAACTATTGGTCAACATTCCCCACCCGTTGCGCTCCTCAATGTATCCGATGGGAAAAGGAGTCAAAATACCGTGCTGCTGTAAATACCGCGCATAATCAAATGATCGTTTGGCCTTGCTGGAACGAAACCACGAATAAATGATGGACTTCAAAAACCCGGGCTTTTTAAAAAACTTAATACTCACCGTCTCCCCATTCAACACATTGGTTTTAATAGCATTGCGCGCTCCTTGCACAACTAATGTCCCCGAATGCGGAAATTCTGCCGCTAAGGTCTCAAGCGCTTGCTGATTGGGTAAATAATCGGGATGAACAATTGTGGGCACGGGTTCGTTTTAGTTTGGGTAAATGTATTAAAAAATTGTACTTTGCACCAAGATTTTATGGTATGCAAAAAATTCTTATCATCCAAAACAAACGGATTGGCGATGTATTGATCGCCTCGGTCATTGCCAACAACTTCAAACGGAAGTATCCCGATAGCGAGGTGCATTTTATGGCGTACGACTTTACAACAGGCGTTTTGGAACACAATCCCAACATCGATAAAATCATTCCCATTCGCGAAAAAGAACTCAAGAAATGGCGCAACCTGCTTCAATTCATCCGTTGGGTTCGGAAGCAAAAATACGACATCATCTTTGATCCGTATTCCAAGACGCAAAGCCGTTTGATTTGTAAATTTTCGGGGGCCAAAATGACCATCGGCCATAAATCGCGAAAGAAATGGGGCAACTTTAATTTTTACACCCATCCTACTGTGGGACTTGAAAAATCGGATAAATTTTGCGGTAAAGCCATCGAAGATCGGGTACATCTCATTGAATATGCTGGTGATTTTTCCCCCATCGATTATGAACCTAAAATCTTTTTAACGGAAGCCGAAAAAAAGGAAGACCTACTCGGAAAATACAAGGATAAAAAAGTAATCATGCTCGGCGTATTGGGCAGTACACCCCAAAAATCGATGCCCTATGCCTATGTTGCTGAAGTTTGCGACCGCATTGCCACGACCTTTGATGCCTATTTACTTTTCAATTATGCCCCGTACCAAAAGGAAGAAGCATTAAAAATCTTTGCCCTTTGTCAGCATAAAGACCGAATTATTTTGGACATTTATGCGCCTACGATTCGGGATTTTATCAAATTAATGGCCCAATGTGATGTACTCGTGGCCAATGAAGGCGGAACCGTTCACATTGCGAAAGCCTTACAAAAACCGACTTTTACCCTATTTTCTCCCTATGTCAACAAAGAACATTGGGCGAGTTTTGAAGACGGAATAATGCATACCTCCATTCACCTTCGGGAAGAAAAACCAGAGCTGTATACTGAATTTACCTATGAAGCGCGTAAAAAAATGGAAGCCGACCCCAGTCCGTGGTACCGCGAACTGAAACCGGCCTTGTATTGGGAACGTTTGCAAGCGTTTTTAAAGCATCACTTGGGCTAAATACTTAGGGGTTTGGAGCTTCTTTGCGAATGCCGAAAGGTGTCCATTTGATCTTTTGCTGTTTGACTTCTTTACGAATGGCCAAGTTGGCGGCCAACGACTCAGGGGTTTTGTACCCCCGCGGATGGTCCAAATGCAACACGACTGCTTTGTGACGAATTTGCTTCCCTTTAATGCCATTGTTTTCCAAACGTTCCCCAAACTCACGATCGGGTCCGCCGTACTTCATCCGTTCATCATACCCGTTAATGGCAATCATATCACTACGAAAACCGGAGGAATTACAATTGTTAAACGAAGGCGTCGTGGGGGAAATAAGATCCAAAAGCCAAGCCGACCACATTTGCGCGCTCAATTTTAAGGTATTGGAAAATCCTAAGCGATCAATAGATTTCAACCAACCCACTTCAAAACAACGCTGCGATACAATATCGTCGGGAGCAATATGCTTGCTTGTTTTCATCGGAAGTTTGCAATATCCGCCTGAGAGAAAACGACCTTGCTCGGCTTCAAGGGCATGTATTTCCACAAAATCTTTCCGCGGAATACAATCGCCATCGGTCATAATAATATACTCATGAGCCGCTTCCATGATGGTCACATTCAATATCTCTTGACGGCGATACCCTAAATCTTCATGCCATAAATGACGAACAGGTACGGGATAGTTTGCAGCATACCGATCAATGAGCGCCTTGGTCTCGGGACGCGAACCGTCGTCGGCTACAATCAATTCAAAATCGGTATAGGTTTGCACCGAATATCCAATTAAGACTTTCTCCAACCATTCTTCGGCATTGTACGTACTCACAATCACCGAGATTTTCAAATTTTTATCGCGTGCGGCTGCCATAAGTAAAGTGGTATTTTTAACTGATTTTTGTTGTAATCCTGGCCATTCCCGATAATAACGATGCGCGGGATAGCGTTCGTCCCAAGTCCCTGACTCCAATAAAGCAAGGCAATCCGTCTTCCAAAGGGAAGTATTCGAAAAGTTGAAAGGCAACTCAGGAAGGCAATAATCCAAGAGTGCGGCCCAACTTCCAGGTTCAATCGCACGAAAGGCTTTAAGTCCTTTAACAGTGGCGTGTTGGGCTAAAAAAGTAGTGCTAAAATAATGTCCCGATTCAATTCCCTCCAAAGTCAACGTATCAAAAACCGCATCTTGAATAAAAAAACGAGCCCCCGTTAAATAATAGCCCTCTTCCCGATGTTTCACATGTTCCTCCACAAAATCTTCCCGCGGAACCGCATGCGCATCGGCAAAGATGACATAATCGGTCAGCGATTGGGTTAAATGTGAGGACAAACGTGCGGGAGGACAAAAATAAAGAGGGAAAAAACATGCCGAATGGGCAACCTCCAGCGGTTTATCCTGAAGAAGAACGATCTCAAAGTTACGGTAGTTTTGCGTGGTATAGCCCCACAAAACCCTTTGTATGGTGGGTAAATCGGTTCCATTTGTTAAAACAACGGTAACATTCTTTTGCATGGATGCAAAGGTAACCTAATTTTACTAAATTTGTTTTTCAATTTTCAAGAATGCACACCCTCTCGGTTATCATCCCCACCTTTAATGAAATTTCGTATTTGGAAGACGCCGTGGCCTCCGTACGTTTTGCGCAACAAATCATTGTGATTGATTCGTATAGTACAGACGGTACCGCAGAACTCGCCAAACGATTGGGATGTGAGGTAATGCAGCGAAAATTTGATCATTTTTCAGCCCAAAAAAATGCCGCGATTGCTTTGGCCAAAGGCGATTGGATTTTATTTATCGACGCTGATGAACGGGTAACAACCAAATTGAAATTGGAAATTTTGGACACCTTAAAAAATCCGAAACACCAAGGCTATAAATTGCGTTTTCCCCACTATTTTATGAATCGCTTTTTATACCACAAAGTTGATCGCGTGACCCGTTTAGTGAAAAATGACGGCGTACATTTCACGGGAGAAGTTCATGAAAAACTCCACGTCAACGGAAGTATCGGGCAATTGGAGGCGTTCATGATTCATTACACCTACAAAGGGTTGTTTCATACGTTGAGTAAAAAGAACTCCTATGCCTGGTTTCAAGCCGATATGGCCCGTCAAAAAGGAAAAAAAGTAACCCTTTTGCATTTGTTTTTCAAACCCTTGTACCGTTTTTTCTCGGCTTATATTTTGAAAAAAGGATTTATGGATGGACTCCCCGGATTGGCTTTAGCGAGTGTCAATGCGTATGGCGTGTTTTCACGGTACGTTAAAATGATGCTCCTCGAACGAAAAATGGAGTAACTACGCCGACAATCTTACAAGAATCCTCTCGTAATTTACCACAACCGTAGGCGTCCCCATCGAAGTTTCCATCGAAAACGAAGCAAATGATCTTCGCCTTTAATATCAATGCGCGGAATAACATAGGGATTGGACCACGGAAAACGACTTACCGTATTCCCTATACGAAAGCCAAACGCAATACCATTTTCTTGTAGTTGGGTAAAAAAGTGAGACTGCACGGGTTGTTGACGCGGAAAGTTCCCATAGGGATAAGCCAATGCTGGAAAGATAGAAAGCTGCTCGGCTGCCATAACCTGCTGCGCTTGGTCAAAATCCTGTTGTAGGGCTTCCGAAGTAAGGGTGGCCAAACGCGGGTGAGCAAACGAATGATGCGCCAACTCAATCACATTGGGGTCCAAAGCACGCAGTTGCTCGGCAGTCATAATCGGATGTGCAGCGGCGCCCGAAGAGGCATTCCACGCATCGGTTTTACCCAAATAGGCAAAAGGCACAAAAAAAACTGCTTTGAATCCGTATTTAATCAAGAGTGGTACGGCAAATTCCCACTGACTTACAGTAACATCGTCAAAAGTGAGCACAACACTGCGCTTGGGCAAAGTCGTTTGAACCGATAATTCAGAGAGAAAAAACGACTGGTAACCCTTTGACCGCAAATACATTAGCTGTTGCTCAAAACGAGAAGCCGCCAAAGTAAGTCCTTTACTCGCTTCCTCTTGGGCACAAAAATTATGATACATCAATACGGGAAGTCGTGTCACTGCCGTAAATTTTAAAAATTGGAATGGAGTAAAAATACTATATTTGTTGCTTTGATTGCAAATCTATGGCCGAAAATACCGCTGTACCTAAAATCACCGCATTGGCGATCTCCTACAACGAAGCGCTCAATGTGGAGCGGTATATCGAACGATTGAAGTTTGCCGATGAAATCATTTTTGTCGATTCAGAAAGTACCGACAATACGCAAACCCTCGCGGCCCAGATGGGAGCCAAAGTGATCACACGTCCATTTACCAATTTCTCCGAACAACGGAATTTTGCCATTGCGCAAGCCACCCACGACTGGATTCTTTTCTTTGACTTGGATGAAATTATCACCCCTGAACTGGAGGAAGAAATCAAAGCGACCGTCAAAAATCCAGGCGACAAAAATGCTTTCTTTGTCAAGCGAACCTTTCATTTTATGGGGAAACGCATCCGTTTTGGAGGATGGCAAAATGACAAAGCAATACGTCTTTTCAACAAAAATCACGGAGCGTACAACGGCAATTTGGTGCACGAAGAAGTCAAAGCCGATGGCAAAGTGGGCGTTCTTAAAAACCGTTTAAATCATTACAGCTACAAAAGTTTTGACAACTATAACGATAAACTAAACTTGTACAGCAAGTTACAAGCCTTAAACCTGTACCAAAAGAAAGTGCGTCCCAACGTGTACCACTTTTTTATTCGTCCCCTGTACCGCTTCATGTGGCAATATTTTTTCCGTTTAGGGGTACTCGATGGGAAAGAAGGCTTTATTCTGGCTTACGTCCACTCCTTTTCTGTATTCAAACGGTATTTGCAGTTGTGGATGATGTACCGAAAAATTGACTAACATGCGGTTACTTCAAATCACAGCGTCCAACGTGTGGCGCGGTCACGAACAGCAGATTGTTTATTATTACGATGCCTTTGCCACCAAAGGAATTCACCAAGTCTTGCTATGTACACCCGATACCCGATTGCACGAAATTGCGCAGGAAAAAAACTATCGCGTCCATACACTGCCCTTCCATTCGGAATACGACCGAAAATGGATGAAAAAAATCAATCAAATCGTTCGTGAAGAAAAAATCGATCTCATTCTCATTCACAACAGTACTGCCCACACGCTTTGTGTGCTTTCGTCATTAGTATACGGATGGAAAACGCCTATGGTATTTTTCCGTACCTTAATTAAAAAGGTCGACACCAACTTTTTTCGCAAGTGGAAATACAACTACAGCGGGTTGAAAAAAATCGTTTGTGTCTCACAAGCTGTTATCGATGTTTTAGCCCCTGCCATCAAAGATAAAAGCCGACTTTCCATTGTAGGAAGTGCCACCGATTTGGAGGAATTCCACCGTACCCAACCTACAGGATGGTTACGAAAGGAATTAGGATTGACCGACGATACTGTCATCATTGGAAACATTGCCGCTTTTGTAGGGTTTAAAGACCATGTCACTTTGGTCCATGCTGCTGCCGAGATTGTCAAAAAAATCCCTAAAGTCGTCTTTGTTTTGGCAGGAAAAGGCGAACTTGAAGAAAATATTAAAGCGCTTGTAGCCGAAAAAGAATTGACCCAACATTTTGTGTTTTTAGGGTTTCGAAAAGATATTCCCGAACTCTTTCCTGAGTTTGACCTTTTTCTTTTTACGTCCAAACTCGAACCCACAGGAGGTGTTTTACTTGAAGCCTATGCCAGTCATGTACCCATTATAGCTACCCGTGCAGGAGGAATTCCTGAAGTGGTGGTCGAGGGAGAAACGGGCTTGCTTTGTGAGAAAGAAAATCCGATTGACTTTGCAGAAAAAACGGTACAACTTCTCCAAGATAAAGCGTTGCAACAGCGATTGGTGGCCAACGGGTATCAGCATTTGTTGACCCATTTTACCAAAGAAGTCATTGCAGAGGCGATGTATAAGGAATTGGAACTTGTTTATCGCGCCTCACTATGAAAATCACGATCATCAGTTTTGACTATTTTGACTTCGATAAAAACATCATGGAAGCGCTGCAAAAAAAAGGCATCGAAGCGCATCACATCGATATTTCAAAGTTTAAATACCGTTACAAATCGTTTGGGGAAAAAGTCAAGAATTTTTTCTCAAAGTTGCTTTTGGGCACCAATGTAAAACGGGTACAAATGGAAGCCTTCGTGCTGCGGGAACTGGAACAATGGGGCATGC
This sequence comes from Flavobacteriaceae bacterium, assembly GCA_947463515.1. Taxonomy (GTDB): domain Bacteria; phylum Bacteroidota; class Bacteroidia; order Flavobacteriales; family Flavobacteriaceae; genus Flavobacterium. Next base: position 59,033 of record CANHRI010000003.1, read on the forward strand.
AAGATCAGATTTTGGTCATTCGTCCCGACCGTATTAGTCGGAAAACCCATGAAATCATAAAAACCAAAACAAAACAATACCGTGCGTATTTGTACGACAGCACCAACCGGTTTTCCATCAAACATCTGGAAAAAGGATTGTTTGATCTCATTTATACCTTCGACCGCGATGATGCGCAAAAGTTTGGTTACCATCCCATCAGTAATTTTATTTATTTTCCCAAAAAAGCAGTAGTCCCCGCAAGTGCATTACCCGTAGCGCTGTTTATGATTGCCTCCATCGATGAGCGTCTTCCCTTATGGAATGCGGTAGCTGCGTATTGCCGAAAAATGCAACTGCCAACCGATTTTATTGCGGTGGGAAAACGAGAACCGGCTCAGTTGGATGCAGGAATTGTCTATTCGAAAACCAATCTCTTTTTGGACGCCATTACCGCGCGGATGGACCAATCCCAAGCGTTTTTGGATTTGATTCGAGAAGAGCAAAACGGATTGAGCTTTCGGGTTTTTGAAGCCATGGGTTACCAACGAAAATTGATTACTTCCAATGCTTCCGTAGTGGAGTATCCCTTTTACAATCCCGCCAATATTTTTGTGCTCACCCGAGATAATATCGATCAAATCCAAACATTTTTGGCAGTTCCTTTTGAACCTTTACCCGAAGCATTGTACCATCAATTTACTGTTGAACATTGGGTAGATACCGTATTTGAGTTGGAGGAAAAGACCTCCCTATCCTAAACAAATACTATCTTTGCACGCTGCGCTAACGCACACAGTCGATTCCTATGGCAAAAATTTCAGTCGCCTTATGTACTTACAATGGAGCCCGTTTTCTAAACGAGCAGTTGCTTTCTATTGTTGAACAAACGCATCCCGTTGATGAAATTGTAATTTCAGATGACGGTTCTACCGATTCCACGATGAACTTACTACTCGAGTGGCAATCGCGCTATCCTGACCGTATTTTTGTACACCAAAATCCTGTGAATTTAAAAAGTAATGCCAACTTTGAACAAACACTGCAACGGTGCACGGGCGATTTCCTGTTTTTGGCCGATCAAGACGATGCTTGGCATCCTGAAAAGGTGCAACGGTTTATGGAAACTTTTGCCCAAAATCCCGAAACGGAAGCGCTATTTTCAGATGGAAGTTTTATGGATGACGAAGGGAATCTCCTCCACGAACCCTTATCGTTGTGGGAAAGCGTACGATTCTTCCCTGAAAATCCCCACAATCCTGACGCCTTGCTCCACTCCCTACTTTTCAATGCCAATTTCCTGACAGGAGCAACCCTATGCATACGAAGAGAAAGTTTGAAGCACGCCTTGCCGTTTCGAACCGGAAAAGGATTTTTACATGATGAATGGTTGGCCTTTGTTTTTGCGCAACGGCAAACATTACGTGCCATTCCTGAGCGCTTAATTCGTTATCGTTTGCACGGCCAACAACAAGTAGGTGTGAGCAAAATAAATGACCCTGTGCAGGTACGACAAGAAAAGTGGGACTACCAGCAATTGGTCCTGGGACAGCGCGAACCCCACACCCTAAACGATTACAAGACAAAGGCAAAAACCTATTTTAACCAATACGAAAAATACCTATTTTTATACCGTGCCCATACTTTGGAGGCTTTTCAAAGCGTCAGCGATACTTTAAAAAACCACTACATTCAAGCGGATCAAGCCATGAAACGCAAGAACATCTTGGCCTACACCGTTTTGAAACTGGTAGATCGCTTGAAAGGAAAACGGCAATTACATCACTAAATGCAACCGAACCATGCTTAAAAAATTAGTTTACTTAAAACAACTTAAAAAACATTTTCAATTTTTAGACGTTCTGGCGCTCCTATGGGGATTGTCATTAAAAAAAGAACGCATTCGGTTGCCACAAAGTAAACGCAGTATTTACTTGCGAAGAAAAACAAAAGACACCGAAACTTTCAAAGAAATTTTCATCACTTCGCTTTACCACATGCGACTGCCGATGCAACCCAAAACGATTGTGGATGCGGGTGCCAATGTAGGGTTAGCGTCACTATTTTTCCATTTAAAATTCCCCAAAGCGGCTATCGTAGCCTTGGAAATTGAGGCCCAAAATGCAGCGTGTATTCGCAAAAACACCGCAGGTATCGCCACCATAGAAGTGTTGGAAAAAGCCTTATACAACCGAACGTCGTTTTTTAAAATTGAAGATCCCTACAACGCCAGTAATAGTTTTCAAATCAAAGAAGTGAGCGGTACGGAACCCTATGATATCGCCTCTATCACCTTAGATACCCTTATGGCCGAACGCGGTTGGGAAACCATTGATGTGTTAAAAATCGACATTGAAGGGGCCGAAAAAGAATTGTTTGAAAGCCATTATGAAAATTGGTTGCCCAAAACCAAAGTAATTATGATCGAAACCCACGACCGCATGATTCCAAAATGCTCGTATACCGTGATGGAAACGATCAATCGGTATGATTTTATCTTGTATACCACTACCGAAGGTACCCTGATCTATTTCAATACCGCATTAGTAGATCTTACGGGGTTCTAACGTATGAAAAGTGAATTAACACAAGAGGTTCATCGCGCCTATGAAGTAATCCAAGCTGGCGGTATTATCTTGTATCCCACCGATACGGTTTGGGGCATTGGGTGTGATGCCACCAACGAAGCGGCTGTCCAAAAGATTTATGCCTTAAAACAACGCGAAGAATCCAAAAGCATGATTGTATTGATGCACAGCGAACGCTTGGTGCATTCGGTATTTCATCAAATTCCTGAAGTGGCCTGGCAGCTCTTGGAGTTTGCTACCAAACCCACTACGCTTATTTTGGACCAACCCAAAAATGTGGCTTCCAACCTTATCAGCGCCGATAATTCCCTCGGTATGCGGTTGGTGACCGAACCTTTTTGTTATCAATTAATGGAGCGAATGAAACGCCCGTTGGTGTCGACTTCGGCCAATATCTCGGGGGCACCAACACCGAGCACGTTTCACCAAATTCACCCCGACATTGTGCAAGGGGTTGATTATGTCGTGCAATTGCATCACGATCGCGTGACTAGCAAACCGTCGACGATTATCAAACTTACCCTTGATGCGCAAGTAACGGTGATACGGAAATAATTTGAAAATTTGAAGATTTGAAAATTTGAAGATTTGAAGATTTGAAAAACGTGATTCATGCACCGATTGCACCAGCGGTAGCCCCGAAGTAACGGGAGGCATCCTTTTATGAAGCGGCAGCGAAATAAAAGATACAGCGGATAACGCGCCCGGGAATCTAAATTACCAACGTGAATTAGTACTTTTGCAAAAAAATATTTCTCTTTGAAAACCAATTACGCTGACGTTTTAGACCAAAAGATTTTCAAAATCATAGCCCAGGCTGCAGCCGAATTGCAGTTGGAGAGCTATGTTATTGGCGGTTTTGTAAGGGATATTTTGTTGCAACGGAACCACAAAAAGGACATTGACATTGTGTCGGTGGGGTCGGGAATTGATTTGGCGCTGAAAGTAAGTAGCCTGCTTCCCCATCAACCCAAAGTGCAAGTTTTTAAAAACTACGGAACGGCCATGTTGCGCTACAAGGATATGGATATCGAATTTGTTGGCGCGCGAAAAGAAAGTTACACCGAAGAAAGTCGCAACCCCTTGGTCGATACCGGCACTTTGGAAGACGATCAAAACCGACGGGATTTTACCATCAATGCCTTGGCTTTTTCACTGAATTCGACCAATTTTGGGGCGTTGATTGATCCGTTTGGGGGCGTTTCAGACCTGGAGGCCAAAGTGATCCGCACGCCTTTGGACCCTGATATTACCTACTCTGACGATCCGTTGCGGATGTTGCGCGCCATTCGGTTTGCGACGCAATTGGACTTTACCATTGCTCCAGAATCGTTGGAAGCGATAGCGCGAAATGCATACCGTATCGATATCATTTCGGGGGAACGCATTGTGGATGAGTTGCATAAAATACTGCAAACTCCGCAGCCGTCGACGGGCTTTTTATTGTTGTACCAAACCCAACTTTTGGAACGAATTTTACCGGAATTGACCGCTTTAAATTTGGTCGAAGAAGTCGAAGGGCATACCCATAAAAACAATTTTTACCATACGCTAGAAGTCGTCGATAACATTTGTAAAACGACCGATGATTTGTGGTTGCGATGGGCAGCACTGTTACATGATATCGGGAAGGCGCCCACCAAACGATTTCACAAAAAACAAGGATGGACCTTTCACGGGCACGAATTTTTGGGCGGTAAAATGGTTAAGAAACTCTTTGCCCGTTTGCACATGCCCTTGAATCAAAAGATGAAGTTTGTGCAAAAAATGGTCATGATGAGTTCCCGCCCGATTGTACTTTCGCAAGAGATTGTGACGGATAGTGCCGTGCGCCGCTTAATTTTTGATGCCGGTGAAGATGTAGAGTCGCTGATGACGTTGTGTGAAGCCGATATTACGACGAAAAATCCGAAGAAGTTTGAAAAATACCATAAAAACTTTGAACTCGTTCGCCAAAAAATAGTTGAAGTTGAAGCTCGAGACCAAGTGCGCAATTTCCAACCGCCCATCACGGGAGAGGAAATTATGGAGCGATTCAACCTAAAACCCTCACGCGAAGTGGGTCAATTGAAAGAGGCCGTAAAAGAAGCCATTTTGGAAGGAGAAATTCCCAACGAATACGAAGCGGCTTATGCTTTTGTGTTGGCGAAAGCGAAAGAAATGGGGTTGGTGTAGCTTCTGAGTTACTTAGACGCTGAGACACTAAGCTTCTGAGTTAAAAACTTTGAAACGAATTTACGCTACTTTTCTACTCTTTATTCTTCGAAAAAAACAAAAAATTAACCACCGTTTAATCGATGCAATTCAAGTCTGTACTGTACCTTTGTGGGGCTTAAAAATTTTCTTATGAAAGCGGATAAAGGCGTTATCAATTGGTTGTTTACCGGTTGTATTTTGGTTTTTGTAATGGTCGTTGTGGGTGGAATTACCCGATTGACAGGTTCAGGATTATCGATGACGGATTGGCATTTGGTCACCGATACCTTTCCCCCATTGAGTGATGCTGCTTGGCAAACCGCTTTTGAAGAATACAAGAAGTTTCCCGAATACCAACGCATCAACAGCCACTTCACGTTGGCTGATTACAAGTTCATTTACTTTTGGGAATGGTTCCACCGCTTTATTGCGCGGATTTTAGGCTTCGTCTTTTTGATTCCGTTTATCTATTTTTTAATTAAAAAACGAATGACGCAACGAACGGTTTTCCAATGCTTGATTTTATTGGGCATGGGAGCCTTTCAAGGATTTTTGGGTTGGTTCATGGTTAAAAGTGGATTGGTCGATTTTAACCAGCCCGATGTGAGTCATTTCCGATTGTCCATGCACCTTACCTTTGCCTTTCTCACCTTTGCGTATACTTTGTGGATTGCTTTGGACTTGAAGTACCAAGGCATTTCGGAACGCATTGCGCCTTTAGGTAAAATTGCCCTTTGGACTTGGATCTTGGTTGTGGTGCAAATTATATGGGGTGGATTTGTCGCTGGATTAGATGCAGGATATATTCACAACCACTGGCCCTTGATGAGCGATGGACAGTTTTTTCACGAAAGCATTCTTTTGGAAAAACCCAATTGGTTGTTGCGTTTCACCGAAGGAAAAAGTGGCGTACAATTTATACACCGCACCTTGGCTTATGTGGTCGTAGGTTTTATCGTTTACTTGGCCGTTAAAAGTCGGAAATACGCGCTTTCTACAACCCAGAAAAATGGAATAACAGCCTTGTTGGTTGTGGTTTTCGTTCAAGTGTCTTTAGGGATCCTCACCTTATTGTATAGCGTTCCGTTGTGGTTGGGCGTGACGCATCAAGCGGTGGCGTTCTTTTTGTTGGCAGCCATTACGTTTGTGATGCATCGATTACGAAAGTAAATCAACGCACAATTGACTAAAACCAAAACTTAAGAAGCGATTTTCTCTAAAGCCAAATAATGAGAGAGCTCCCCTTTTGCCGTAAACTTAGGGTATAATTCGATCGCACAAGCATAAACACTGCCATCTTTTTTATAGTTCAAAACCGTTTCACAAATGGCGCGTTGCGCTGCCAATGCTTTTCGAATACGTTCGCGTGAATGCGGTAAAGTCATTGGCCCTTGAAACATTTTGGGTGTTTTCCCAATCACTTCAGAAGGTTTATACCCCGTCAACTCTTGAATGTTGGCGGAAACATACACGATAGTCAAGTCAGGATTGGTTACAAGTACCACTTTTTGATGTTCAAACAAATGGGTATACAAGTGCTCCTTTTCACTCCATTGCGCTTGAATTTCAGCAAATTTGGTTTGTAAATTGAAATGGAATTGTGCCCACGACACAAGAGGAATGGGGCAAATTCGAAGTGTTTTGTAATATTTAGCTACGGCTTTTTCGTACGAAGGGGTCATAATCAATGCTTTAATCGAGAATAAACCACTTGTGTTCAATAGGTTTCATGCTATTGAAAAAAAGCCCAACTATTTCTCGTGATACTTGGAGCAATCAAAAGAGTGTACCTGACTCTTCCTTAAAGGAAACACAGTTACACGACAGTCTAAGAATTTCACTTAGTTCCACTTTTATCAGCCATAGGCTAATCTTTCGATTGTGTTATGTAAAGGTTCAAATGTAGTACTATTTTTAAAAATCCCCATGTTAAAATATAAGAACTACATTTTGGTGGAAATTTAAAATTTAAAATAACCTAATTTAAAATAGTAAAACTATCCCAGCCATTCCTTAAACTCCCCTACCCGTTCCCGAGCCACAATGATTTCCTCCCCTTTATACGTGGGCAACAGCACTTTAAGCCGTGAGTTGCTATGGACTTGAATCTCCTTAATCGCTTTTAACGGAATGATGAATTTCCGCGATACCCTAAAAAAGGCACCGGGATCCAACTCTTGTTCTACCTGCTCCAGCGACTGATCCAACAAAAAGGTTCGGTTGTCCAAGGTATGCAGAAAAGTCCCTTTATTTTCGCTATAAATGCATTCAATAGTATCGACAGGAATCATTTTCAACTGCTGCCCTACTTTTAAGGTAAAACGCTGTTTGTAGGTGCGATCGACGGGGTTGATTAATAGTTTGCGTATGGTTTCAAAATCCAAAGCAATCGAGGGATGTACCACCGTTTCTGAGCGGCTTTTGAACTTCAATACCGCGGCTTCCAATTCTTCTTCATCAATCGGTTTCAACAAATAATCGATACTGTTCATTTTAAATGCGCGCAAAGCATATTCGTCGTAGGCCGTCGTAAAAATGATAGGACTCTTGATAGCAACAGCTTCAAATATTTCAAATGATAGCCCGTCGGAGAGTTGGATGTCGAGAAAAATTAAATCCGGATGCGGTTGGGTTTCAAACCAAGCAATCGACGCTTCCACCGAGTGTAATAACTCAAGGACTTGCAAGCCTAATTTTTCGACTTTTCGTTGCAACAAACGTGCGGCTGGTTTTTCGTCTTCTATAATCAATACCTTCATGAGTGTGGGTTATTAATGTGAAAAGGCTTAGTGTTATTATTAGGATTTGCCGTGTTGGCGTTGTTCTTGTTCCATGAAGGCTTTAATCTTACGATCTTCCCATTCTTTCCCCAAAAAATATTCAGGAATAAAAACGGATAATCCGTGCGCTACAAGTCCAATACCCCAAAAAAAGGCGGTGCTAAATACACGAAATTGCCAGAGGGTTTCTCCTTCCTCTAATCCTTGAATTTGGGTTACAATCAAGAATAGATTTACGATAACGTAAACCAACAAATGGCTGTAAAATCCTTTTATCTTTTTTACGCGTTTAGCAGCTGCGTCATAAGCGTATTGTTCGTCTGGTGTCATATTAGTGCTGTTTTTGTTGTTGTTTTTCTTTTTCTATAAACTCTCGTATTTTGCGCTCCTCCCAAGCTTTTCCCCATGAGGAAGTGAAGGAAAACACGCTTAATCCGTGAAATAACAATCCTATTCCCCAACCCATTGTTGGCCAAAAAAACCATAAATGATGGGGAGAATATTTCAAATTCACGACCAAGAAAAAGATATTGACAATAATGTAGATGGAGAAATGAATATAAAATCCGCGAATTTCGGTCACCTGTTGTTTCGCTTTTAGATATGCTTCGTGATCAAATGATTCCTGAGGGTTGTGTTTTAGTTCCATTGGTTTGTTTTTGAATTTTTTTGCATGATTTCTTGAATTTTTCGCTCCTCCCATTGCCGTCCATAACCAAACGTCCCGAAGGCATGAAATAGAAGTCCTATTCCCCATCCCAATATCGGAAACCAAAACCAATGGAATCCACCTTGGAATAAATTAACACCAACTAACAGGGGAATCACAAAGCAGTAGGAGATAAGATTTGCATAGAACTCACGTAATTTTTCCACCCGCTCTTTGGCTCTAAAATAAGCGGTGTTTTCGTTGGTAATTACTGTATCCATAAGAGTTGTTTTTTCGGTAAGTAAAGGAATTTTAACGGTGAAAAAAGAGGTCGAAGGTTCAATTCGAACACTGCGTTGGGTAACAATCGCATACCGACTTACAATATTTTGGAGTCCAACGCCGCGACGATCTTGAAGCACTTCTTTCTTTTGTAAATTATTTTGAATAGCAAGATAGCCTCCTTCCAGTGTAATGGCGATATGCAAAGGTTTTTGTTCGCTGACCACATTGTGCTTTATCGTGTTTTCCAACAATAATTGTAGCGAAAGAGGCACTACAAAAGCTTGTTCTGGGAGTGTTGCCGCATCGGGTAAGGAAAAGGTAATGCTGTTTTCAAACCGCATTTTCAACAAATTCATATAGGTTTTAGCAAAGGCTAATTCTTCTTGAACAGGAACCAATTCCTTATCTTTTTGCTCCAACACATAGCGATAGATTTTGGACAGTGAGGTCGTAAAACGCTGCGCAGCATCGGGATTCTCCTCTATAAGTGAACTTAAAACATTGAGGCTGTTGAATAAGAAATGAGGGTCAATTTGATTTTTTAAACTCTCAAACCGTGCATTAGCACTTCCAGCAATGACTTGTTGTTCTTTAATACGACGTTCGTTTAACGCTTTGTAAAAGTAAAACGCATGGATTGCTAGTGAAACGATGAGGGTAATGATGATAGAAACCAAATAGTTGGAAGGCTTTTCATCGGCTAAAAACTGGGCTATGGTGCGTCCGTTGAGGACAACATCTTCCAAAAAATGCAACACAAAGATGGTGAACAACGTCAGGAAAAAAGAACTAAAAAAACCAATTATCAAGCGTTTTGGCGTAAAACGATCGATCGTAAACACACGATCCAATCCTATAAACACCAAAGCATTCACATAATACAACACCAAACCATACACCATGGTATAGATAAACAAGGGTACAATATCTTTGTAAAAATCGGGTTGCGCGCCCATGAGGATATTAACTCCTAATAAAGAGAAAAAGATGATCAGTGTGATCCAAAAAGCGCGGGAAAATTCTTTTATCAACTTCATGATTTCAATGTTTAAGTTTGGGGAACGTCAGTCATTACGCTCCCCTATGATTGAGCTTTTCTTAGGGCTTGCAAGCCGCGAGTTGTTTTTTGGCCCGATCAGCACCCCATCGTGGCGCAAAGGGCATGGCTGGAACTTCGGCTTCAAAAAGCATTACAGCGCGTTCCACATCTTTACACAAGGCCTTGACATCGGCACCGGTCCATTGGGCGCCTCCAATTTCAAATTCGGCCTTCCCAAATATAGCTCTCGGGTTGTTGGGTGCCATTGCTAGGGCTTTGTTATATAATCCAACAACAGTAGAGGAAAGTCGCATACCGTTGGTCATCGGGTCGTGTGCAATCCAAGCAGTATGAACCAAGGCTTGCAAAATAATCAACTCCACATTGTCAGGAGTCTTGGCCATTTCAACATCCAAAACACGCTGAGCTTGTGTCAAAAGCGCATTCACTTTATCCCGATTTTTAGGGTCAAAGGCTTCGGTCGTTTGGATTAAAGCGACATAATAATTGGGTAACCAGCTTGTTTTCTCGGCAGCGGCAATACGCTCCAACAACGCTGTGGCCTCGGCGGGTTTTCCTTCGCCCCATAATTGCAAAGCTTTACCCATCCCTTGTTCAAAGGTAGCTTGTGCGGTCATCCATTGCACCAATAAAAAAGCTAAAATTGTAATACCATTTTTCATACGAGTGTAATTTAAGTGATTCTTTTGTTTTTTGAAATAGACGGTTGCTATTTTCTGAGTCAAAATTCGCAACTTCATCTAGGGCATACAATTAAAAACGACCGAACCGTCAAAAAGAGAAGATGAACTGTCAATTTTGAAAATAGTATTGTTTTTTCTCCATAAAAGGGTACACCTTTACACCGGATTCAACAACAAAGCCTCGGTGGTTTTGGGTAAAATGGGATGCACTTGTTTTAGAATTTCTTGCTCTAAAAAATACAACACCCTTCGTTTTACAAAATGCCGATGCACTACCAAACCAACGGATCGAATGGGAACAGGCGCTTGAAATTCCCGCAATCGCTCCCTTTCTTCCGTGCTGTAGGCGGTCGTGGCTAGATACGGTAACAATGTAGTTGCATTATTGGCTTTGACAAACCGCAGCAAACTGTCGATTGAACCCGCTTTGAAATTGAAATTAAACGGCGGAGTGGCCAAACGGGTTTCCAAATCACAAAAGGTCACAATTTGCGTTCGCATACAATGCCCTTCCTCCATCAACCAAATATCACTCGGATTCAAGGCCTCAGGGCGCACAGGATTGGCATAGCGATTGCCACAATCCAACAACAAAAAGGGTTCGTCGTAGAGCGGAATTTCAATTAGGTCGGGATCGTTGATGGGCAAGGATAAAATGCCAATATCCAACTCCCGCGCCTTCAATAAACGCGTGATTTCTCCCGTGGTTTGCTCGCGAACTTCAATCTGTAATTGCGGAAATTTCTCGGCAAACGACTGTAAAAACAAGGGCAATAAAAAAGGTGCAATCGTAGGAATGACCGACAAGGTTAAGGTACCGTCAACTTCGCCTTTGAACTCTTTGGCCAATTCATTTAACACCCCGATTTGGGACTGTATCGCTTTGATTTGTTCGATAATGACTTCGCCCTCGGCTGTAATTTCTACCGGTTTTTTCTTTCGGTTGAAAATCGTAATCCCCAATTCTTCTTCAAACTTGGATACCATTGTACTCAAAGTCGATTGGGTCGCAAAACATTTTTCAGCGGCCAATTCGAAGTGGCGCACCTCTGCTACAGCCAATACATACTCAAACTGACGTATATTCATTGATGCTATCAATATTAGGTTTGAAAATATCGTTTTTATCAATCAAATATACCACTTATTTTTACAATCAATAATGAAATACAAACAAACAAACATAAAACCGAATACTATGATGAAAAAAACGATGTATCTCATGGCGATAGGTGCAATAACGTATGGAACGTATGCACAAGATACTGCCAAAGATTTGTCCCAATGTCCGTTCCAAAATGGTACTATGGACGCGGCCAAACCCACTACACATGCCAAAACCACCAAAAACAGTGATTGGTGGCCTAGTCAGTTGAACGTATCGGTATTGCGTCAAAATTCAAACTTGACCAATCCGATGGATGCTAATTTTGATTACATCAAAGCCTTCAAGTCGTTGGATTATATGGCGTTGAAAAAAGACATTCAAGCCGTACTAACCCAGTCACAAGATTGGTGGCCAGCTGATTTTGGTAACTACGGTCCCTTATTTATCCGAATGGCGTGGCATAGTGCGGGAACCTATCGCACAGGTGACGGTCGTGGCGGATCATGTTCGGGACAGCAACGTTTTGCCCCACAAAACAGTTGGCCCGACAATGCCAATTTAGACAAGGCACGACGTTTGCTTTGGCCCATCAAACAAAAGTATGGAAACAAAATTTCTTGGGCGGATTTGATGATCTTGACTGGTAATGTAGCTCTGGAATCGATGGGATTCAAAACGTTTGGTTTCTCAGGAGGACGCGCCGACGTTTGGGAACCGGAATCCAATGTGTATTGGGGTTCTGAGTCGAAATGGTTGGACAACAGCAAACGCTACCAAGACGGAAAATTAGAAAATCCGTTGGCTGCGGTTCAAATGGGATTGATTTACGTGAATCCTGAAGGCCCCAATGGCAACCCCGACCCTGTGGCTGCCGCCAAAGACATTCGCGAAACGTTTGGACGCATGGGTATGAACGACGAAGAAACCGTGGCCTTGATTGCTGGAGGACACACCTTCGGAAAAACGCACGGTGCAGGGGCAGCTTCTCATGTGGGACCCGAACCCGAAGCGGCTTCTATTGAAGAGCAAGGCATGGGTTGGACCAGTACCTATCGTAGTGGAAAAGGTTCAGATGCCATTACTTCTGGTTTGGAGGTCACGTGGACCACTACGCCTGCCAAATGGGGACATGATTACTTTAATCTTTTGTTTGGTAACGAATGGGAATTGACCAAGAGTCCGGCAGGAGCCCATCAATGGGTGGCCAAAAACGGAGCCAACATCATTCCTGATGCTTTTGATGCCAATAAAAAACACAAAGCAACCATGTTGACCACCGACTTGTCGTTGCGTTTTGATCCGGTATATGAAAAAATTTCACGCAATTTCTTGGACAATCCTGCGGCGTTTGAAGATGCCTTTGCTCGTGCATGGTATAAGCTTACGCACCGCGATATGGGACCCAAAACGCGTCACGTAGGTCCCGAAGTACCTAAAGAAGAATTAATTTGGCAAGACCCCATTCCAGTGGTAAATCATCCGTTAGTGGATGCCAAAGACATCACAAGTTTAAAAACAGCCATTACCAATTCAGGTTTAAGTACGCAAGAATTGGTGGAAACGGCTTGGGCTTCTGCTTCTACATTCCGTGGTTCAGACAAAAGAGGAGGCGCCAATGGAGCACGCATTCGATTGTTACCCCAACGCAATTGGGAAAGTAATAATCCGACGCAATTGAACAAAGTATTGGGTGTACTTGAAGGGATTCAAAAGAAATTCCACACCACCTCGGGTACTAAAAAAGTATCGATGGCCGATTTGATTGTTTTGGCTGGAAATGTGGGTGTTGAAAAAGCGGCCAAAGCGGCAGGTGTTCCTGTTACGGTTCCTTTCACCCCCGGACGTATGGATGCCACACAAGCGCAAACCGATGTGGCTTCTTTTGGTGTTTTAGAACCCATGGCTGACGGTTTCCGTAACTACAAAAAAACACGTTATACTTTTACTACCGAAGAATTGTTGGTTGACAAAGCACAATTGTTAACGCTAACGGCCCCTGAAATGACCGTATTATTGGGTGGTATGCGCGCAATGGGTGTTCATCATTCGGATGAAAATACGGGCATTTTAACTACTCGAGTGGGTGCGTTAACCAATGACTTTTTTGTGAATTTATTGGATATGAACACCGTATGGAAAGCGACCGATGCAGATAAAGAAAAATTCGAAGGTCGTGATCGTAAAACGGATGCTGTGAAGTGGACTGCCACGCGTGCCGATCTAATTTTCGGTTCACATTCAGAATTGCGTGCTTTGGCCGAAGTATATGCCAGCAGTGATGCCAAAGAAAAAATGGTAACGGACTTTGTCGCAGCTTGGAATAAGGTGATGCAATTGGATCGTTTTGACCTCAAAATGAAAAAATAAGAACGCAAAAAATCAAAGCGATAAAAGGGATTGTTGGTAAGACAATCCCTTTTTCTTTTGGAACTTATTCGTGTATACAGCCCGATCGCAGCGGCATCCTCTGGAGCTTCCTTGTCAAAGGAGCGCCAGAGATAAAGCGGAGAGCGGGACAAATGTTTTTATGAACACCTCACGTCTGCTGCCTATAAATTATTTAGCTGATTATCTTTTTTGTTATCGCTTAGGGTCCAAAAAAAGCCCACAAAAAAGAAACGATCGGCAGTAGGTTCGATAATCCGTCGGTTGTACACCCCATTGGCATCGGGCGTATTGGCGTATTCATACCCCAAGACATTTTGGGTACCGAGTATATTGTTGACCGAAAATAATAGAATCTTTTGGGAAGAAATAAGATAGGCCCAACTCAAACTTAAATTGGAAAACGGCTTGGTTCGTCCATTCATAAAAAGGGACTCGTTGGGATTGTTGTAGGGGCGCCCCGAGCTGAGGACTTGGGTTACACTCAATTGCGATTTCGAGTCGTTAATCCAATACTTGCCAACCAGCGATATACTGTGTTTGGCAATAAAATTGGGGGTTACCGTGGTTGGAAAATTACGGTAATTGCGTTGGCTATCAATAAACGAATACGACACCCAATATTCCAAGTTTTTAATCGACTTCCCATCCCGCCAAAACACATCTAATCCACGCGCATAGCCCGACCCTCCGTTGGAGAAATCGCTATTGAATTGTGGTGTTTGGGTATTGAATTGAATCAAATCGGTATACGCTTTTTCATAGGCTTCCACCCGAAAAGTTTGCCGATCGTGCGTATACAAATAATTCATGATATAATGGGCGGCGCGTTCACTTTGAATCGTAGCAGTATACTTCAAATAATCGGCTCTTGGGGCTTGGGCAAAGTTTCCATAAGCCCATGAAAACTGGTGGTTTTTGGCAAATTTATAGGCCAAGGAAAGCCGTGGCATGAGTTGCGTTTCGTTTAACATACCATTGTGGGATAGCCGTGCTCCCATTTTGGCAGCGACTTTTTTTGAAAAAATCCAATCGATTTCGGTAAATGCCGCACTCAATGGAAAATCATATCCACTAGAAAAACGCACGGCGGCATTGGAAAACAGTTCCTTAAATCCGGTGACAAATTGATCGAGCCCCATGCTCCATTTGAACCGATCGGAATACGATTTTCGCAATTTGAGTTTAAAATGAGCTGCATTTTCTTGATTGTACACCTCGTCTTGTTCGAGATCGATTTGATTTTTACCATGACCAAAACTAGCGCCAGTGGTAAGCTGCCAACCATTGCCCACACTCCCTTTGAATGAAATATTGGTATACCAATTGGTATTGTAGATAGCCACTCGTGTAGGTTGTGGGGTATTAATACTTTCTTGATTAAGGTCAAAAGTCGCATGATCAAAAGCTGTATACACCTTTAACAAACCCGAGGTAAATCGATAGCGATACACCGCTTCGCCCGACAAGGATTGGTAGGGTTTGTTCCATGTAATGTTTTGAGGAATCAATTTTTGGTAGGGTTCCAAATTCAAGTAGGCCATATTGAAGGTTAACGACTGCTTGTCCCAGGCTTGGGTATTGGCCACCCCGAGTCCAACGGTCATAAAAGACAAATCTGTTCGTTCGGTGACTTCCTCCTCTTTCGAGTTTAGCAATAAAACACTGGAAAGCGCCTCCCCGTATTCAGCCGAATATCCTCCGGTGGAAAAGGACATACCTGTAAATAAAAAAGGAGAAAAACGTCCTCGTGTGGGAACATTTTGGGCTGCCGCGCCATAGGGTTGCGCGACCCGAATTCCATCGATGTATGTTTGAGTTTCATCGGCCTCACCTCCCCGTACAAAAAGCCGCCCATCTTCGGCTACATTTTGAGTCCCAGGCAAGGTTTGTAGGGCGGCGATTATATTTCCATTGGACCCTGCAGTAGTGACAATATCCAAAGGTTTGAGTACCGAAACCCGCGACCGTTCGCCTGCATCAAAAGTGCCTGCTGTGATAATAACCGTGTCGAGTGTATTGACACTTTCTTTGAGGATGATTTGAAGGGGTTGATTCTCACCCACTTTATACGGAAGTTCTACTGATTCGTATCCTAGCAACGAGACTACTATTTTTTGGGGGCCAGTAGCGGTGGTTGTAAAAGTAAACTGACCTTGGGCATCGGTCAATCCGCCATCGTAGGTGCCTTCTAAGTAGACATTGGCGCTTGTGATCGGTGTTTTTTTGGCATCCAAAACGATTCCTGTTACGGTGTGTTGGCTGAACATCAAAAAAGAGAGTAAGCTAAAAAAAATAGTGCTGATAGTTTTCATAAGTCAGGTTTTCTGAAGCAAAATTGGGCACTTGCATTGAGTTGCTCAAATCCTTCCTACCGAACTGTTGAAAATTCAGTATGAATTGTAGAAGCAAATCGAAATACTTTTTTATATTTGACTCAACAAAACTGTTACTATTCAAAACATATACTTATGAAATTTGTAAAATTCGCTGTGGCTATCGTTGCTTTTTTAGCCTTTCAAAACCTTCAAGCACAATCGGCTACTGCCAAATGGGCGCCTCTTAATGAGTACCATGAACTTTTATCAAAAACCTTTCATCCAGCGGAAGGTGGGAATTTGACTCCTATCAAAAACAGCCATGATGCTTTGGTTCAAAAATCAGAAGCCTTGGATGTAGCAACTATGCCTGCCGATTTGAAAACATCAAAAGCAGTTGAAAATATTGCGGTTTTACAGAAATTAACCAAGAAATTAAGTGAATTGATTACCAACAGAGCACCTGATGTTGAAATCATGCGTACGTTTCAAAATGTACATGATGTATTTCATCGCATTGAAGAAGCTTGTAATCATCCCAACCGATAAAATTTAGCCCGACACTTCGTCGGGTTCTTTTTTTTATTGCATTTCCTGCCGTACTTTTGCCAAAAACAAAAAACATATGTCAGTAGTCTATTTAGGATTTCATTTTACGGTGGAACCCAAAGATCCGGGAACAGAAATCTTAATTGCCGAGTTGGGTGTATTGCCCTTTGAAAGTTTTGTCGAACAGGAACACGGCGTAACTGCATACATTCAGCAATCGGCCTACGAGATAGGAATGATTGAAAATCTATTTATTGTCAACTCACCCGAATTTACCATCACGCACACGATCGAGACAATTGAACAAGTCAACTGGAATGAAGAGTGGGAGAAAAATTTTGATCCGATTGATGTCGATGGAATGTGCTACGTTCGCGCTCCTTTTCACGAAAAAACAAACGCGCCTTATGACATTGTGATCGAACCCAAAATGAGTTTTGGTACAGGCCATCATGAAACGACGCACATGATGATTCAACAGTTGCTGGAATTGGATTTGGTGGGTAAAAAAACGTTGGATATGGGATGTGGCACTGCTATTTTAGCCATTTTGGCTGAGATGAAAGGAGCCCAACCAATTGATGCCATTGACATTGACGCGTGGTGTTATTTGAACTCTATTGAAAATGCGGAACGCAATCATTGCCACCATATCACGGTAGAGGAAGGAGATGCAAGTCTGTTGACCGGAAGATCTTATAATGTAATTATTGCCAACATTAACCGAAATATTTTGATTAACGATATGGCTACGTATGCGGGTTGTTTAGCGTCAAATGGATATTTGCTACTCAGCGGTTTCTATGTGGATGATATCCCCTATTTGGATGCCGCTTGCCAACCTTTTGGACTGGTTTTTGAAAAAAAATGGGAGCGCAACAATTGGGCGTCTCTTCGCTATAAAAAACAATAAATGAAAATGAGTACGATTGAAAAAGTAAAAGAGTCAGTCGTTTTGGCTGAAGATTTAGATTTTCATCATGAAATAATATTGTTCAATGACGATGTCAACACCTTCGATCACGTTATTGACACATTAATTCGCGTTTGCGACCACACTCCTATTCAAGCGGAACAATGCGCTATTTTAGTTCATTATACGGGTAAATGCGGGGTGAAAACTGGGGCTTATGACGAATTGAAACCCCTTTGTTCAGCCTTATTGGATGCGGGTCTAAGCGCGGAAATTCAGTAATTAACGTGACAATTTTCCTAACGCACAACTGACATAGGAAGATGCTTTATCTCTTACAATATTGGCCTCCCCAAGTTCAGGACACCCTATTTATTTCAGCTTATTATGACGGTTTCTAAATCCGATTCAACTTGATAAGTGAATGAAACGGTGTATTGTTAAATATCGAATATGTAATTTTGCAACGCATCCATTGCACTCAATTGCTTAGAAATGGAGTGAGCACATCCCGCGCATTAGAGGTTCTAAGGAATAAAGTAGTGGTCATATTTTTTTATTAAAAAAAATCCACCCGTTATTATTGAATTGTAACTACTGTTACTTAGTGCGGTAAATAATCTTTGATGCAACCATAAATAAAGGTTCCCAAAAGAGCCCCAATAAATAGAACGCCTACCGCCATAAAACCTGCACCCATCAGAATAAAAATTGGCCCTGGACATGCTCCTACCATGGCCCACCCTAAACCAAAAAGCAATCCGCCGATCCAGTACCGGAATGTTCCTTTTTCTTTATCAGGAATGGAAATAGGTTTTCCTTTGTAATCGGTTATTCTTTTTCTTTTAATCCATTGAACTCCAATCACACCTGTAGCAATTGCTACCATGATAATACCATACATGTGGAAGGAATCAAATTGAAACATTTCGTAGATACGGTACCAAGAAACTGCTTCCGCTTTGGTGAGTACGACACCAAAAAAAAGGCCAACTATAAAAAATTTGATATACTTCATAACCTAAAAAAGTAAAGGGAGAATAAAATGGGTCATCAATAATCCTCCTACAAAAAAACCAATAACCGCTTTCAAGGATTGCCCCTGAAAAGTACTTAATCCTGTAATCGCATGACCCGAAGTACAACCTCCAGCATAGCGCGAACCAAACCCTATCAGGAAGCCTCCGACTAACAGAAAGGCGATGATTTTTGGCTGTTTTAAAGCAGAAATATCAAATAAAGTTTGAGGAAGCAGTTTACCGTTTGGGGCGTCAATACCTAATTTTTGTAATTTTAAAATCGTATCGGGTTGAATCGCTACATTATCGGGAGCACTTAAAAAGTGCACTGCGAGATACCCTCCAACCATAGCCCCTAAAACAACGACCAAATTCCATTGCTGACTTTTCCAATCCCATTGAAAAAAAGATACTTTTTTCCCTACACCCGTCATGGAGCATAAACTTCTCAAATTGGAAGACATGCCAAATCCCTTTCCAAAATAAATTAAAAGCAACATTACCATTCCAATTAAAAAACCAGAAATGGACCAATGCCAAGTTGCCATAAAAATTTCCATATGCTACATTTTTTACAAAAATAGAAATCGTGGTTTGATTATTGCACAGAAATTAACAAATTTGAAAAATCAAATTAACACCATGAAAAAAATTATTGCTTCTCTTTTGATATTAATCCTCGAAACTAGCTGTGGAAGCGGAAAGTTGGTTATACGAAACATCGATAATTCGGTCAGAAAACTACAAACGATTGACGGACATTTTGACCTGAAAGAGTATGCTACTGATGATTTATATGGCTATAACATGGAATATCCCATTAATTTAGGATACGATAATGAACGAAATAACCCTAGAAATGTGGACTATTTTTTTAAAGCCCTTGCCGGACCGAATGGCGAACCCATTACTTGGGAAAAAATTGAAGTATGTTGTCCCTACGAAAGCAAAAAAAGTAGTACTGGAGCTGGCACTTTAGAGATTTATAAAGTAAGCTATGGCACCTCTAGCCTTCGATTGTATGTGAACTTGTTTGAAAAAGGAAAAATTCTTTGCCCGAAAGGTCTAACCATAAAAAAATAACTTTTCCCGTCATGAACAAGTCCAAGGATTCCAACAAAATGAAAGGGTTTTATTTTGTACCTTTGTGTTTCAAAAAACTAATTTTTCATGGATTTAAATCAACTGCCACAAATCAAACATACTGATAGTGGTAACTTTTTTATTTTAGCTGGACCTTGTGCTATTGAAGGAGAAGAAATGGCCTTACGTATTGCTGAAAAACTCTCTACAATTTCTGATAATTATAAAATCCCCTTTGTATTTAAGGGGTCATTTAAAAAAGCTAATCGCTCACGTATTGATAGTTTTACGGGGATTGGCGATGAAAAAGCGTTAAAGATTCTTCGAAAAGTTTCCGAAACATTTCATGTTCCCACGGTAACGGATATTCACACAGAAGAGGATGCTGATAAAGCAGCACAATATGTAGATGTTTTACAAATCCCTGCTTTTTTGGTTCGACAAACCGACTTGGTGGTCGCCGCAGCCAAAACAGGAAAAACAGTCAATTTAAAAAAGGGACAATTTATGAGTCCCGAAAGCATGAAACATGCTGTACAAAAAGTTTTGGATTGTCACAATGAAAATATTATGGTCACCGACCGCGGAAGCATGTTTGGCTATCAAGATTTGATTGTTGATTTTCGAGGAATTCCTACCATGAAAGAATTTGCAACAACTGTTTTAGACGTCACCCACTCCCTGCAACAACCCAATCAAATGTCGGGAGTAACTGGAGGAAGACCCGATCGCATAGAAACCATCGCCAAAGCAGGAATCGCAGTTGGTGTGGATGGAATTTTTATAGAAACCCATTTTGACCCAGCCAATGCCAAAAGCGATGGCGCTAATATGTTGCACTTGGATTATTTTGAAGATTTAATGCGTAAATTGACACAAATTCGTCAAACAATCAATAGCTTCTAGCCCGAAAAATTTATACGATAGATTAAATCCTCATTCAAAGAGGTGTCGTACTCATTTGTAATTAGCCTATGTAGTTTTATGTTAGCTATATAGGCTATTTTTACATTGCTTACATAAGCATTCATTAGCACTTGATTTGAAATTGTAAATAGACCTATTTAATCTTACAAATGTTCTACTTAGGCAAATCTCCTTCTTACAAGAACTGCCTAACAATTAGATTTTTTTGGATTAAATCAGTGTACTTTAGGATTTTTTTTTACTTTTGATAGCTAACAACTTAAATACAAACAAACCCATCAATTATTAATTTTTATGAAAAAAATTACATTACTACTCCTGCTTGCGTTAGTGCATTTCACGGGATATTCGCAGTTTCCGACCCCAGGGGTTGAGGGATTTGAGAATACGACCGGTCCGGACGGAGCTACAAATCCATCGCCATGGACTTTGGGAACGGGAGCCACGGGTA